>CAZCGF010000160.1:0-3951 GCA_964498115.1 uncultured Planctomycetaceae bacterium | reverse complement strand
GCCCGCTTCCCTACGCACCTCGTTCCGCGGTTGCGGACATTGGTGATCAGGTTCTAAGGGTTCCGGCTCGCGCGGCCGGCTCTCAGTCCGTATCTGGCGGACACCCCTAGCGAACGAAATGATCCTAGTTTGAAGCGGCCGGCTTAGCAAGCGATGGCGAAATCAGCCGTTCATTGCGACTGCGCGGCGAGATGCGCCTTCGGCGTCCATTCTTGTGACCGGTGTTCGCAAGACGCCGAGGAATTCACGCCAGGGGCCGACAGCCTCCTCGTACTGCGTGGCCATGCACTTGGCGATCTGGGCGATGTGGTTCAAGTCGTGCGCGACCCAGGTCGAAAGCAGGTTACTCAGCGTGACCGATCCGAAGGCGGGGTGAACGCCTCTTCTTGCGTAGTCATTCTCGGTCAGACCCATTTTCACTAGCGCCTCCATGTTGGATTTTCGCAGCCGCTCGAACTCATTGAGAAGATGATCGAGCGATTTGCCCCGGCTGTCTTCGAATTGCGCGTAGCGATCGACGGGATCGAAGGGACGCGACTCGCCATGTTCGAGGAGGATTTTGACGCGGTTTAGCCAGTCGTTTTTTTCGCCGGCGATGAGATGTCCGACGACGTCGAAAGGACTGAAAGTGTCCTTCCCGTAATTGCTGTGGGTCCACTGGCGGTCGAGGCCGGCGAGCATTGCGCGAAGGACGCCCGGTGTTCGTCGCAGGATTTCGATTGACGATTTCAGATCGAACTGCATCAGGTCCTCCTGTGAGTCACAAGAAATCTACCATGTCGATGTGGGCGCTTTGTCCGAGCAACTGCTGGGCCCTTGGACGCCGGCCCTCATCGAATCTTGTTGCGGTCGATCACGCGGGCTTTCGCACCGACATCATGTAATCCAGCTCGACGGCGGCGCCAGCTGCGCGGCGGAGCATGTTGACGGCCTGGGCGCGGTGATGGGTCGAGTGAAGGATGCCCTGCATGATCATGTCACCGAGCGTCGCCTTAAAGAGGCTGCCCTTGGAGTCGCGGTAGGTGATCGGGTTTTGCAGATCGCGGTCGGTGACTTTGGAAAGAAAGGTTGCCCGCTCTTCGTAGGTTGTCGCGAAGTGGGCGGCGATTTCGGCGACGGGCGTCTTTGCGAGTTCATTTGGCCAAGGGGTCTCGGTGCGGCCCTGCCAGCGCTGGAGCCAGACGTGCTCGCCCGCGTGAATATGAATCAAGGTGCGGCGCAAACAGCCCAGGCCCATGTCGAAGGGCTGATCGAGCTGGGCGTCGGTGAGTTTTTCGCTGTGCCGGAGGATTTCGCCATTGGCCCAGTTGCTGTACTTGAGGAATTCGGAAAGCGTCTTGAGCTCCATGTCACGTCTCCACTCGCCCAACTGCCTATGCAGATTCTCGTTGCCTTGCCCAGCCGATCATGTCCAGGGCTGGTGTCATCGCGCCGACACGCCGAAGCATGTTGAGGGCCTGGGCGCGATGGTGCATACCGTGGCCGGCGACCTGAAGAATGACTTCGCCGAGCCGTAAATACAGGCGAATTCCCTCCGCGCCGTCCGCGGTGATTTCGCGGTGCAGCGACGCGTCGTCCAGTCCTTCGAGATACGCCCGGCGCTCTTGCGTGGTTCGGTCGAACTCGGCCTTGATGTCGCTGACCGGCCTGCCGGGCTGTGGCGGGGCGATGACAATTCGAGCGCCGTCGCGCCAGTTGGCGAGCCAGCCTGACTCGGCGGCGACGATGTGGTGAAGCGTCTTAAGCAGCGAGCCACAGCCGAACTCGAACTGCCTGTCGAGGGCGGCGTCATCGAGCGCGGCTGCGATTGCAAAGATCTGCTCGTTGGCCCAGTCGCTGAAGGCGAGGAGGTATCGGAGCGTGCCGGCGCAGAGGAGGGCTGGGTCGCTGAGCGTCGTGCCGACGATTCGCCCTTTGGCGGTGAGTGCGTCGATGGTCCGTTGGTCGGCCAGTCGCAGCGTCGGACGTTCAATGCGCATGAAGATGTAATCGAGGTTGATCAGCGGCTTACCGATCTGCCGCAGCATGGCCATGACCTGAGCGCGATGGTGGATGCCGTGGGTGCAGACGTGAAGGAGGATGTCGCAGAGCTTGTTGGTGTAAGGCTCGCCCTTCATGTTCTTGTAGTTGATGGGTTGGCGCACGGCCTCGTCAGAGATTCCGGCGAGCCAGGTCGATCGGGCGTCGTCAAGTTTCTGCGAGGCGTCGATGAGTTGGGGAATCGTTGCAAGGTCGCGGGCGTGCGGCATGGCGGCGGCGTTGGTACCGCCGACGCGTTCGAACCAGATTCGATCGGCTCCGTAGATGTGACGCAAAGTCTCGCGGAGAGAACCGGGGCCCATGTCGAACCTGCGGTCCAGAACTTCGTCGGACAGCTCCTTCGCGGCGGCGAGGATCCGATCATTGGCCCATCGACCATGGCAGAACCACTCGCGGATAGTTTCTACGCGCATATGATTGCACCCAATGGCTTAGGTTAACTTGATTACATCGTAGCTAGGTAGAATAAATGAGGCAATTGGCGGGTTTGCACTATGAGCCAGCTTACCATTGCATGGGCGATTCCACTGCTGATCGTTGCCATTGCGGCATACCTCATTTTTCGCTCGCGCGGTGGAAAACGGCTCACTTGCACAAAGTGCGGCTACGACCTTAACGAAAACGAGAGCGGCCGGTGTCCTGAATGCGGCGCGACCATTGCCAAGCCGATCGGCGAAGTGGGACGCGTGACGATGGAAATCCGCGGCACGGCGATCGGCGAGGTGAAGGTACACGGTCGCAAATGGAAGGCGGGGCAGGCGGCTCCGATGATGCCTCTGGCCAAGGGCACGAAGGTGCGCGTTGTCGCTTCGAAGGGCATGGTCCTGTTGGTCGGTCCGACGAAGACGGGGCCGGGCGGCCGAGTGAGATTGGGATAGTTGAGAATGACTGTTCGACGAATCGGTCGAGTTGATAAATGCAGCTGACTTATGAGGACATCTTCAGCGGCATGCCGCAGATGCTGGCCTCGAAGACCATTTCGCCATCCAGGTACGATTGCACGTCGCACACGAACCTGCGCTTGCGCGCCTCGGTCATCCGCCCCACCAAAATGACCTGCGCAGGCGGAATGACGCTTCCCCGAAACTTGCAGTTCTCGACGCCGCCGAAACCGAGGAAGTAACCCGCCTCAAAAGGCGCGAATTCGTGTTGCACAAAGCCGGCTAATTGCGCCGCACACTCCAGCATGAGGACGCCTGGAAAGATTGGATGGCCGGGCATGTGACCGCGGCACCACCATTCATCGGGGCGCACGTTACGAATACCCGCTGCGTGGTAGTGCGTGGTGTCTACGTGGATAATCCCGTCGAGCTGGGCGAACTCGTGGCGCTGGGGCAAGTATTTGTAGATTTCATCCCGGTCGTGCAGGATCCGGCTTGTGTCAAGGGTCGACGGGTCGATGATGGGCGGGGGTGGCATGTCGGGGCGCTCTACTGGGGGGCACTCGATCTTGCCCGTCCGGTGATGATTCCTGGGCGTGAACCGTTGAAAGAGTCCCAGGACTGATCGCCGGGCGCGAGATCAGAACGGACCAACATCGCTCGGCCTTTGATCAACTGACCGGGGCAGAATCCACTACGGGCGACCCCGACGATTCAATACTTATGACGCGGCGTCGTCCGTGGAACGCACTTCAAGAATCTTCTTGCGCACGTTCTGTGCGGCATTCTTGATATCCTGCATCGCCTTCCGAACGCGGGTTCCGGCCGCCTTGTTGCCGCCTTCGGCCTTGGCTACGTCGTCCGCGCATGCTTCCACAAGTTGCTTTAGGGCTTCATATTCCTGCATGGATCGCTCTCCTGATCCTGTTGCAATGGGTTGTAATGACCAGTTGCTGCTTCGGCACGGCCCATTGCCGGGCAGAAGTTGGGCAGAGTCTAACCGAGGCGTATTCCGAGTCAAACCCCCAAA
>CAZCGF010000159.1:3369-10122 GCA_964498115.1 uncultured Planctomycetaceae bacterium | reverse complement strand
GGGATGCCGGCGGGGTGGAGGCTGATGGAACCGCCGTCGATGCCGCGGCGGCTGGTGAAGTTGCCGGCGACGTAGAAAAGAATCTCGTCCATGTGGACGCTGGCGTGGCCGTAGGGGCAGGGGATGGCCTTGGACTCGCCGCGATCGAAGTAGTCCACCTTGCGCGGGACGAAGCTGCAGACGACGAAATCGTTGCCGGCGAAGGTGAGGTGGATAGTCGGCGGGAGATGGATGGTGCTGGTCTTGGGCTGGTAGTCGTGAATGTTGAAGGAAACGGGATAGACGGTGCCGTCCCAGCCGACGACCTCGAACGGAAAATGCTTGTGCAGGTGGACGGTGAGGACGTCGTCGCGCTTGACGACGAGGCGGAAGGTGCCGGTGCCGTGCTGCGCTGCGTCGTACTTGAGCAGTTCGGTGGGGCCGTGGAAGTCGCGATGGGAGTACGGGGCGTACATGGTGATCTGGCCGTGACGGTTGCGCCACTCCTTGGGGACATCGATGAAGCCGCGGCCCTCGAAGACGAGGAAGTCGGGATCGGGCCCATCCCAGTGGATGCGGTACGGGGTGGAGCGGGGGATGAGCAGATAGTCGCGGTCTTTGAATGGGAGGACACCGAAGAGGGTCTCGATGCGGCCCTTGCCGCGGTTGACGAAGTAGAGCTCGTCGCCGTCGCCGTTGGAAAAGAAGCGCGGGCTCTTTTCGGTGGGCTTGACCATGCTGATCTGGACGTCGCTGTTGAACATCATGACGCGGCGGGCATCTAGGAAGTCGCCCTTGAGCTTCATGTCCTGGGTCTTGATGTGGCGACGGTGGAGCGGCTGCTCGGCGAGGGGCTCGAAGGGGCAGAAGCCGGGGATGGCGAGCTTCTCGACGGCGTTCTCGTCGGTGGGCGGGGTGCGGTAGTAGAGGATGGAGAAGGCGCCTTCGAAGCCTTCGCGGGTGTGGCAGTGCTCCATGAGGAGCTTGCCGTCTTCGTAGTGGGTGGTGTGGGGCTTGGGGGGAATCTTGCCCATTGCGACGTACTGGATCATGCTGGCGGCTCCTGGCTGTCAAAGGACCTGCGGTATTATAACTCCGAAGCGGGCCGGCGCGGACTCGCTTGAAAACGGGCCGCACGCCGCCAGAGAAGGCGAGCCGAAAAGGAGCGATCTCATGTCAACCGTACCGCCGAATTATCAAACGGTGACGCCGTATCTATTGATCGAGAATGCCGCGGCCCAGATCGAGTTTCTGAAGAGCGTATTCGATGCCGAGGAGCTTTTCAGGTTGCCGAGGGGAGACGGCAGCATCATGCACGCCGAGGTGAAAATCGGGGAGTTTATCATCATGATGAGCGAGCCGCGCGGCGCGTTTACGGTGATGCCGGCGATGAACTACGTGCACGTGGCGGACAGCGACGCGACGTTTCGGCGGGCGCTTTCCGCCGGGGCCTCGGTCGTCATGGAGATGGCGGACCAGTTCTGGGGGGCACGCGGCGGCGGGGTGCGGGATTCGCAGGGGAATATCTGGTTTATCGCGACGCAAAAGGCGAATGTGCCGCTCGACGAACTTGGCAAGCGCGCGGCGGAGCTGACGCCGCGAGCGAAGTAGCGATCGCCTGCCGCAATATGATGAAAGGACGCGCCGATGAAGCTGACGAGTATTACGCCGATTCTCAATGTCTCCAGCGTGCCTGCCAGCATCGGATGGTTTGAGAAGCTGGGCTGGCGGCGGGGGTTTTCGTGGAACGACGGGGGCATGATCGCCCATGGGGCCGATCGCAATGAGCACGGCGACGCCGGGTTTGCGGGCATCTGCTGCGGCGAATTCGAGATCTTTCTTTGCCACGACGGCCAGGGGTCGCGCGGCGGGCCGGAGCCGCGGCACGTCGGGACGGACGATACCGGCGGCGTGTGGATGAGTTGGTGGCTTAAGACGCCGGCGGAGGTCGACCAGGTCCACGCCGTGGCGACGAAGCTCGGCATGAACATCGGCGACCCTCCAACCGACCAGCCATGGGGCGTGCGCGAGTTTGAACTGGTGCACCCGGATGGGCATACGTTTCGCGTCAGCGCGCCGCTGAAGTGTGAGTGACCGGGTTCTGATGCGGCATCAGTCAGCGGCGCGAGGCGACGGCCTCGACGATGGCGGCCTTGAGTTGATTGGCATTGGGCTGGGGTGCGGGGCGCGGCGGCGTCGGCGCGGGGCGGACAGCGCGCGGGGCATAGACGGGCAGGAGGAAGCTGGAGTTGAGATTGACCCCGGGGGTTTCGGCGGAGACCTGGAGCTGCCAGTAGGTCGGGGGAGCTTCGATGAGACAGGTCGTCGGCGCGTCGGCGGGAACGTCGAAGGCGAGGGGGATGGATCGGTCGTAGGAAGAGGCCGCGGCGTCGCCGGCGATGTCGAGCGTCTGTTCGTAGAGGGCGGAAGAGACGATGGTCGTCGTTGTGTCACCGCCGGACTGGGTTGTGATGTATGCCTCGCGTATGCAGCGGAGGGTGCAGGTGAGCTTGGTGACATTGGAGAGCTTGCGGGCGGGGACGTAGTCGAGCTCGAGTTTTTCGCCGAGGTAGTAGGGGCATTTGCGGAAGCGGACCTGGCCGGTGCCATACTTCATCCAGCGGGCGAGGCGATAGAAAAAGGCAATGGTGTAGACGGCGACGAAGAGATTGACGCAGCCGAAGACGAGGCCGACCTTTGAGCCTTCCTTGAGGCTTGCGTAGATGATGAAGTTGAACGGGGCGGCGAAGAGGATCATGAAGAGCATGCCGAAGAGCATCTGCCGGACGCCGCGGGCCTGCATGTCTCGGGCGCAGTGCTCGTTCCACTTGTGGTCGGAGCGCCAGAGTTCGTCGCCGTAGCGGAGCTTCATCTTGCGCGACCAGCGTTGTCGCAGGACGCCGCCGAGGCCGTGCAGCATGACCCACAGACCGGCAATGGCGAAGATGGAGCCGGCGATGACGCCGACCCAGGGCGGCGCGTCGGCGCTTTTCGTTTTTGACGGGATGACGCCGGTAACCATGAGGCAGATGAAGATTCCCATGGCGACGAAGAGGGAGCCGAAGATGACGGCGGGCTTGCCGTGGATGGTCGTGGCGCTGACGGGGTTGTGCTGGGGCAGGACGCGGCCGTCGAGCTTGACGCCGGATTCGGCGAGCTTTCGCTCGACGAGTGAGACGCGGTTTCTTTCTTTTCGGCGTTGAGCCATGTCGGATTATCGTCCCGGGGGGTGGGCGACTTTGGGGTTGGGTGCGGGGGTGGGGGCAAATGGGCGGCGGCTCCGAGAATCGGGGCCGGGGGAGGCGGGGAGCGGGCGCGTGAGGTTCGGGGCGCGTTGAATGGGGGGAACGGCATCTGGTAGGCTGGCGACGGCCCGGGATGTCTGTCGATCGCCGGGACGGGAGATGAACATGGGCGCGAAGTTGTTTCGGATGATTTTGCCGGTGACGTCGCTTGAGGAGGCCGCGGGGTTTTACGGGGCGGTGCTGGGGAAGACCGGCGTGCGGGTGTCGCTGGGGCGGCACTACTTTGACTGCGGCGGGGTGATACTGGCGTGCTTCGATCCGAAGGCGGACGGCGACGGGTATGAGGCGGTTCCGCTTTCGGAGTGGCTGTACTTCTGCGTCGATGACCTTGAGGCGACGTATGCGGCGTGCCGGGCGGCGGGGGCGGCGTTTGAACCGGGCGACGTGCACGGTGACGCGGCCGGGGAGATCGCGAAGCGGCCGTGGGGCGAGCGATCGTTTTACGTGCGCGATCCGTTCGGGAACAAGCTGTGCTTCGTGGACGAAGCGACGGTTTTTACGGGATAGTTTTCTTGCGCTCCACGGCCGGCAGAGGCGCCGGCCGCTACGGGCGGCAGTCGGTTGGGGTGGTGGCGGCTTCGGGGCGGAGGGCGGCGCGGAACTGGCGCGGGGACAGGCCCATCTTGCGGCGGAAGAGCCAACTGAAGGAGCCGAGGCTTTCGAAGCCGACATCGGTGCAGATGGTGGTAATCGGCTGCTCGGTCCTCGCCAACAGGCCGCGGGCGACATCGAGGCGGCGCTGCTGGAGATAGCTCATCGGGGTCTGCTGGAAGGCCATCTTGAACATTCGATGGAAATGGAACGGCGAGAGGCAGGCGACCTTCGCCGCATCCTGCACCGTCAGCGGCTCGGCATAAGACGCGTAAAGAAAATCGCGGGCGTGATGCAGGCGGCGATAAAGCTCCTCCCTTGTCGCGGCGCGCTGGACCGGCAGCGCGTCCACCTCTCGCTTGGTCTGGGCGTGAAGGTCGAGCAGACCGTGAGCCAGGTCGTAGAAGCGATCCTCCAGCCAGGACGGATCGGCGTGCATGTGGCGGATGTCGGCGCGGATGGCGCGGAGGACACCGGCGACCTTTCCCTCCTTGGCGTAGAGGCGCTCGAAGAAGCCGTGCTCCTTGAGTGCGTGATCGTCGCTGCCGCTACCCAGTTCGGCATCGATCGAGCGGTGATGCGACTGGGCGGCGCCTTCCATGAAGCCGGGCTGGAAGAAGAAGGTCATCGCGTCGGTGTGGTCTTCTGGGAGGATGTCGGTGTCGTATTCCTGGCCGGGGTTGAAGATGAGAAACTTCGAGTCGTCGACGAGGTAGCGCGTCTGGCGGGTGCGGTAGCGGATGCAGCCGGCGGCGACGGACTTGAGGGTGAGGGTGGTTTTGTAGCCGCGGATGTGAAAGCGGCCGGGCCGGGTGTAGAGGATCGTGTTGCTGGTGGGGATCTCGGCGAAATGAGGATTCACCAGGAAGCGGAAGCGCTGGGCGATCTGGATCATTTAGCGACTTTCGGGGGGGTTCGTCGGCTCTTAGGGAGTGAACGAAGCCGTGGCCCAAACCTCACGGGGCAAGCCAAGTCCAGGGCCTGGTGATCGGCCGGACCCGATAACTACAATCAGATAGAGCCCCAGACAGGTGGTCGGTCAGCGATTTTCGATGGCAAACTGCATCTGGGCGTGCCCGTCGATCTCGAAGTACTCAATTCGGATTTCGTGCTCACCGGCAAGATCGACGTCGGCAAAGTCTTCTGTCGGCACGTGCCATGTCCAGTTGTCGATGACCTTTTTCCCGTCAAGAAAGACACGCACCCCGTCGTCGGAGATGGTCTTCAGGCGCTCAGAATAGAAGACTTCCGACCCAATCCGGACTTCAACCGGCCATTTGACCGTCGCGGTCGCTACCATCGCGAATCGATCGACCGGCAGACTCGGAGCAAGCCCTCCACCACGCCAGACGTAGTCTATGCACTCGGCGTGCTCTCGGAGAATTGGCGGGGCGGAGATTATCTTTGTCCAGTTATCTTCCCCTTCTCGCGGGTCAAGTTCATTCGACCACTTGAAGAATTGAACATCCCAATCGGCCTGCCATTGGAATCCCGCGAAGGTAAATGTCTCGTCCGATCCAACCTGGATCGCGAGAAGAAAATAACTCTCGCTCACCTCCCCGCCTCTCGCACCCAAAGTAACGGTGGCTGGCGTGCGGCCGGTTGTGGGCTCAACAAGGAGCTTCGATCCGCCAAGCACCTCCCTGATAGAAAAGGGCTTGTCCGGACCAAGCACGCGAATGCGGCGATCCCCACAGGAGGTTTTCGGCCCCCACAAGACGCGTACATCCCGAAAGTTGTATGGCCCCCACTCATCAATAACGATGTGCCCCTTGCCTTCGGGAATATCTTTGAGCGGCGGCGGCAATGCAACGTTGTGCGATTTGCTAATTGATGTCCGTCCCGGCGGCGGGTCGAGATTGGGTCGCTCACGGCTCCGCGTGCCGGATACGAAGTCGTCGGCGCACTCGTCGCGGGCGACGTTGACGGGGCCCTTCTGGCTAACGCCGGAGCCGGCTTTGTTTTCGACTCCCTCCAGCTTGGTTGTGGTCTGATTGTCGATGATTCCTGACTCGATGGCGTTGTCGAAGAAGCGGGTGACGGTGGTTTCGCCGGTGAGGCGGATGGGGGTCTCGCAGTCGGCGAAGCGATTCTGCTCCAGCGTGACATCCTTACTGGTCGTCGCGAGCACTGCGACTTTGCAGGCATCGAACAGGTTCCTGCGGATTGACTCGCGGGCGGAGTCGTGGCCCTGCTTTTGGCCGTAGGGGCTGGCGATCAGGTCCTTGTCGTCATCCCACCAGAGCCAAACCCCCCTACCGCAGCGGGCGAAGTCGTTGGCGACGATCTGATTGCCGCGGCCGTGCTCGATGGAGACGCCGTTGTCGCAGTCGGCGATGTCGTTGCCCTTGATGATGGTGTTGGACGAGTAGCCTGCCCAAACGCCGTGGACGCAGTGGTGGAGTTTGTTTTCCTGGAAGATGTTGCCGTCGGAGAAGGTGGCCTCGATGCCGTTGGCGACGGCGTAGGAGAAGTCGTTGCGGTAGACGATGTTGCGATTGCAGCCGCCCTCGCCGGTGCGCTGGGTGGTCTCGTGGCCGGCGTAGAGGAAGAAGCCGTCGCCGCCGTGGGTGGCGCGGTTGTAGGCGAAGATGTTGTCGGAGCACTGCTCGTAGACCAAGATGCCGGTTGAGTCCTGACCGCGGGCGTAGACGCCGTGGGAGTAGCCGCGGATGCAGTAGTCGAAGCGGTTGCCGAGGACCTTGCAGTGATTGGAGCGCCACATAGCGAGGCCCCAGCCGGACATGAAGGACATGTCGTTGTTGATGATGGTGGCGTTATTGCAGTTGACGAGGCAGATGCCGTTCTGGCCGTCGCGGGCACGGCAGTTTTTGATGGTGACGTTGTCGCAGTTGCTCAGGTAGATGCCTGCGCCGTA
>CAZCGF010000159.1:0-3269 GCA_964498115.1 uncultured Planctomycetaceae bacterium | reverse complement strand
CGAATACTTGTTGGGCGGCGTATCGGCAGTGGAGCCAATGATCTCAGAATCCGCGAAGTCCACCGTCACCCCATCGGTGCGAATCTGGAACGACCCAGTGCTCCACGGCTTTTCAACCTTTACGCGCGAACGAACGAAAGTCTCGCTGGTCTTGATCTCGCGCTGGTCGGACATGGAGATTTCGAGGGGCGCAGGAGCGCATCCCGCAATGAGAACCAGCATGACAACCTCGCCAAACGGCAAGCCGCGTCGAATGGGTGCTCTGATGCAGGGCATGATCTGCTCCGGGCAAGGGCTGCGCGGTTACTTTGCTTCGGCGTTCAACTCATCAAGCAGCGCCACGGCGCGGCGGAGATGCGGGATGACGATGCTGCCGCCGACGATGAGGCCGACGTTGAAGATTTCCATGAGCTGCTCGTCGGTCGCGCCGCACTCCTTGCAGCGGATGACGTGGTAGGCGATGCAGTCGTCGCAGCGCAGGACCATCGACGCGGAGAGGCCGGCGAACTCCTTGGTCAGTTCGTCGCAGGCGCCGGACTTGTAGGCAGCGCCGTCGAGGGTGAAGAAGCGGTTGATGTTGAGATTCTGCGCGGCGAGGATGCGTTCGTTCATCTTCTCGCGAAATTCCCGGAATTGCTTCAGGCGTTCGCCCATGGTTCCATCCTTTCGAGTGACCTCGCGGCGGATTATACTCAGCCGCGATGAGCAGCACGAAGCCGAAAGTGATGATGGTGGTGGGCACGCGGCCGGAGGCGGTGAAGGTCGCGCCGGTGGTGCACGAATTCATCCGGCAGGGCTGGGCCGACGTGCACGTATTGGCGACGGCGCAGCACCGGCAACTGCTCGATCAGATTCTCGATTTCTTCAAGATCACGGCGGATATCGACCTCGACCTGATGCGGCCGGATCAGTCGCTGGCCGATCTGACGGGGCGGATGATTCCGGCGCTGGACGAGGTCTTTGCGCGGGAGAAGCCGGCGATGGTGCTGGCGCAGGGCGACACGACGACGGTGATGGTCGCGGCGCTATGCTGCTATTACCGGCGCATCCCCTTTGGCCATATTGAGGCGGGGTTGCGGACGCATCAGAAGTATTCGCCCTTCCCGGAGGAGATGAACCGCGTGATTGCCGGGCACCTCGGCGAATTGCACTTTGCGCCGACGGAGCAGGCGAAGGAAAACCTCCTGCGAGAAGGCATCGACGCGGAGCACGTGCACGTGACCGGCAACACGGTCATTGACGCGTTGCTGTGGGCGGTGGAGCAAGACCTGCCGAGCGTGCACGAGCCGGTGAACGGGAACCGGCTGGTGCTGGTGACGGCGCATCGGCGGGAGAACTTCGGCGCGCCGCTGGAGGAAATCTGCGGGGCGATTCGCGACCTGGTGGAATCGCACAAGATCGAAGTCTTGTACCCGGTGCATCCGAACCCGAATGTCGTGGCGACGACGAATCGGCTGCTGGCCGGGCATCCACGAATCAAGCTGACGGCGCCGCTGGACTATCCGGAGTTTGTGTCGGCGATGAAGGCGGCGCATTTGATTCTCACGGACTCGGGCGGGGTGCAGGAGGAGGCGCCGACCTTGGGCAAGCCGGTGCTGGTGCTGCGCGATCAGACGGAGCGGCCCGAGGGCGTGACGGCGGGGACGGCGTGCATTGTGGGCCCCCACCGCGGGCGGATCGTGTCGAAGGCGACGGAACTATTGGACGACGCCGCGGCGTATGACGCGATGGCGCAGGCGTGCAACCCATACGGCGACGGCAAGGCGTCGGAGCGGATTGCGCGGGCGGTTCAGGCTTATCTCTCGCGGGAGCCTTCGGCGTGCCGCGCATCTTAGTGCAGAACCGGCCGGACACGCCGACCCACCCCGGCGGCGATACGGTGCAGATGGAGGAGACGGCGAAGTTTCTCCGAAGTCTCGGGCATCATGTCACAATTGATTACTCGCCGACGCCGGACCTCTCCAACGTTGACATCGTACATTTGTTCAATCTGACGCGGCCGATTGAGACGCTGGCGCAGGCGCGGAATGCGATCGCGCGGGGCAGGCCTTATGTGTTGTCGAGCGTTTATTGGGATCTGGAGTCGGCGGTGCCGGCGGATGCTTATGAGTTTCCGCGCAATATCCTGAGGAAGTGCCTGTCGGACGGCACTCGGGCACGGCTGCGGGGTCTGCTGGGGCGCGGGGATGGTCAGGGGGCCGCTGCGGCGCGGGATGCACAGGCGGAGATACTTCGACACGCGCGGTTGATCCTGCCGAATTCCGTTGCCGAGATGGAACATATCATCGAAAGATTTCCGGGGCTTCCGCGAGAGCGGTTTCGCGTGGTTATGAACGGGATCAACAGGCCCGAGACGCACGCGGCGGGCGCGGAGCGGAAGATGTTTGTGTGCGCCGGGGCGATCGGTCCGAGGAAGAATCAGCTCCATCTTGTGAAGGCGTTTCGCGAACTGCCGGGTGAGACGCTGATGGTGATCGGGCAGGCGTCGCAGGGCAGCGGGCGATATGCGGCGGCGGTGCGCGACGCGGCGGGCGGCAATGTGCAGTTTCGCGAGCGCGTCGATCATGCCGAGATGTCGGCCATCTGGCGCGGGGCGAAGGCGTGCGTACAGCCCTCGTATATCGAGACGCCGGGGCTTTCGGCGATGGAGGCGCTGGCCGCGGGGACGCCGATTGTGGTGGCGGACGTGCCGCCGGTGCGGGAGTACTTCGGCGATCTGGCGCACTATTGCGCACCGGGCTCGCCGGGGAGCATCGCCGCGGCCTGCCGTGCGGCGATGGCGGGACCTTGTCCTGATGGACGGGCGTTCGCTGACCGATACGAATGGACGAAGGCACTGGCCCCGCTGGCCGATGCATACAATGAAATGGCCCGAAATTGAGCGAGAGCGAGCGATACGAACCATGTCCCACGACCATAAATACGCACTCGGCGTTGTCGGCAGCGGCCACATCGCGGGGATCATCGTCAACCGGCTGATCGAGAGCGGCTACCTGAGCGCCGAGCGCATCGCCATCTCTTACAGCAAGAAGCTCGATGCGCATCCGATCGCCGGTGTGAGCGTTTGCGATAATGCCGAGGTGGTGAAGGATTCGCGGCTGGTGATGATCGCGGTGACGCCGCAGCGCTTCGCCGAGGCGGCGCGCACGATCCTGCCGGCGGTGACGGCCGACCATGTTTTTGTCAGCGTGATGGCGGGCGTCTCGACGCGGCGCGTGGCGGAGGAACTGGGCGGCGGACTGGTGCGCGTCGTGCGAGCGATGCCGAAT
>CAZCGF010000158.1:0-10211 GCA_964498115.1 uncultured Planctomycetaceae bacterium | reverse complement strand
TGGGGATCGAGTCGGATGCCATCAAGTCCGGGCCCTACAAGGACACAGGCAGCCCATTTCGCCAAATGCGGGCCGAGGAGCGAGAAATTTTTCAGGGTCTCGTCGACGGGTTTTACCAACAATTTGTTGGGGTCGTCTGCGAGGGACGGCCGAAACTCACCCGGGAAGAGGTCCTAAAGCTGGCTGACGGCAGAGTTTACAACGCCGAGCAGGCCCTTTCGGCCGGCCTGATCGACCGTATCGGCACCCTGACCGACGCTATCGACGCCGCGAAGGCCCGTGCCGGCCTGAAAAGGGCGATTACCGTGCGTTACCTGCGGCCCATGGAGTGGGCGCCCAACATATACGCACAGTCCCCGGCACCCCCCGCGGCAGGTACAAATATCAATTTTTTGAACCTAAACCTGCCTTTTTTCTGGACAAATAGGCCGACATTCATGTATATTTGGCGTTCAGAAGGGTGAAGCCGCAGCCGTCGCTCTGACGACTTGACGCGGTCGCCGAACATTCGTGCAGCAGCCTTTGATAAAGTCGCTGTATAGAATGTGTTAGCGGCGACCCGGTTTTGGGAAGCTGTGGGCGTTCGCTCCGGGTGGATTCTTATCGGGAGAGCCCCGATGCCTCTGAGAGTACAGTGCAGGTTCTGCGGACGAATACTCGTCCTCAACGATGCCTTCGCCGGCGGTCGCTGCCGGTGTCAGCATTGTCGCACTGTTACTGCAGTTCCAACTTCCCACCAATCTTCACCGGCCTCAGCTTCATCGCGACCTTCTCGCCCGCCGTTGATCGGTGAGGCGCCTTCGCAGGCAAGCCCGGTCCAGGCGGCTGCGCCTCGGGTTGCGGCAGCTCGCCGTCCGGCAAATCCCGGCCTAAAGCGCCACGTCACCTTCGGACGCGCTTCGGCGGTCTTGGGCATCGCTGCGATTCTCGTCGGTCTCCCCGCTTGGTACTTCGCCTTAAGTGGTTCGGGTAAGCCGACCGTCCATCAGACGGTGACGCGCGTTGATACTGTTGCTCTTCCCGAGGCAAACGCAGGGTTGTCCGGTGCTCCGTTGGCACTCGCTTCCGCCGACCCGCTCAACACCTACTTCGGCCTTCCGCTCAGCGGCAGCATCATCGGCTACGTCGTTGACGGCGACTCGGCCATGACACCCTACATCCACGAGATCGCCTCTCTGACTAATGCGGTGAACGCCTCATTCGTTCCCGGCTCAAAGCGGTACGGTATCGCCCAGACATACGGTGAAGGCGGCGAAGCCCTGGTGGAGGTAGCTGAGCCGGTCGGTGATCTGGAAGGCAGTCGCCTGACGATTTCACCACGGACCTATGCCGGCCGCACCAATCTCAGCGCCGCATTGGGCGTGACCTCCGGCTGGTACGCCGATCAGGTCTTCCTGGTCATGGCCAAGACCGTTGACGCCGAAGAGCTTCAGAAGCTCGCCGCCACCGCTGAACAGAGCGGTGCGATCGTCAATGTCATCGCCCTCGGTGAGGCGGCCAAGCAGCCCGAGCTCGCCGAAATCGCCGCGGCCTCACGCGGTAAGTTCGTCCCGGTCAGCGACTCTGCCCTTCGCGATCTCCTCGCCCGCCAGCGTGAGGCTCAGGAAGAGCGCAATCGCGTCGCCGCCGCCCAGTAATCTCCTTACCGATAAACGCGGCTCGTCCCTTCATCCCAATCATGATCAATCGCAATAGTCCGCTCGTTGTCTGTGTATGCGCGGACCGATTCCTCAGGCCCAAAGGCCGAGTCGCTCTGATCCTCGTCGATGAGTTAATCCCCCAAGGCTGAAAGGTATTCGCGAGAAGGCCCCTGACCTTCTTAAGGGGCCCTCTCGCGATTTGCAGTCTAGTGCTTCTTGCCGAATTGATCGTGGCACGCGCCGCAGGTCTTCCCGATGGCGCTGAACTTCGCCATCGACTCCTTCGCGTCGTGCTTCTTGAGCGTCTTGGCCAGGTCGATGCACTGCTCCGACATCTGGCTCGCAAGCTTCTTGTAATCCGCGTGAGAGTTCTGGAATTGGTTGGCATTCGCCATCTCGGCGAGTATCCATGCCTTGATCACGGCATCGTCCCATGCCTCGTCCAGAATGCCTGCCTTGATCCCGCCAAAGAGGTGCTTCTGACCTTCCATCATCTGCTCGAGTTCCTGGGCAGGCTTGAAGGCGCCGGCCTTCTTCTTCGGCGTTGATCGGGTATGCCCCGGCTGGGCCTCCGCGCTCGGCAGAAGGCTCACGGCACAGATCGCGCAGCACCCAATGGCGGCAATGGTCTTGATGTGTTTCACATTCATTCTTACATAACTCCTTGTGATCCGGCCTCCGACTCAGCGGCATGGCATGAAGTAATAACGGGATCGCGACGACGGCGATCCTCCCCGAAGAGAAACGTCGCAATGCAGATTAACGTTCGCGCACGCGAAGTAAAGGCTACAATCCCCTCCATTCGGGTCCGCCCGCGTTGTCGGCCCCTGCAATAGGCGTAAAGAGCCATGCCAAACCATGATATCAGCCGGCCGCGACTGGCCGTATGCCTCGACGATCTCAAGCTGGAAATCCGCGAGGCCCTCGACGTGTCCCGTCGCCTCGGCTTCCGCACCCTCGACGTTTGCGCCCTCCGTGGCCCCGTCTCGCCGGACGAAATGTCCCGCTCCGCCCAGCGCCATTTCAAGAAGCATCTGGACGATCTCGGCCTCCGATTGTCGAGCCTGCGAGGCCCTCACGGCGGCAGCGGCTACGACGATCCCGCAACCGGAGACCGTCGCCTGGACGCGATGCGTCGCATCATCGCCCTGGCCTCAGAGATGCGCGTGCCCGCCGTTTCCACGTTGCTGGGCCCCGTTTCAAACACCTCTGATAGCAAAGTCGCCCCGCGCATTCGTGAGACACTCAGCATCCTCGCCGAAGACGCCGATCGCCTCGGCGTCACCGTGGCCATCGAAACATCCGGGCTCACCACCACCGCGCTTCGCGACCTCCTGGCTGACATCAACTGCCCGGCCCTTATGGCCTGCTGCGACACCGGCGCCATGCTCATGCAGGGAGAAGATCCGCATCGCGTCGCCGAGCTGCTCGGTGGAAGGATCGGCCTGACCCGAACGCGCGACGCCGTCGCGGGCTCACCCGGGGCCATGGGCCATGAAGTGGCGATGGGGGAGGGGCAGCTCAGCCCGCCGGCGCTGCTCGCCGCGCTCGTAGAGGCAGGCTTCACCGGTGACATGATACTGACACGAACCGGCGGCTCATCAGTCGCCCAGGACCTCATCCGCGCACGGCAGGCCTTCGAATCCCCTTTGTAATCACGCTGTGTATGGGCTCACCAGGCGGACGGATCAGAACGGCGCATCGTCCGCCGCGCCGCCTGACATATCGGTACCCCCGCCGTAGCGGCCCGGCTCGTAATCTGTGTCGTGGATGTACGCAGGGGCGGCATTGTCGAACCGGGTAAACTGCGGATTGAAGTGCAGCTCGACGTCCCCGGTCGGTCCGTTTCGCTGTTTGGCGACGATCAACTCCGCCTTGCCCTTGAGCTTGTTCGCCAGGTCCATCCCCTCGGACGTGCCCGTCTTCTTCTTGTTCAGGTAATACTCCTCGCGGTGCAGCAGGATGACCACATCGGCGTCCTGCTCGATGGCCCCGCTCTCTCGCAGATCGCTCATGCGCGGGCGATTGCCTTCCCGGCCTTCGACCTGCCGATTGAGCTGGGCAAGCGCGACCACCGGAATGTTCAACTCGCGGGCCAGCGCCTTAAGGCCGCGGCTAATGGCGGAAATTTCCTGCTGCCGATTCTCCCTTGATGCCCGGTCATACATCAGCTGAAGGTAATCGACAAAGACGATGCGAATGTCGTGCAGCATCTTGAGCCGCCGCGCCTTGGCCCGCAGCTCCATGACGCTCATCCCCGCCGTATCGTCCACGAAGATCTTGTAATTGCGCATGTTGCCGCAGACCAGCTTCAGCTTCGTCTTCTCGGAGTCGGTCAGCCGCCCGTGACGAAGCTTGTGCAGATCGACCTGGGCGTGCGAGCACATCATGCGCTGGGCCACCTGCAGCTTGCTCATTTCCAGCGAGAAGAACGCGCACGGAATGTTCTCCACGATGCCGACGTATTCCAGAATCGAAAGCCCCAGCGCCGTCTTGCCCATGCTCGGTCGCGCGGCAACAACGAGGAAGTCGCCGTTCTGCATACCGCCGAGCATCGAGTCCAGCTCGGTAAAACCGCTGGGCACGCCGGTCAGCATGCCTTCTTCAAACACGTCGATCTGCCGCATCGTCTCATCCAGGAAGTCGCGGATGGGGACCGCCTGGTTGCTCACGCGCTGCTCCGTCACCGCGAAGAGCTTCTTCTCCGCGTCGTCCAGAACGGTGCCCGCGTCGTCGTGCGAGTCATACGCCGCATGAAGAATGTCGCTCGTGCACGAAACAAGGTCGCGCAGCAGGCCCTTGTCCCGGACGATTCGGGCGTAGTATTCCGCGTTGGCGGCAGAGGGAACGGACCGGCAGAGATCGATGAGATAATCGCGCCCGCCGATCTCCTCCAGGAGCCCGCGCCGGCGCAGTTCGTCCTCCAGCACGATCAGGTCGATCGGGCGGTTGAGGTCGTAAAGATCGATCAGGACTTCATAAAGCAAGCGATGGTCCGGTCGATACAATCGACCGGACTCATCGCGTGGAATGATCTGCAGCACGAGGCCGATCGCATCCTTGTCCAGCAGCATCGAGCCCAGAAGGCTCGCCTCGGCTTCGAGGTCCTGCGGAGGGATGCGACCCCCGGCGATCGGGTCAGTCGTCCGCGCTGCCGGGGTCGGTCTGGGTTGCGACGCCTGCGTCGGCGTTGTCGGCGACATGTGTGACCTCCGTTTCACCCTCATCGTCAAGATCGCCGGCAATCTTCTCCGCCACGACCCATACCTTGATCGTCGCGCGGATATCATCCGCCAGCACAACCGGCACTTCCTGTGAGCCGACTTCCTTGATGTTGTGCGACATCTTGATCTGGTCGGCATGAACCGAGTGGCCTTCCTGGACCAGCGCGTGGGAAATCTCCCGCGGGCCGACCGAGCCATACAGATGTCCGTCCGGCGTGCAGGCGGCGCTGATCGTCACTTCCTGACCCGTCAGCCGCTCGCAGGTCTTCAGCAGCACCTCGCGGACCCGCGCACGCTCGGCCGCGGCGATCTTCTTGTCTTCCTCGATCGCCTTCAGATTCGCCTTCGTCGGCTCAAGCGCCAGGTGATGCGGCAGAAGGTAATTCCGGGCGTATCCCGACGTCACCTCGACGATGTCGCCGCAGAGGCCCAGTTTGACAATGTCTTTTCGTAAGAGCAGTTTCATGAATCAATCACTCCTATCCGCAAAACGGCATGAGGCCGATGAATCGGGCCTGCTTGACGGCGCGCTTCATGGAACGCTGGTGTGCCGCGCAATTGCCGCTTCTCTTGCGGGAGAAGAGCTTGCCCTGGCCCGAGACCAGCTTCAATAGCGTGCCGAGGTCCTTGTAGTCCAGTTCCGTGACCTTCTCGCGGCAGAAGCGGCACTTCGAGGGCTCGCGCACCTTCGAGCGCTTCTGCTTCTTGTCATCCTTTTTCTTGAACGACTTGTAGGGAGGCATTTTTTCTCTGTCCTTTCGTCGCGTCCGATTGCACTCTTCAGAACGGAATATTGTCACCGCCGCCGGACGATTCGTCGATCGGCGGCATTTCGTCGTATCCACCACCACTGTTACCGCCGCCGCCGCCGGCACGTGCCGGTTCAGGAGCCCGGCCGCCCGTGCGACCGCCGCGGTTCGAGTCACCGGCCGGCCCGCCGAGGAACTGGAAGTTATCGACCACCACGTAGAGCTTGCTGCGCTTCTGGCCGTCTTTTCCTTCCCACTGATCGAAGCGGAGCTGACCTTCAACAAGGATCGGTTTGCCCTTGTTCATGTACTGGTTAAGCGTTTCGGCCTGACGACCGAATGCCCGGATATCCACATACGTCACATCCTCGCGCTGTTCACCCGTCTGCGACTTCCACCGGCGGTTGATCGCCATGCCGAACTCGACGACCGGCGTATTGCTCGGCAGAAACGAGAGCTGCGGGTCGCGGGTCAGATTCCCGGCCAGGATGACCTTGTTATAGTTCGCCATGCGTTGCTCCTTGCTCCTCGCGGATCGTCTCTTGTTCTCAGCCGATCATTTGTCGTCTGCGTCGTCGGCATCCAGGTCGGGTACGTCGTCGTCCTCGTCGCTCGACTTCGCCGTGGCCGTCGCGGCCTCGCCTTCGCCGCCCCGATCGCGGCGCTCACCGCCGAAGCGGTCTCCACCGAAGCGATCGCCGCCGAACCGCTCGCGTCCGCCGCCCCAGTCATCGCCGCGCGACGGCGCCTTCGGCGGAGGCGGTGCGTTAAACGCCTTCTCAATCGCCTCAGGCGTCAGCTTGTCGTGACGAAGGATGATCACCCGAACCGTCTTCTCGCTCAGTTGCGCGTCGCGCTCCAGCGGCGCGATCTTTTCCGGCGCTGCCTCGAAAAAGCAGAGCATGTACAGTCCGCGCTTGTTCGGGCCGATCGGATAGGCCAGCTTGCGCTCGTCCCACTTCTTCACGCCGAGGACATTCGCCTCCGCGCGACCAAGCAGTCGCTTAATCTCAGCCTCCGCCGCCGCTTCATCCGTCGCCATCGCCGGATCCATCAAAAACATCGCTTCATAACTCTTCACAAGTCACTACTCCTTACCAGTCGCGCCGCACGGAAGTACGCTATCCGGGCAACCTCAATGGCGACGCGTCACGTCTTGTCGTTTTCCCGATTCGTATCGTTCATCGCCGCGGCGATTCCTTCTTTGATCCACTTCTCGACGGCATCGGCCGCCTTCGGGATCGCCTCGTCGATCGTTTCCCTCTCATCTTTCGCGAACGGCGACGTCACGAAGTCCGCGATGTCGCCCCGGGCCGGACGCCCGATTCCAACTCGCAGTCGGGCGATTTCCTCGCTGCCCAGGCAGCGAACGATGTCGCCCAATCCCTTCTGACCGCCCGCCGAACCCGTTGCCCGCATCCGCAGCTTGCCCAGAGGCAGGTCCACGTCGTCGGACACGATGATCACATCCTCAAGCGGCGTCTGAAAAAATTGCATCGTCGCGACGACGCTTTTGCCGCTCAGGTTCATATATGTCATGGGCTTCAGCACGCAGGCCTTCACGCCCGCCACAAGCCCCTCGAAGATCAGGCCGGAGAACTTGTCCTTGCCCGATCCAAGCTGCCATCGATCGACCAGCACATCGGCGACGCGAAAACCCACGTTGTGCCGGGTCTCGGCGTACTGTCGCCCGGGGTTTCCTAGTCCAACGATCAGCTTCATGCCGCCGCTCTGCAATGGGCCATCGCGATGCCGGACGGCGATGTCTTATTCCTTCTCTGCTTCGCCTTCTTCCTTGTCTTCCTTGCCCTTGGCGATGACTTCCGGCTCCGTCGAAGCGCCCTCGACCGGTGCGGCGTCCGTCGTCTCCGCCTGAACCAGGGGCAGACGAACCGTCGCAACCACCGAATCGGCATCGCTGGTCGCCGTGATCCCGGCGCCCAGTTGAAGGTCCTTCACATAGAGCACTTGGTCGAGTGCCACGTCGGACACGTTCACCCGAATATGCTCGGGAATGCTCGTGACGAGGCATTCCACCTCGATGTCGTTCATTTCCTGTCGGAGCACGCCGCCGTCGGCCACGCCCTTCGGCGTGCCGCGAAGCTCGATCGGCACCTTGACCGTGACCCGCTCGTTCAGGTCCACCCGCGCAAGGTCGATGTGCAGGATGCTCGCCCCGAGATGGTCGTACTGCGCGTCCTTGAACAGGCACGGCTGGCTCTTCGAGCCCAGGTCGAGCGTCACAAGGTGCGCCCCGTGGCGAAGCTGAATCTCTACTTCGCGATAGTTCAGCGTGACCGGCTCCGGATCCTGCTTGTGACCGTAAATGATCGCCGGAAGCTTGCCGGAGCGGCGCAGGCGCATCGCAGCGCGGGAGCCCGCGGACTTTCGGGGTTCAGCCTTCAGTGTTGGAATGTCCATCGTCTACTACCTCTAGTCGTTGTTGTGAAACAAACTGCTTACCGATCGATGCTTGTGTATCCGCGCGATCGCCTCGCCGAAGATGTCAGCCACGCTGAGCTGAACCAGATTCGGCAGGCGCTTGCGCACTTCGTTGGAAATTGGAATCGTGTCGCTCACGGCGATCTCCGTGAACGGGGCATTACTCAGTCGCTCGAGGGCCGGTCCGGCGAACACCGCGTGCGTCGCCGCGCCGCGGACACTCTTCGCCCCGCGCTCGATGCACACCCGGGCCGCCTCGCACACCGTTCCCGCCGTGGCGATCATGTCGTCGATCATGACCACGTCACGACCCTCGACCTCGCCGATGATGTTGTGAACGATCGCCGTGCTGCCGCTCGTGCGACGCTTGTCGATCACCGCCAGATCGCAGCCCATCTTCTCCGCGTACATTCGGGCCCGCTTGACGTTGCCCACGTCAGGGCTCACGAAGACGACATTCTTGTAGTCGAGATTCTTGAAATGCTTCGTGAAGGCAGGCTCGGCCTGAAGGTGATCGACAGGAATATCAAAAAACCCCTGAATCTGCGCCGCGTGCAGGTCCATCGTCAGGACCCGGTCCGCTCCCGCCTCGCGAATCAGATTGCTCACCAGCTTCGCCGTGATCGGAACCCGCCCCTCATCCTTGCGATCTTGTCGGGCATAGCCGTAATACGGCAGCACCGCCGTGATGCGCCGTGCCGAAGCGCGCCGCAGACAGTCCATGAATACCAGCAGTTCCATCAGGTGTTCGTTCACCGGGCGGCATGTCGGTTGAACGACGAAAACGTCTCGCCCGCGAACGTCGTCGTTCAGCTTCACGAACAGTTCGCCGTCGGGAAATGTCTCCGCATGAGCCCGGCCGGGGCGCGTCTCCAGATAATTGCAGATCGCGTCCGTCAGTGCCGGATTGCTCCGACCGCTGAAGATTTTGAGTTCTCCATCTGGGTTGATCATGGGCGAAGCCTCCTCATGGACAACCTGACGAAGCCGGCGGCCTGCGAACCACCTGCACCGTTCGTTTACTGGTCTGCTGAGACGTCATGCGATTCGCCGCCGCGTCGAATCCACCGGTGGCGGAAGGACCGATCGTCGTGCCGTCCGCTGCGCTCAAGCCCGACGCAACATGCGAAAAAGGCCCGACCGTGCAGCCCGCCCCGATGTTCGCGCCCCGTTCGATAAACGTAAACGGGCGGATCACCGTGTCGCGACCGATCTGCGCGTCGCACTCAATCCACGTATTGCCCGGGTCAACAATCGAGACCCCGCTCTCCATCCACCCCGCCTGGATGCGCCGCTGCATGAGACCGTTGACCATGGCCAATTCGGCACGCGAGTTGATGCCCGTCGCGTCCTCGGCAGGCAGCTTGACCGGCGCGACGACGCGCTTGCCTTCGCCGCGAAGAATCGAGAGGGTGTCGGTGATGTAATATTCGCCCTTGGCGTTGTTCGGTGTGATCTTGTCGAGCGAGGCAAAAAGCGCCTCGGCGTCGAAGCAGTAATAGCTGGGATTGACTTCCGTGATCTTCAGTTGTGCCGGCGTACAGTCGCGATGCTCAACGATGCCGGTGAATTCGCCCTTCCCATCGCGGATGATCCGCCCGTATCCCGTGGGGTCGTCCAGTACCGTGGTCGCCAGCGAAGCCGACGCCGTCGCCGCACGATGAGCTGTGATCAGGTTCTTAAGCGTCTCGGCATTCACCAGCGGCATATCCGCCGCGATCACCACGCAATCGCCTGAAAAACCGGCAAGTGCCTCGCGGCACATCATTACCGCGTGACCGGTGCCTTTCTGCTCCGTCTGCTCGACAAAGTTGACGCCCGGCTCCTGGTCGTAAGCCTGAATAATCGCGTCTTTCGCGAAGCCCACGACAACATAGAACTTCTCGATGCCCGCGTCACGGCATGCGTCCAGCACGTGCCCCAGCATCGGCTTGCCGCAAACCTCGTGCATGACCTTCGGAAGATCGGTCTTCATGCGCGTGGACTTTCCGGCAGCCAGAAGAATGGCCGCAAGCCCGCGCGATGATTCCGCTTGTGATTTCGTCATCTGCGATCGTGTCCAAAAAACAGGGCGGCGAAAAAAACTACCCGGCGAGGACTCGAACCTCGACAAACAGGACCAAAACCTGTTGTGCTACCATTACACTACCGGGTAA
>CAZCGF010000157.1:8928-10263 GCA_964498115.1 uncultured Planctomycetaceae bacterium | reverse complement strand
CAATGCGCTCCCAGTCGGCGTCGGTGCTGTAGATAATCAGATAACCGGTGCTGTCGTCGGGAATGAAACGCGGGCCCGCCCCGCCGCCGGCGAGCGAAGTCACCTGCATAGGCTGCCCGGGTCGCTTGCCGGCCATCTGCTGTGCGGGGCGCGGAGAACCGGTGCCGGAGATCGCCTGCTGAAGAATGGCCGCCAATGCGCTGGGCGCCGCGGCCTTCGGCTGGACAAGGTGTTCCTTCTCTTCATCGCCCGACGGCACATCGAGCTTCTCAATGAGGGCCATCGCCTTTTCAAAAGTCTGTTTGGAAACAGACATGAGCAGCGAATCCGCGGAGCGGACGGTGATTCGGTCGGGCATCTTGCCGGGCTTGGCCTGCGGCGGGAACACCTGGGAGAGAATGCCGGCGATCTCGTTCGCATCGGTGTGCTTGAGTTTGACGATTTCGTCGAGCGAGTTTTCGCCGGGCTTGTCCCATTCCTTGACGAGCTTCTCCGCGGCGGCAACGCCCTCCTCTCCGCCGATGAGAACGACGGAGTTACTGGTCGCATCCGGGAAGATATCGCGCTCCAGCGCTGCGCGCTGATCCACCGAGACGAACGAGCCGTCCGGCTTGAGCAACGCCTGTTGTTCTTTCATGAAGATGGGCTTGAGCATTCCGGTCAGCGAGTTGGCATCGGCGTACTCGAGAGCGACGACCTTCATCACCGGGAGCATCGGGCCGCTGCCGATGTCGAGCCGGGCTGACATCTGCTCGATCTCCGAAAGCAACCGCGCCGGCGCCTTCACGAAGAGGCGGTTGTTCTTCACGTCGGCGATGATGTCCACCTTCTTGGCCGTCTCGGCGGTGGGATCGAGGCCCGGTCCGCGCTGCGGCGCGCTCGGCGCGGCGATCGGGTAAAGCTGGCGGAGCATGGTCTGCACGTCGGCGCATCGGGCATTCTTCAACTCGATGGTCAATGTCGGCCGCGGATCGCCCTCGGGCGGCCCGGGCTTCATGCCGGAGAGCTTGAAGACGACATCACGGAATCGGCGGTGCTCCCAGACCATGCCGGTCAATTCGAGACGATCACCGTTCACTTGCGTACCGTAGGTGTCGCTGAACATCGGCCGGAACGTCTCGATGATCTCGTAGGGCGACCAGCCTTGTGGGCATTCCAAATTCACCAGGACGATGTCGTACGGATCGGGATTTGTCGCCTCCATCTCTTCGAAGGAGTTGAACATCAGGCCGGGCGGAATCTCCCGCATCCAATCGGGAAGCCGCTTGATAACGAGGAAGTTCTCCTGTCGCTTGATGAGATACTTGTTGAGCGGGCGCCCGACGAGCAGTTCGT
>CAZCGF010000157.1:0-8828 GCA_964498115.1 uncultured Planctomycetaceae bacterium | reverse complement strand
TTCTCCTGTCGCTTGATGAGATACTTGTTGAGCGGGCGCCCGACGAGCAGTTCGTTGAGCTGCTGCAGCGCCTCGGCGTAGGTCATCTCTCCCTTGCTGCGGAAGGTGAGCGACTCACTGATCGGCGGGTCCGGCTCGCTGATAAACGGCAGGCCGCTCATGCGGGCGAAGTCCGTCAGGACATCGGCCCACGGCGTCTTGTCATAGTCGAAGCGATAAGAGCGCGCGGCGGGGTCCGGCGAAAGCATGGTGAAGGTCAGCGTGGTCAATTCGGCCTTGACCGGCTCGCCAGGCGTCGTCAATTCTTCTTTCGTCTCGGTAGCGGGCTGTGTCGTCGCTGGTGCTGCCGCCTCGGGAGGCTGGACAGGGGGTGCCTTTTGCTCGGCGACCGGCGCCACCGGCGGCTTTTCGACCGGCGGTGTGGGCTTTATCGGCTGGACGGCAGGCTTCGCGGTTGAAGGCGCGGCTTGCTGTTTGCCGAGCGACTTGAGCGCCTCGCGCCGAGCGCGAGCCAGCGCGTCTTCCTGCTCATTTGCTTTGTCGTTGGGCTGGGTCGTTGCCGGCTGCGAAGTGGCCGCATTCTGTGCGCGCGCCACCGGCGTGAGCCCGGTGAAACCGAAGCAGACGACAAGAGGGATCGGGGCGAAACGAAAATGGGAAATGAGATAGCGAGCTGTCTTCATCATCATCGTGCCTCCGCACAGTCCGACCCGGGCGAGCTTTCGTCTCGCCTCGTAGATCGACTTTGCTAATCCACGGCGACTCTTCCGCCGCGGTCTGTCGCTGCGCCGCACTATTGAGCCATCGCCCAGGAATCAATCGCCCTGGGCAAGTCTTCCGGTTTGGCAGCTTCGAGCTTGACGCGGTCGGTGTATTTCCGACCGAGTGGGTACAGATAAAAGTTCCCGCTGGGCATTTTCACAACTCCCCCCAGGGGATGAACGCCCAACAGATCACCGCCATCAACGGCCGCCTTCTCGCCCACAGGAATCACTGCTCGGGCGTTGGCGTTGCCGGTCACAATCATCTCCTGCTGACCTCGATAGGTGACCAGACCTGAAACCGTATACTGCGGATCGGCCGGCGGGTCGCTGACAGGTTGCGACACTACTGCGACTTGTTCTGCCGGCTCGACGGGAATCATGTATATCTGCTTATCCGGCCGCGGCGTGAAATTCGCGGGCGGATGCTTTTTTCCGGAACCATAGGTCGCGGAGATCGTGACGTGCTTCGCCTCGAATTGCCCCACGTCGATGACGCTGCCCGGCTTGGCACGCATGGTTGGAAAAGTCTGTGAAGACCCGTCGGGCTTCACCACGGTGACGTCGAAGTCGACGATGTTCTTGTCCTTGTTGTCGACGGCGAGCACCACGACCGTCGGCGGCGGGGCCGGACTGTGGACGGGAATCGCGTAGGTCCAGTCCTGCCTCGTATTGAAATCAAGTCGCTGCGGGCCGAAAGTCTTGCCGTCGGCGTAGGAGCCCTCGATTTCCACGATGTCGCCCATGCCTTTGACGGCCTGCTGAGCCTTGCTCGAGACGGTTTCCACCTTTTGCTCGAAGACCTCGCCATCCCAATAGAAGCGAACCTTTGCGGCGACGGTCTTCCAGTCCTGATTGTCCAGCATGACCACGTTCTGCGGCGGGGCTATGTACGGCTTGAAGATGTTCCGCCGATCGAGCAGCGCGAATGACTCGTCCGATCGGATAAACTCCCGCGCCGGATCGGTCTTCGGTTCCTCGGCCTGTGAAAGCGTCGATGCCGTGGCGACTTCCTGAAACGTCTTCTTATCGATGACCGGCAGGACCGGCGTCTCGATGGTGAACTCGAGCTTTACCGTATCCATGGGCAAATTGCGCTGCAGCAACGGCGCGACGCTCATCTTGGTGATGGCGCTGTAATACGGTGAGCGGTACAGATCTTTCACAAATGCAACGGCATTGCGATACGCCCCGGTCGCGGCGAAGCGGTAACCGATCGTCGATACATCCGTCTTGTCGCCGAGCTTCGAACCTGAAACAGGCGAGAAGATCGGATTCGTGAACTGATGCCGACCGGCGAGTTCCTTGAGCTCCTGCGCGAATCGATTGCTCGCCTCGGGACGATCGAACGAAATCGTCCTGTTTGCATAAGCCAACCAGCGCTCGGCGAGGCTGCGGCGCGAGCGAATGATGCCATCGAGGCGATCGCTTTCTCGCGTCAGATTCTCAATGTCCGTCTCCGCTTTCGTCAGCGGGCTGATGAACACGAAATTGACCACCTGATAAAGCATGGCCAGGCTGATCGAGCCGCCGATGAGGATCGCCAGGAATTTTTCGCGTGGGGTCATGGCTTGCCCCCCTTGCCGGTTCCGACGCCGGCAGGTCGCGGATTTCTCGGCTGTCGAGTTCGCGGCGTGCTTGGCGCCTTGCCGTTTCCAGCGGCGGGCTTATTCGTCTTCACCTCCGCGGGGCCCTGACTAACGGGCGTGACCGGAGGCTTAACCGGATTTCCATTTGGCTTTTGCGTACTTGCGGCGGCGGGAACGGGAGTAGTCGCTGCAGGCTTCGGTTCTTCAGCGGCTGGAATGACTGTCGCCGGGGCAACCTCGACAGGCGGCTCCACCTCGTCCAACACAGATTCGCGCAGGGCGAGGAATGCCTGCCGCTCCGGCAGAACCATCTCGATACCCGTGTCTTTCGAATAGACGTCCTGCGTACCGGCGGTGGTCTCGCGTCCCGGCACGACACTGAGGAAGCCCGATCCGCCGAGTTTTTCCGCGACTTCATTGACCTTGCCCAGCGAGACCGTGCGGAATTTCAGACGGGCAATGCTCTCGCGTTTCTTTGATCGGCCGCCGGACCTCGTTTCGAAGTCGATTCTTGTGGCGTAGGCCTCTTTGTGGTCGGGGAAGTTCTCGGTTAAGGCGACCAGCACTTCCGGCCAATATTGTTCAGCGTCGAGCCAGTCTTCCAGCGCATCGACCTTTTTCTTGAATTCGAGAATCTGGCGCTCCTGCTGCTTTTTGGTGGCCACTTCGTCGCGCAGCTCTTCGGCGGCCTGCTGCTTCGGCGCGATGAACTTCGTGTGGTACATCACCGCCGACCCGATGAAGAGCGCTGCCGTGCCGATCGCAACCGGCAGCTTCCTCATGCGCAGCTGCTGCTTGGTGACGGGCTTCTTGGGATGCAGGAAGTCGAACTGTTCCAGGCCGGTGAGGCCGTGTCCGATGGCCAGGCCGAGCGCCGCGGAAAATCCGCGAAGCTCGCGCGCCCTTTGTGCGGAAAGCCCCAGCGCTTTCTCCGGCGAAAACAACTCGGCCCGCGTGGCAAATCGGGAAGCCAGCGAATGGGCAAGCTGCGGCTCGATGCCCGATGATCCGCACACGATGATGTGGTCGAGGCTCATCGAGGGATCGGTCGCGCGATACGCTTCGTACGAACGGACAATCTCCACCATCAGGGCTGAGATGCTCTGGGTGGAGGCCTCGTCCGGTTCGTGATCCGGAACGTTGAGCCCGGCAATGCGACTGTCAGCGATCGGTTCCGTGGCGCCGGCGCCGAATGCGGCGACCGTCGCCGACGCCGATCTTGAAAACGCCAGGACGCCGCGCTTGAGAATGTCGATTTCAGTCAGCTGCGGACCCACCTCGACAACGAGCAAGTTTTTCGTAGCGAGGTCGGGGGCGTTCGCCATCACGGCGATCAGGTTTGAAAAAGGTCGCAGCCCGACCTGCGAAACGGTCAGCCCGGCCTGCGATGCGACCTTCGTGTAATAGTCGAGGTCGTCCTTACGCACCGCCGCCACCAGGGCGCTACTGGGCCCCTTCGGATCGAACTCTCCGCAAACCGCAAAATCCAGCGCCGCCTGTTCCGCAGGGAACGGCAGCTCCTTCACGATCTGAAACTGCACGATCGCCGGCATTTCCTCGGCCGGCGTCGGCGGAAGATTCAGCGTGTTCAAGACCACCTGGTCGCGCGGAATGTTCAGCAGAGCCCTCTTCACGCCGACCTTGGACTGCTTCATCGCCTCCCGCACAAATGCGCCGAAGGCTTCGGGGTCCTCAATGCGAATATCCGCGGGAATCGGAACCGACGCCGCCTTGATCAGGTCAACGCCTTCCGCCTTCGGGCGCACGACGACCATCCGCAGGTCCTTGCGGTTCCAATCGAGCGCCAGAAGTTGCTTTCCACCGATGGCCATCAGTTCCCTTGATTCGTGTTTTCCTGCACGGCGCGGATGTCCTCCCCGTGCGGGGTATAAGCCGTACCCAGCTCATCCAGGTTTCGCGTGTAGATCACCTGGGCAATGGGACCGCGCATTTCAAAAATCACGTTGATCCGATCCATCACACCGGCGTGGTCCGCGTAGCCTACTGACTCCACCTGAAAGACCGACGACTTCGTCGCCAGCTTGGGCAGAATCCAGCGGTACTTGTGCAGTTCCAGAACCGCATTGCGCACCAGCCACGCCGAATTCGATCTTTCCTCAGGCGCCAGCCCGCCGCGGGCCGCCACGATCGCCTCCACTTCCCCGGCCGTCAGCTCTGGAATCGTCGCCAACACCTCGCGCGATGCGGTGTTCACGTTGATACGACCGGTGAACATGGGCACGGGGTCTGTCGTGAGACGATCCAGGATCAACGGCAAATCCTCATAGGTTCCCGGCGGCGGCGTTGCCGTCAGGTCCTTGAACTCCGGCGGCTTCGAGATTTGACTGTTCTCGGACGCTTCACCGGACTGACTTAGATCGGTCGGAGGCTGCTCCAAACCGGTGTCGATTCCGTCGGCCGGATTCGTCGTAGGTTGCGACGTGGCTGGGTCTTGCGCGAATGGATCAGGCTGTGTCGTTGGCTGCAAATCCTGCGGGTCTTCCTCCGATTCAGGTGTCGGAGGCGCGGGAATCAAGTTCATAATACTGTTAAACGGCGCGCCGCCGCCGCGCACCTCCATAACATAGCTGACAATCGCCGGGCTGAACTGCTCTTCCAGCAGCTCTTGCAGTTTTTGCGTGTCCTCCATGTTCAAATTGATGCGCGGACGCTGATCGTTGGACACATTGAGCTCGCGCGACCAGAGTGTGAAGTAGGGCGCGACTCCGGCAAAGAGTGCGCCATCGCCGTTGTCCGGCGGAAACGACGAGTCATTGTCGTTCTCGTTCGGATCGAGCAGACCGTTGCGGTTGTAGTCCTCTCCGAACACGACCCACGCGGTGAAGCCCTTTACGAGCAGGAGTTCCTCAACCGTGGAGAACGGGGCGGACTTGCAGCGATAGGGTGGCTCAAGCTGACTGTAGTATTCGTCCTTCGCGCCGTTCGCTCTCGGAGCCGCGCCCGGCTCGCGCCAATCCAACAGCGAATCCACCAGTACATTGATGTCCACAGCGTTGGTCGTGTCCTGTGGAATAACCAGTTCGAAGAGGCGGCGAAGCTGGGCCTCGGAAGCTCCGTTGAGGTCCAGTTTGGAGCATTCGTCGGTGATGCCGTAGCGGACCGTCGTGGGGTCTTCGTAATTCCGTGCCACGAGATTGAATCGCCACGCCGGCCTGGCGGCTGGATCGTACCAACCGGTCTCATTTCGCTGCTTGAGATTCGCCTCGGCTTCGGAGAGGTCGGACTCCGTTCCCTCAATGAGCACGCCCTTGAACAAATCTGGATTGCTGTACCAGATGCCCGGTTCGTTGCGGGCGGCTCGTAATACGGCGACGGCTCGCTGATAGCCGCTTTCCGCCGCCATGTGAGCCTGGAATCGGTAATGATTCGAGATGGCAGCTCGCGTATTGGACTGAACCATGAACGAATAGCTCGCGGCGAGCAGCGCCAACAGCGTCACCATCACCAACACGACCACAAGGACGAGCCCCGAGCGCGAAGCCACGACGCGATGGGGCTTGGAATCAGGGCTAATTCGCGTCATCGTCATGGCGTCGTGGCCCCTCCCTCCCCGCTGGGCGGGCGCTGGGCGCGCAGAATGCGAGAACCGAAGAATGTGTCTGCCTGCTGCAATCGAACCACGATCGAGCACTTGTCTTCGCTGTACGGCTCGGGCGGGGCGGGCAGCAAATCCTCGTTCTCCAAGTCCAAGTCGTCTTCATCCTCCGGTGGCTCGATCGCCGTGTATCCCACGGTGACTTCGACGGCCTGCGGCAGCGAATTCCCCAGTCCGGCCTCGCCGCCCTTTCCGATGTCCCAACGGTCCAGCCACTCAACGCCGTCGAAGTAACGAAACCGCAGGTATTTCATCTCCGGCGCGTACAGATCGAGTTCCACCGACTGGGTCTGATCCTCACGCACCGTCACTTGATTAAGCGTCTGAATCTCCCGGCGAACCAGGCCCATCGGCGCAGGCCCGGTCGTCCCGTCTGGGTAATCGAAGGACAGGTCCTCGTCATAGGCGATGTAATACTGCACCTGACGCATGTCGCTTTGCGCGGGAAGCGGCTCGTCCTGAATCTGTCGCCGGACAAAAAGCTCCTTGTCGGGCAAAACGACCGTCTGGATGGTGATTTGGTGCTCTTTCCCTGCAATCCCCGGCCCGGCGCCCTGGAGGAATCCGTTGGCCGAGCGAATCTCACCGGCGATCTTCTGCGCAACGACACGGGCAAGATTGCCCTCGTTGATTCGCCTTGTTCCAAAGTCGCGAGAGCGAAGGGTGACGTCGTAAAACAGGAACATCGTCGCCGAAAGCAGCGTCACCAGTCCGAGCGCAAGCAGCACTTCAAGAAGCGTCAGGCCGCGACGGCGATGATGATGCGATCGCCTCATTTCGACCCACCTCCTCGACGACTCGAACCCTGTCCGCCTCGCTGCTGACCGCCACGCTGCTGACCACCGCGTCCTCCCGTAGGCGCGCCTTGTGCGCCGGGAATCCCGCCGGGTGCAAAGGGGACAGCGCCGCCCTGCTGCTGCAAACCGCCGAGCTGTTTGCCGAGATCCTGCAAACCCGACAAGTCGCCGCGCTGCGCCGCCTGAAGGATCGAATCGAGCTGACCGCCGAGCATTCCGCCGCCCAGCGCCTGGATCAACGTCGGCAACAGCTCCCGCAGCGTCTCAATGTCCAATGATGCAATGGCCCGTGGGTCGAATGCGGCCGGGTCGAAAATCGCAGCACCGCCGGGAATCGCCTCGGTCAATTGATCCAATTGCTCCTGCGAGAAGCCGAAATCTGTCTCCAGATTGATCGCTCGCGGAACAACACGGACGACATGAGTCGTCAGTAGTCGCTGATGCTGATCATCCGCGGCTTCCGGATCCCCCAGAAAAATACTGACGCCTACCTTCAAGAGATCCGGCAGATTCTCGTCAGACGTGACTTCAAGCTTCCAGGACATGTCCGGTGGCGCGTCGTCCCCGAAATAACCGCTGAGGTCCTCATTGGGCATACCCTGCTCGGGTACGCTCAACGGAATCAGGCCCACATCGAGCTCCGTAAGAAGGCGGTTGGTCAGGAGCTGCGCCTGGTTCATTCGCTCGGCGAGCATTACGTTCTGCGCGCCATTGCGAAACGTCGCCCCAACAACAGCCATCGCCACGAGGAGAATCGAAAGCGCAACTACCACTTCAAGCAGCGCGACGCCGTCGCGGAGGCTTCGCCGGGAATGGGCGAATTCTTGCCGTGGAAAAGTGCGACCAGATAACCGGTTTAGAACCAAGATATCTCCTTGCCACCCCGGGGGCGGATTTCAGAACCGAGCCCGACTTCGCCAAAGGCGCGGACCGGCATAGTTCAGGGCATGCCGGTCCCGCTTTTCTATGCAATCAGCGGCAAATCGTCGCAGTAAGATCGACGAAAGAGGTGGTCCGAGGCGATGCCGCCTTCGGGGGAAGGATTATACCACAACATCTTGCAATATAGAAAGTTATATCAGGCTGCGAAATTCAAGAAAATCGCAGACTGATTCGTGGTTGGTTTGGACGTTCGAATCTGGTCGCTCGGACCGCGAATAGAAAGGAGCCAAGGGCTATTTTGCCGAGGAATCACTCTGAAAATTCTTACGGATTTCCTCTTTTTCTTCCTCGGAGAGGTCTGATTCTGCCAGTTCCCTCTCGAGGTCCTCCAGGAGTTGCTGCTCGCTGGGCTGCTCGGCCGGCAGGGTCGATTCCCCTTCGGGCGGCAACTGCCCCTGAGGCATCGCGTTGGGATCGACCAGGCCTGGCTGGCCCGCCCCTGGAAAGCCCTGATCACCAAGCCCCTGCTGATCGCCGACGAGTCCGGCAGCCGTGGCCGGGTCTATGAGCTGGCCCTGTTCGTCGGTCGAAATGGTCAAAGAGAGATCTTCCGGCGAGGTGGTCTCTGGAAGCTCGAGCTTTTCCTTCTGAATGTAAAACTCGGGGTCGGCCAACTGCTCCTGCGTCACCTGCTCGCGGACGTTGGCCAGGCCCGTTCGGCCGTCGAGTACCACCCACAGTTGAGGCGTTTCCTCTTCCAATGCCTCTTCGGACCTGACATCTGAAATAATGATCGTGGCCCAATCCGAGGAGCCGTCCGTCTCAAAGACGATCGGTGGTCGCTTCTCGTCGAGTTCGGCTTCATCATTGCCCGACGCGATGCTGACCGAGCCGATCTGCTCTCCCTGCGTCACCTGAAGGTCAAGTGATGCATCGCGCTGTGTTTCTTCCTTCGCGGCCTTGCTGTCGGCGTCCTCGGTTTCGGAAACCGGCTTGAGATAGACGGGCCGCCCGGGCTGAATCTCGTGCACCTCGGCGTCATCCAGCAGCATGGGCTCCTTCGTCCAGGGATAGGTGACCAGCGTCCAGACGCCCGGCTGATAGAGCGGATCAATCTCGATCTCAACAGTCGGCTGCTGTTCGCCGGGGGCAAATCGCACCCGGTGCCGGCGGTGCTCCAGCA
>CAZCGF010000156.1:0-10316 GCA_964498115.1 uncultured Planctomycetaceae bacterium | reverse complement strand
GCCCGCGCGAAATCGGCCTCGTCGTGCGTGTCGTGAACGCACACCGGCAGATGCGTCGCAAAGACCCGCCCGCAAAGGCCGTGATCAGCGGCGATCCGCAACTGCTGCGGCCAATGCTCCAGCCCCTCGGCCACCTCGGTCCAAAGTTCACCCTTCGAGGCATCGTGAAGAAAAAGAGACGACCGATCGGCGTCGAACGCCCATGTGACCTGCTCGATGATCGTCCGCATCAGCGCGCGGCTGTCGCGCGTGGAGCCGATCGCCCGGCTCACCTGCATGAGAACGGAGAGCCACCGCTCCTGGCGCTCGTGGCCGCACCCGGACCGCTGCCCGCTGACTGGGACTGTGGATTCAAACAAAGTCACGATGCAAGAATACAATTCGGCAAAACGGGATAACTGCTCGGACCCTCTGGACACAATCCCGCCCGCCGGCATTTCCCAAAGGCCCATTTGCGGACCCGTGCGACGCTTTTACTCCTCGGACCCTGCCGCCGCCCGCCGATTCCGAGAAAGTCGTGGACGCCAGCGGCGTTCCCCTATACGAGCCGGAAGTCGAGCCCTGGCCTCATCTCACCTTACACGCCAGAGGAGTTTCACATGAAACGCAATCAGGCATCAATGCTGCCGCTGATCGCCGCTCTGCTCATAACCGCCCTGTTGTCGCCTCCCGCGCACGCGAAGTCCCCAAGCCCAAAGCGCTATGTCTGCCCGCCCTGCCCCGTGCACTGTCACGACGTCGTCTTTGAAAAACCCGGCCGATGCCCCACCTGCAATATGACGCTGGTCGAACAGTCGTCCGTCCGTCATGTCGCCATCGTCGTCTGGGACGGCGTAGAGCTGCTCGACTTCGCCGGACCGGCCGAAGTCTTCGCCGCGGCCAACATCAGCGGCGACGCCGCCTTCAAAGTGTCGACGGTCAGCCTCACCAAAGAGCCCATCACCAGCCAGGGCTTCCTGAAGGTCACGCCGGACTACTCCATCGATGACTGCCCGCAACCCGACGTCCTCATCATCCCCGGCGGCGGCACCCGTCCGCTCACCGAGAACGAACCCTTCATGGCATGGGTCAAGAAAACGTCCAACAACACCGAGGTCATCCTCACCGTCTGCACCGGCGCCTTCGTCGTCGCCAAAGCCGGCCTCCTCGACGACCTCGAAGCAACCACCTGGCATGGGGCTGTCGAATCCCTGCGCCGCCAGGCGCCAAATACGAAAGTCCACGCCGATCGGCGTTTCGTCGATAACGGCGACATCATCACCGCCGCCGGCGTCTCGGCCGGCATCGACGGCGCCCTCTTCGCCCTCGCCCGCGTGACCGGTCCCGACGTCGCCGCCAAAACTGCCCGATACATGGAGTACGACTACTGGCCGGACGCCGACGGCCGATCCGCCTCCCATCGACTCCGAAGTCAAATCGCCGACAAGCCCGATTCCGTCATCGCCATGCTCGAGTCGCAGATACGCGCCGGCATTCTCGATTGCGCCCGCGTCCTTTGCGACCCGGCGTATTTTCCCCTTCACGAAAACCCAAAGTTCCGCGACCTGTTCAAACGGTTCCAGAACGATTCGCAAATCGAACTCGTAACGCCCGATGAGCCGGGCGAAGCGCTCGTCGTCTCCGGCAGGGTGACGGATGAATCCGGCAAACCGATCCACCGCGCACAAATCTACGCCTTCCACACCGACTTGCAGGGCAACTATTCCTCAAGCGGCGGCAACGTCGGCTCCATGGGCGACTCCTTAAACCCGCGGCTCTTCGGCTACCTGCGCACCGACGAAGACGGCACGTACCGATTCAAGACCATCCACCCCGGCCAGTACCCCGGACAAGGCCCGCCCGCCCACATTCACTTTTATGTCACCGCGCAGGATTACAAGAAGCTCGAAACCGAAATGATGTTCGAAGGCGACAGTCGCCTGACAAAAAAGAACAGGGACTCCTTTCTTAGCGCAGGCTTCACAATCTGCAAACCATCGCCCAACTCAAAGGGCGAAAAAGAATGCAGATGCGATTTCACATTACGCAAGGAATAGACATGGCAGCGACATCTACCTACGGCCCATCGCGCAATTGAGCCGGCGCCGGCCTTCTTGTGATATCTGACCCTGCAGGAAGGAAAGGAACCGACCCGTCTAAATCCATCGGACGGAGCGATGGGCCATTGTTATTCAGTGTGTGTAGATGCACAGCGCGAGCCACTCCCCGTTGAAAGGAAGTTGAAAAATGACTCCCAATCTCTCGCGCCGCGAAGCAGTCCGTCATCTGGCCGCTGCTGGAATCATCCTCGGAACCGGCAAGGCCGTCTGGGCCGAGGACGATGCATCTCCCAAGCCGGCCTACCCGCCCGCGAAAAAGAAAGTCGACAAGGGACCTCGCCTCGATCTCGATCTCGTCCGGGAGTTCGTCGGCGCAGCGCACGGCGACTTGGAAAAGACCAGGAAGCTCCTCGCCGAAAAACCATCATTGGTAAATGCGACTCACGACTGGGGCGGCGGCGACTTCGAAACCGCTCTGGGTGGCGCTTCCCACATGGGTCGTCGCGACATCGCCGAGTTTCTCCTGGCGAACAATGCCCGGCTCGACATCTTCGCCGCGACCATGCTGGGTAAGCTCGAAATCGTGAAGGCCGTCTTCGAAGTGTTCCCCGACACCCTCTCCGTTCCCGGCCCGCACGGAATCTCACTCATCCGCCACGCCGAAGCCGGCAAATCCGAAGCGGCCCCGGTGCTGGAGTTTCTCCGCAGCATCGAATCGGCGAAAAAGAGCTGATCGAGGGTTTCGCTCGCTAGGTCGGGTTTGGCTGTGCGCCGTTAAGACGGAATCGGTACGTTTCGCTGCGCCGCGATTTCCTCCGCGCGCTCATACCCCGCGTCGACATGCCGAAAGACCCCCATCGCCGGGTCGCAGGTCAGCACGCGCTCCAGCCGCGCGTCCGCCAGCTTCGTCCCATCGGCCACGCAGACCATACCCGCATGAATCGAGTACCCAATCCCCACGCCCCCGCCGTGGTGCACGCTCACCCAACTCGCCCCGCACGCCGTGTTCGCCAGCGCATTGAGAATCGGCCAGTCGGCGATGGCGTCGCTGCCGTCCTTCATCCCCTCCGTCTCGCGATTCGGCGACGCGACGCTGCCGCAGTCCAGATGATCGCGCCCGATCACAATCGGCGCCTTCACCTTCCCGCTCCGCACCAATTCGTTAAACGCAAGCCCCGCCTTCGCCCGCTCGCCGTAGCCCAGCCAGCAGATGCGACACGGCAGTCCCTGAAACTTCACCCGCTCGCCCGCCAGCTTGATCCACCGCGCAAGGTGCTCGTTCTCTGGGAACAGTTCAAGAATCACGCGGTCCGTCACGGCGATGTCCGCCGGATCGCCGGATAGCGCGCACCACCGAAACGGACCCGAGCCCTCGCAAAACAGCGGCCGAATGTACTCCGGAACAAACCCGGGAATATCAAACGCCTTCGCAACGCCCGCCTGCTTCGCGTGCGCGCGAATGTTATTGCCGTAGTCAAACGTAATCGCCCCGGCCTTCTGCATGTCGAGCATCGCCTGCACATGCGCCCCCATCGACGCCATCGACATCTCGACGTATTTCTCCGGTTGGCTCGCTCGCAGCTTCAGCGCCTCGCCGTACGAAACCTGGTGCGGCACATAACCCGCAAGCGGATCGTGCGCGCTCGTCTGGTCGGTCAGCAGGTCCGGCGTGATTCCCCGTCGCGCCATCTCCGGCAAAATCGAAGCCGCATTGCCGAGCAGGCCCACCGACAGCGCCCGCCGCTCCCGCTTCGCCTTCTCGACACGCGCCAGCGCATCGTCCAATTCCATGCACGACTCATCGAGGTACTTCGTCTGCAGCCGTCGCTCAATGCGATGCGAGTCCACCTCCACGCAAAGACACGCCGCCCCCTGCATCGTCGCTGCCAGCGGCTGCGCTCCGCCCATCCCGCCGAGGCCCGCCGTCACCACCAGCCGCCCCGCCAGATCGCCGCCGAAGTGCCGCCGCGCCGCCGCACCAAACGTCTCGTACGTCCCCTGCAAAATCCCCTGCGTCCCGATGTAGATCCAGCTCCCCGCCGTCATCTGGCCGTACATCGTCAGCCCCATCGCCTCCAGCCGCCGAAACTCGTCCCAATTCGCCCAGTGCGGAACAAGCATCGAATTCGATATCAATACGCGCGGGGCCATCTCGTGCGTCCGCACCACGCCCACCGCCCGCCCGCTTTGCACCAGCAGCGTCTCATCATTCGCCAGCCCGCGCAGCCCCCGCACAATGCGATCGAAATCCGGCCACGATCGCGCCGCCTTACCTGTGCCGCCATACACGATGAGGTTTGCCGGGTCCTCGGCGACGTCCGGATCGAGGTTGTTATGGAGCATCCGCAGGGCCGCTTCCTGATGCCATCCCTTGCAGGAAAGCTGCGTCCCGGTCGGGGCGTGGATCGTTCGTGCGGTGGATGGCCTTTGCTGCGTGGTTGTCATGATCTAACTCCAGGCTCTCGCGCCGGTCCGGATACGGGGAGCCTCGCTCCACGATCCAACGCCGCTGCGACTCATAATCCACCGTCACATTACCTGCAAAACGATTCTCTCGCCCGGTGGCGATTGATTCGTGACGCTCCGATGGCCTATTATAAGCAAAGGGTCAGATCGCAGTGAGGGGTGCCCGCGCGCCTTGCGCTCGGAAGGAGTTCCCGCAACCTCATCTACCCTTAGTTTTTTGGAAAACGCGCGGTCGCGCAGTTCCGATGGGTAGGAGCGGGAGCCTCCATGCGAGCGGGATTCAAGTCTGCCATCTTTATCGTTTCAGTGATGTGCGTTCGCGCCTCGCTGCTCAATGCCCAGGTCCCGATGAGCACCAACATCCTGAATTTCAGGATGCCCGGCACGCAACCGGGAGGCCTGACCGACCTCTTTGCGAGTTCCAGTAACTGCCAGTCGTGTCACGGCGGCACCGTCCCCGGCGTCGGCGATCCCGTACCGATCTTCGACGATTGGACCGGCAGCCTCATGGCCCAAGCCGCGCGCGACCCGCTCTTCTACGCCTGCCTCGACATCGCCGAGGCCGACGCGCCCGGCTCTGGAGATATCTGCATCCGCTGTCACGTCCCCAAGGCCTGGCTCGAGGGGCGCTCATCGCCCACCAACGGTAATTCGATCAACGCCGGCGACAGAGACGGCATCAATTGCAGCTTCTGTCATCGCCTCGTGGATCCATTCAACACCCTCGGCGATGCACCGGCCGCCGACGCCGCCATCCTCGCCGCCCTCGCTGCTGACGCTCCCAATCAGTCGGCAGATCGCGGCATGCCCAGCATGCCCGGCGACAACGGAAATGGAAACTACGTCATCGACCCGTTCGACCGCCGCCGCGGTCCATTCCCGCTGCCGCCCATCGGACAGCCCGCCGGCCCTGGCGAGGCCGACTGCGAGCTCTATCACGACGCGTTCTACTCGCCGCTCCACCGCCGCTCCGAGATCTGCTCCACCTGTCACGACGTCAGCCTGCCCCACTTCAAATATGACGCCATGGGCACGTCATTCATCCCGAATGCAATGGGCACGGCCCACCCCACCGGCAACAAGTACGACATGGTTCCCATCGAAAGAACCTACAGCGAGTGGCTGCGCAGCGACTTCGCCGTCGGCATCGGCGTCGACATGCAGGGACGCTTCGGCGGGCCGGGTCAGACTTATGTCTCCACCTGCCAGGATTGCCACATGCCCTTCGACACCGGGTACGGCTGCAAGTTCGTCAGCGGCCCGCGGCCCGATCTGCCCCGCCATTTCCTCAGCGGAGCCAGCACCTGGCAACTCGACGCCATCGCTCAGCAATATGGCCCCACCGGCCTCAACGAGCTGAACGCCTCCAAAGTCTCGAAGCTGGCCGAAAACAAGGCCCGCAACATCGCCATGCTGGGAATCGCCGCCGACCTGGAAACCGCCCTCGACGACTCCCAAACGCCCGGCACCGATCAGCTCCGCGTCCGCGTCATCAATCAAACCGGCCACAAACTGCCCAGCGGCTACCCGGAAGGGCGCCGAATCTTCGTCACCGTCGAGTTCTTCGACTGCACCGACTCCGTGACGCCCATCGAAATCTTCGGCCACTATGACACCACGACCGCCGAGCTCGACGCGGGCACGACGAAAGTCTACGAAATGCACGGCGGCCTCGACGAAGCCCTCGCGGCAACCCTTGGTCGCACACCCGGACCGGCAAGTCACTTTGTCCTGACCAACAAGATCTTCAAGGACAACCGCATTCCCCCGCGCGGCTTCACCAATCTCAAGTTTGCAGCCGTTCAGGCTAATCCCGTCGCCTACGCATACGCCGACGGCCAATATTGGGATGACACCTACTTCGACATCCCCCCCTACGCCGTCGGCGCAAAGGTGACGCTCTCCTATCAGGCCACCACTAAGGAGTACATCGAGTTCCTCCGCGACAATAACCCCTTCCCCGGCAACCCCAACAATCGCGGCCAGGTCGCCTACAACCTCTGGCTCGCCAACGGCAAGAGCGCGCCCGTCAAGATGGCCGAAATCGGCAACCCCGTACCCTTTAACGTCGAGCTCAAGGGCGACGTGGATGGCGACCGGCAGGTCACCGTGGACGACATCCCGGGTTTCGTGGATGTCCTCCTCGGCCTCGACGCCGACCCGCGGCATGTCTGTGCCGCCGACATGAACAGCTCCCTGTTCGCCGACGGCGCCGACGTCCAGGCCTTTACCGACAAGATCATGAATCCCTGATTTGGCCGTTGTTCCCGACTCGATGGCGAGTTAACATGCCCGGCTTTGTGCCCCTTTGTGGAAACCGGAGCATGAAGCTCACAGAACATCTGACCCCGAATCTGGTGAAGATCCCGCTTGTCGCCACCGACAAGACGGCGGCCATCACCGAACTCATCGACCTCATCGATGCCGCCGGCCTGCTGTCCGCGCGCGAGCCGCTTCTTCAATCCGTCCTTACCCGTGAGAACCAGCGATCAACCGGCATCGGCCGCGGCTTCGCCATTCCTCACGCCAAGTCGGATTCAGTGGACAAGCTCGTCGTCGCCCTCGGCCGTACCGCTCAGCCCATCGAGTTCAAGGCCATCGACGGCAAGCCCGTCAGCCTCATCGCCCTCCTTGCCAGCCCCATCAGCGCCACCAGCATGCACATTCAGGCGCTCGCCAAGCTTTCCCGGCTTGTCACCAACGCCAGCGTCCTCGACAAGATCCTCACCGCCCCCACCGCCGCCGAGCTCTACCAGGTCATCACCGAAAACGACGCTGAAAATTGACCGGCCCCAGGGCCCTTACCGCCGGCGCCATCCACCCCCGCGCCGAGCGGGAATCCGCATCAAGCACGGAAGAATTCCCGAATCTGCGGTCATTCCGCCGATGGGCCGCACGCAGCCAAGGCCCGGGGCCGCTCGACCCGCCGTTTAACCCTCCCCGCGTTTCCGATCCGTCGTGGCACACCCCTTGCATCCCATGCAGACGGGTCTCGTTGTGCGAAGGGCGATTGCCATATCCGCTCCGGTCTTCGTCGTCGAGACCCGGTGGATTCACCATCCTCCGAACCGCTGGAGACGAAACGATGATCAGCACCAGGACAAACCCGAGCCCTTCCAGGCGTCGAGTGTCCCGATTGACGGGAGCAGCCCTCCTCCGCGAGCCGCGCTGGAATAAAGACCTTGCCTTCACACCCGAAGAACGACAGCGCCTCCGCCTCCGCGGCCTCCTCCCCACCAGCATGAGAACCATCGATGAGCAGGTCGCCCTCGAACTGGAACATCTCCGCTCAAAGCGCGACAATCTGGAAAAATTCGTCGGCCTCATCGCGCTGCTCGATCGCAACGAAGTCCTCTTCTACCGGCTGCTCATCGAGCACCTCTACGAACTCATGCCGATCGTCTATACGCCGGTCGTCGGACAGGCCTGCCAGAATTACAGCCACATCTTCCGCCGCCCTCGCGGCTTCTGGCTCACCCCCGAAGACATGCATCACATTCCCGAAGTCTTGCGAAACGCCGAGAACGCCGAAGACGTGCGACTCGCCGTCGTCACCGACAACGAGCGCATCCTCGGACTCGGCGACCAGGGCGCCGGCGGCATGGGCATTCCCGTCGGAAAGATCACGCTCTACTGCGCCGGCGCAGGCGTCGATCCCGCGCGCTGCCTGCCCATCAGCCTCGACGTCGGAACCAACAACGCCGATCTACTTGGCGATCCGCACTACATGGGCTACCGCCATCGACGCCTCACCGGCTCGGCATACGACGAATTCATCGAGGCCTTTGTCGAGGGATTCTCCGAGGTCTTCCCGCGCGCCGTCCTCCAGTGGGAGGACTTTCACAAGAACAATGCCTTCCGCCTGCTCGATCGTTATCGCCGACGCATCACCAGCTTCAACGACGACATCCAGGGAACCGCCGCCGTCATCCTCGCCGCGATTCGAGGCGCCCTGCGCATCACCGGCGAACCTCTGGAGAAACAACGAATCGTCATCGCCGGCGCCGGTGAGTCGGGCATCGGCTTCGGACGCCTGTGCCGATCCGCCCTGCGCGCCGCCCGCGCCCCCGAAGACGCCATCGCCGGCTCGATGGTATTTCTTGACCACGAGGGCCTGCTCTTCGAGGGCCGTACCATTCACGATCCTCCCAAGCGTGAATTCGCCCTCGGACAAAAGCACTGCGCGCAATTTGGATTCACCGGCGATGGCCCCTTCAACTTGCTCGACGTCGTACGACAGGTGCGCCCAACCATCCTCATCGGCACCACCGCGCAGCCCGGCCTCTTCACCGAACAGATTGTTCGCACCATGGCAGAAAATGTGGATCGGCCCATCATCCTGGCCCTGAGCAATCCCAACAGCAAATCGGAATGCACACCGGCCGAGGCCATTGCCTGGACCGACGGCCGCGCCCTCATTGCGACAGGCAGCCCGTTCGACCCTGTCGAACACAACGGTAAAACCCACGAGATTGCCCAGGCGAACAACGCCTTCGTGTTCCCTGGTATCGGTCTGGGATGCATCCTGGCCGACGCAAGAACCGTCAGCGATGAATTGTTTCTGGCCGCCTCAGATGCCCTCGCCGATTGCATCAGCGAAGACCGATTGCAGCGCAGCGCCATCCTCCCGCCGGTTTCCGACCTCCGCGCCGTCAGCGCCCGCGTCGCGGCAGCCGTCATCCGTGCCGCCCGCGACCACCAGCAGGGCCGCATCATTCCCGACGACGATGTGGAGCGCTTCGTCGCCTCGGCAACTTGGTCGCCCGAGTACGCGGAGTACGAGTAGCCCACGACTCGCTCGCAATCGGCCGCCGCCTAGAGCAGCGCATCGACGAACAAACCCATATCAACCTCGTCCACCGTGCCGTTCTGGTCCATGTCAGCACACGGGCACTGCGAAGCCGGCAGCGAGATCATGCATTCAATGAATCCCTGAACATCCATGCCCGACGGCGCGCCGTCCTCGTTCATATCGCCCAGCGCGAACGGACAAACCGACGGCGCCACCGACGCCCCCGCCGATGCATACACCTGATTCTGAACCGCAAACAGCGGCGCCAGCGCCTGGCTCTGGTACTGCACCCGCAAAGTGCCCGCCCCGATCGGCGCCGCCGACACCATCCCCGGATTGATCGGCAACGGAACCGAATTACCCCCGCCGTCAACCGCGCTGGGGGCAACCTCCATGAACAGGTCGAATTCCACGAATCCGCCGTCAAGACTGACCGGCACATGAACATTAAACGCCGGCACATTCGCCGCCAGCGGGTCGAAGTCCAACTGCGGCGGACCGGCGAAGTTCAGCAGCAGCAGATTCGTGCTGAGCTGAATGTCCATCTGCACAATGATCGGATTCCCAGGGTTGTAAATCGGCCCCTGGAAATTCTGACGCCCGCGCAGCGCGCTCATTCCGCCCACGTCCGGCTCGCTCGCCAGAAACACATTGTCCGTGACAACCGTGATCGGCTGGACTGAGTTCAGCGACAGCGCGACGATCTGAATATCCACATGAAATTCATCGACCCCCGGCAGATCGCACCGAAGAAACGGATCCATCGGCGTGAAGTCAAAAAACTTAAACGCGCTGAACATCGGCAAATCCGTGATGAACAGCCCCGGGTCGTTGCGGATCAACTGCGCCGGAAGGCCCCCCTGCCGCGCCAGCACGATCTCGTCAAACTGCGGATCGGCCGCAAAGTTGAAGTTGTCCGTCACATGCGCATGGTCTGACACCGCATCGGCAATCGCATCGACCACCTGCTCTGGCGTCATCCCCGGCACCGTCGGCACCGGCAATAGTTGACCGTCGAT
>CAZCGF010000155.1:0-10386 GCA_964498115.1 uncultured Planctomycetaceae bacterium | reverse complement strand
AGCTGGGCGAAGGCCTCCAACTCGCGAAATGAGGCGAGGTCGAGTCGCAGCGAGCCGGCGATCTTCTTCATGGCCTTGATCTGAGCGTTTCCACCGACGCGACTAACGGAGATACCGACGTTAATCGCGGGACGTACGCCGGCGAAGAACAGGTCGGGTTCCAGATAAATCTGACCGTCGGTGATCGAAATCACGTTGGTCGGGATGTAGGCGGACACTTCGCCTTCGAGGGTCTCGATGACCGGCAGGGCCGTCAGCGAACCGCCGGAGGTCGGGTCAACGGCGACCTCGTGGCCTGCCATGGCCTTGGCATCATGCTCGGCCTCGTGCTTGCCGGGGACGCCGACATAAGTCTTGCCGTTTGCACCGCCCTCTTTGTAGGACTGGCCGGCGGGGACCACGGCGCGGCGCTCGGCGAGCTTGCAGGAGCGCTCCAGAAGGCGGCTGTGCAAATAGAACACGTCGCCCGGATAGGCTTCGCGACCCGGCGGACGCCGCAGCAGCAGCGAAAGCTGGCGGTAGGCCTGGGCCTGCTTGGACAAGTCGTCGTAGATGCAGAGGGTGTGCTTGCCCTTGTTGTACATGAAGAATTCGGCCATCGCGCAGCCGGAGTACGGGGCGATGTACTGAAGCGGCGCGGGGTCGCTGCTTCCGGCGGAGACGACGATGGTATAATCCATCGCACCGTATTGCCGGAGTCGCTCGACGGTGCTGGCCACGGTCGATTCCTTCTGACCGACGGCCACGTAAACGCAGATGACGCCGCTTTCCTTCTGGTTGATGATGGTGTCGATGGCAATGGCGGTCTTGCCGGTCTTGCGATCGCCGATGATGAGTTCGCGCTGGCCGCGACCGATGGGGATCATGCTGTCGATGGCCTTGACGCCGGTCTGCAGCGGCTGATTCACCGGCTGACGAGCAGCGATGCCGGGCGCGGCGTACTCGAGGGGCCAGCGGATGTCGCTGACGATCTCGCCCTTGCCGTCGATGGCGCGGCCGAGCGGGTCGACGACGCGGCCGATCATCATGTCGCCGACGGGCACGGAGAGGAGGTTTCCTGTGCCGCGGACGGTGTCGCCCTCCTTGACGCCGAGCGAGTCGCCGAGGACGACGGCGCCGACCGAGTTTTCTTCCAGGTTCATGACCTGGCCGATGGCGCCGTTTTCGTACTCGATCATCTCTCCGGCCATCACGTTGGAGAGGCCGTAGATCTGAGTAACGCCGTCGCCGATGGCGATGACGCGACCGACCTCGGAGGCCTCGAGAGCGCCCTGATACTGGGCGATCTCCTGTTTGATGACTGACGTGATCTCGTCAACCTGGATTCTCATCTGGTCTATCCTTCCGTCACGAAACGTGCAGTTCCCTGAAGCAGTGTTCTTTCCACGGATGCCAAGAGTTCGCCGCGAAGCCTGCGTAGGCGCCGGCGAACCGAGGTGTCGTACAACCGATCGCCGATCTGGACGGTCATTCCGCCGAGGAGATCGGGCTCGACTTTCTCGAAAAAGACGGCGTCCTTCCCGCTGAGCCGGCGAACCTCGGCGGCGAGCTGTTTGCGCTGGGCGTCATCAAGCGGGACGGCGGTGGTCACATTGACCGTTTGCTGATTCATCTTCGCGGCAAGCTGGCGACGATAGGCGTCGCAGACGGCGGGCAGGATCATCGCCCGACCGCGCTCGTTGAGGACGAGCAGCAGATTCAACGTGAGCGGGTTGAGCTTGCCGGTGAATATCTTTCGGAGGCTCTCGCGGCGGGCGTCGTCGTCGATGGCCGCTGAGCGCATCATCGAAGCGAAGGCGGGCTCGCTCTTCCACAGGGAAGCGAGATCGGCCAACTCGGCGCCGATGGCCTCGGCCTGCTTGGCCTCGTCGGCCAGTTGCAACAAACTGTCCGCGTAGATCGACGCGGCTGCCTGGGAGATATCAAACTCTGATGCCATATTCGTGTGTCTCAGGCCGGTCTCGACGACAGACGCCGTCGATCAACCTTTCGGATGAATTCCTGTTTGTCAGTTATTCGCCTGACCCAGTTCCGCGAGCGATTCCTGGAGGAGTCGCTGATGGTCGCCGGCGGTCAATTCCTTGCGCACAATCTTGGAGGCCATGCTCGACGCGAGCATGATCGACTGATCCTGAAGACGCTTGATGGCGTCGTCGGTGGCCATCTGGATGTCGCGGCGGGCACGGGCAACAATCGCATCGGCCTCGGTCTTCGCCTCGGCATGGACGCGTTTGCGAACTTCCTCGGCATCGCGGCGACCTTCGTCGACGATGGCGGAGGCTTCGTGCCGGGCCTCGCTTAACTTTCTGGTGTACTCGGCGAGGAGCTTTTCGCTCTCCTGTCGTTCGTGCTTCGCCTTGGCGAGCGACTCGGAGATGAAGCTCTCCCGCTGTTGGAGGCCGGTGAGAATCGGCTTCCACGCCGTGGCACGGAGAACCACGAGGAGAATCACGAACACGATCACCGACCAGAAGGCCGAGCCGAAATCCCATTGAAGCAGAGTGGGCTTATCCGCGCCGTGGGCGTCGTCACCGTGACCGGCATCCTCGTGAGAGGCGGCCGCGGGTGCGTCGCCGTGGGCGGGGGCCGTATCGCTGCCCATCGCGCTGACGGCTGAGAAGGCAAACGCCAGCAGCAGACAGAGCAGGCTCAAAGTCGTTCTTGGTCGCATGATCGTGTCCTGATTCCCGGTGTAATCTCTAGTGTCTAGATCTTGCCCATGATTCCGTTGCAGACGACGAGCGCGAAGAAGGTGAAGCCTTCGATCAGCGCCGCCGCGATGATGAGCGAGGTGAAGATGCGGCCGCCGGCTTCGGGCTGTCGAGCGATGCCGCCCATTGCCTCACCGGCGAGGTGGCCGATGCCCTTGGCAGCGCCCAGCGTGACGATGCCTGCGCCGAGCCCGGCGCCGAGGGCGACGAGGCCCTTGTCACCCATGAGTTGGGTTCCCTGTGCAATCAAGTCCATCATGATCCAAACTCCTTACGTTTGCGGCCCCGAAAGGCCGCTGCAAAACTTTCGCCGACATTGGTCAATTAACGGCCAGGGCGTCGGCTGCCCCAACCTCAGTTTGTTGAACGTTCGCGGGATGGCGAACGATGTCATTTCATGCTTCGGCGACTAATGCTCCGGCGAGACCGACGCACCGATGAAGAGCGTGGTCAGAAAGACGAAAACATACGCCTGAAGGAAACACACGAACAATTCCAGACAGCTCAATGCGGCGGCGCCGAGCGAGCTGATGACGCCCATGCCGTAGTTCATGCTGACGGAGCCTTCGAACGCGAAGATCAATCCGAGGATGGACGCGAGGACGACGTGCCCGGCGACCATGTTGGCGAAGAGACGAATGGCAAGGGCGAAGGGCTTGATGACGGCGCCGATGGCCTCAAGAGCCAGCAGGATGGCCCACATGATGATGTCGAGAGTCCAAAGGAACAGATCGGCGGGGCCCTTCGTATGAGCGGGCTTGAACACGTGCGGGGCGAAATTCCAAACATAGAGAATCGGGGCCGCGATCGCCGCGGCGGGCGGGCTCATGCCGCCGTGGGCGTGATGATGATCGTGATGGCCGTGACCATGCCCCTCGTCGTGGCCGTGCTCTTCGTGGTGATGGTGGCCGTAGGTTCCGTCGACGAGGGCGGAATAGACCTCCTTCGCGCCGGAGAAGTGGATCATCAGGAAGGCGCACAGGGCGAGGCCAGCGGTGATCATGATGTTGCCGGTTGCGGTGCCGCCGATGTGCTGGAGCTTGCCGTTGCTGATCAGATAAATGATCGAGTCGAGCGGGATCATGCCGAGCAGGTTGCAGATCAAAATGTAGAAGAAGACCGTCCAAAGGAACGGCAGGAAGCGATCGGTCTTGTCGGCGAGGACCGGCCGGGCAACGTCGTTGCGGATGAACTGCATCATCGCTTCGAGCAGATTCGTAAAGCCCGTGGGGACGCTGCGCTCGGGTCCGCCGGCGATCATGGCCTTATACCGCTGACCGATCATCGGGAAGATGAGCAGCATGATGACCGCCGCGACGATGGTCATCAGAATCTGGTTGGTGAAATAGGTGTTGTGCGGCGAGAAGGAGACGATATCGAGCGGGGACGTCCAGTTCACGTTCCAATGGAACAGCGGCTTGCCGAAACGGTGCGGCAGGACGTGGTCCAGGGCGTCGTGGGATGCGAGGAGAAGCGAATTCACGCGGGGGTACCTCGATAATCGGCCGACGAGCGGTAGTACTTCTTCACGAGCAACACGCCGAAGCCCGTCTCAACGGTGAGTAGTAAGCAATAAAAGATGACGGCCCACAGGAGGAACGATTCCATCTGGGGCTTGGCCATCGTCTGATAGATGCCGCCGGCGGCCATGGTGAGCAGGAGGCGAAGGACGGTGCCGGCCAAGGCGACCTGGCCGATGTAGGCCGGGCGATGGATCGAGACGACGACAAGCGGCATGAATGCCACAATGGCGGCAGCGAGACAGATCGTGCCGACGGCGTTCATGCTGCGGATTCCCTCTTCACCCCAGCGCGACAGGGTCGGTGTGTAACCGATCAGGTATGCGCCGGCGGTCGCAGCGAGCAGGCAAAGGATACAGGCGGCCACGAGTTTCACGGGGTCGGTTTGCTCCGAACTACTTCATCTTGTCCAGCTTTTCCAACTGCTTCAGCATGGACCAGATACCCAGCCCCATGCCGAGGAGGATACCGGTCAGCACGCCCCAGGGATCGCACGCATACTTTTGGTCCGCGCTGAGTCCGATGTATCCGAAGACGCCGAGCGTGACCGCGAACTGCGTGGCCACTCCGGCGTATTTCATCCCCTTCGCCAGGAGCCCCATCTGATTGTTCGGGTCCGGCGACTGTGGGGGATCCTCCATCGGACTTTGTGCCAAAAGGTACGAAGTCTGGGACAAAAAAAGGGCGAAATCGCTTCCGCCACTACATTCCGGTATGGGTCGAGCCCTGCCGGATCGGCGAGTCTAGCGAAGTCGCTGGATACCTGTCAACCACCGCGAATCAACTGGTTTTCTTGGGTTTTGGCCTCATTGCCGAGCCAATTTCCCTGACAGCCGAGTCCGGATGGACGAAATCTCGTAGTCGAGGAATCCTGGTCGCCGGGCTCAATCTTGGTTCGCAAAAGACGCAGTCTACTTGTGCATCTTCTCAATCAAAATCTTCGCCGTCTCGGGCCGCATGATGCGCGGGTCGGGCATCTTGCCGGCGATGAGCTGTTCGCGGACTTCGCGGCCGCTGATGGAGACGGGCTTTTCGTCGGCGTGGTTTTCGACGAGGTCGACGCGGCCGACTGACTCGTAGTAAGCGGCGAAGCCGACCTTGACCGGCTTGATGTGCAGCTCGCCCGGCAGACTGTCGAAGATGCGCTGGGCGGCGAGGCCATCCCAGATGTCCTTGCCGTCGTCGTAGGGCGCGTCGGCGTGCTTGCGGCCGATGACGATGTCGGTAAAGCCGTAGTTCTGGCGATAGACGCCGTGCATGACCGCTTCCTTGGGGCCTCCGTAGAACATCTTGATGTCCAGGCCGAGCAGGATGACGCGATCAGTCAATTTGTAGGACTTGGTGGCCCAGAGCTTTTCGTCGCTGTCGCCCTGGCCGAGGGCCTTGTCCTCGATGAGGGCGCGATAGGTTCGCATGCGCGTGGCCGCGTCGACGTCGTCGCTCTTGGTTTCGCCGATGAGCGGGTTCAACACCGCCCCGGCCGTGTCGCACTGGCGGACGAGCTGCTCCAACCCATAGACGAGGGCGTACTCATGAGCCCGGTGCAGCGGGTTTCGCGTCTGAAACGCAACGACGCGCGTCCAGCCCTTTTGGGCGAAGAGCTTTCGCGTCTCGGTCGGCCGGAGGACAAACTGACCGTAGTCCGGATGAACGGGCTGCGGCAGGACGTCGACATCGCCGCCGACGAGCATCTCGCGCGCGTCGCTCATCACCATCTTGCCGCCGGGATGATCGGTCCGCTCGGTCTGGTAGACGCCCTTGATGTACTTCGCCTTGTCGTAGGGGAAGACGTCGTTGACGCCGATCATGCCGACGAACTCGCCGCGCGCGTTTTGAAGCTGGGCTTTGACGCCGGGCTTGATTGAGGCGGCCTCATCGTTCGTTATTGGAAATGAGATCGGGATGGTCCATGCGTAGTTCTTGCCGTCGCGCTGGACGACGCCGTGATCGAGGCTCCGGTTCCACTGCTCGCTGTTCATCGGGCCGGTCAGCGGCGAGAGGCCGCCGTCACCAAAGCGGTACAGACTGGACAGATCCGCGTCGTCGATGCGAATGACCGGCATGGCCGCGGCGGCCTTTTTGAAGACGTCGATTCGATCGGCGGGGACGGTGCGATCGACCGGTGCGGCAAGACCACCATGAACAGGAACCAGATCAGCCATGAGAGCAAACTCCTCAACGACGCGATTACGGGATGACTCTTGGACGGTGCAAAGTGCGGCGGACTCGCCTCGCAGCGGGCAACCCTCGCGACCGACAATGCAAGACCGACCATGATAGGGAATGTGAAGGAGCGCTACAAGCAGCCGAGCGGTTTACTTTAGCTTAGCCTGCGCCGCTGGCGAACCCCTCGATAGGCCAGCCAGAGCGGGAACATGGACAGGGCCACCGTCGGGAAGCCGGCGCCGCAGCAACCGGGGACAGCCTGACCGCCGGGCGGCGGCGCGGCAGGACAGACGTCGCCGACACCATTGCCGTCGCTGTCGAGTTGATCGGGGTTGAAGATGGCCGGGCAATTGTCGAAGCGGGCGGGAATGCCGTCCTGATCCTGCGTATCAAGGAAGAAGAGAACAGCGAGGTTATCCGTGATGACGCGATCGCCGTTGCAGGCGTAGCTCAGGCCGTCGAGCTCGTTTTCCTTTTCGATTCCAATGGCGCTTCGGGCGCCGAATGTGTTACCGGCATCGAGGATCTGCACCAGGATGTCGCCGTTATCGAAGAGGATGACCTCGAAGGTGTGATCGCTGGTGGTGGGACCTAACAGACCGTTCTCGAAGAATCCTTTCCATTCGGCGATAAAGCATGCGCCCGGATAGCCGCCGTAGGGGCACTGGCCGGCGGGAAATGACTGCGAATATGCCACGCCGTTGGGCATGAACGCCATGGGATCCAGGTTGCCCCAATAGGCTGCAACCAGGCTGCCCTCGCTCAAGGTGCTTGGGAATGGGCAACTCGGCAAAGGAATGCCACCCGCCGACACCGGACCAAGGTCGCTGAGGTGGAGCCAACCGTCGTCCTCGATCCAGGCATTCGTTTCAGTCGTGCCGTAAAACGAGAACGGAAAACCAATCGGCAACGGACCTGCAACGCCGGAGGCGAATGTGGCAACGGCGCCGGTGGGGCCGATTTCGATCCACTGGAATGGCGGCCCGTGGGCTGTGTTGGAATCGATCACGTGGTAGCCGAAAGCGTCGTGTCGGCTCAGGTTGGGGAGGCTATCGCATGCGTCGCCAAGACCGTCGCCGTCGCCGTCTTCCTGGCCGGGGTTGGCGATTTGCGGGCAATTATCGCAATCATCGGCGGCGCCGTCAGCGTCGGCGTCGGTGTATTGAAATGTCGAGAACTCTATCTGCCATGAATTCAACATACCGCCATCGCCGTTCGTGTCGTCATAAATCGTCAGAATCCAGGTGCCGCCCACGGGCTCACCCCTGAAAGCAGCCAATGGCTCCTCCGGCACAAGGGAAAACGGCGTTACGTTGTTGACATAGGGGTGGTCTGTGACCATTTCGTCGTTGTTTACATATGGAACCGCCCCATCAAAGTCAGCCGTATCGGAGAAACTGGTGCCATGGAAGAGATTATCCAATGATCCGCCGTTGTCGGTCGTCAGCGTGACCACGGTTCCTGCCGGAGATTGAAGGGTCATGTCCAGGTTGCCGCATGCGGTATGTGTAATGTCGAGATCAACGGTCAAGAACATCACCACTCCAGGGTAGATGGAAGGAACAGAAATCGCAGAGGTGATGGTCGGCGTGCCGGCCATCGGAATTACCTGGGACGTGTTGTTGTCCACCGTGATCGGCACAAGATTGAAATCGGGGAACGCATCAATGATTGTAAAACGCAGGCCCCAATTATTCAGCGTACCACCCTCGCCGGCAGTGTCATCGGAAATCGTGAGCGTCCACGTTCCATCGCCTCCTCCAAGAAAAAATGAACCGAACAATGTCGCCAATGCGAACCCCTCCTCAGGCGTCAGCGGCGAAGCAATGACGTTGTTCATGTATTGATGGTCCGTAACCATTCCGTCGTTAAAACCTGTCGCATATGGCACCTGTCCGCCTGGGTTGGCCTGCTCGTCCCACACGGTGAGGCTATAGACGTTGTCGAAACCGCCGCCGTTGTCGGTGGAAAGCGTCATGACGTTTCCAAATGGAGACGTCAGCGTAATGTCGAGGTCTGTCGGTCGCAGGTGGGTGATCGAGGTGACGACGTCTATGTCCCAGATAAAGCCCTTTAGCCCGGTGGCATTGATCTGCGATGAAATGACGCCCGGACCCGTGGGGATGACAATCGCATTCGCATTTGTCAGTTCAACCAGCCTGCTGGGACAGCCCGATGGCAAGGGAGGCGGAACGGCAAGTGCATCGTTGGCGCTCGAGATAATGAACAGGAGACAACCCAAGGCGAAGCCGAGCCAACTTGATACCCGGTTCATATCCATGCCGCCCATTTCGAGCTTCTGAGTTTTCATTGGTATTGCCCTTGCCTCGTCGCCGAACTGTGAGGAGTTGAACAACTTTCATTCTACCGCTCGACAGGTGGACATCAAAAGTTCAATTCGTGCGAATGGCGGGGAAAACCGGTATCCTTAAAAGGGAGCACCTTGGATTAGGGCCATGTGGTCGCGGGCAGGGCTATGCCGCTCGACCATGTCGTCGCGAATCGAGCTAGTCATGGGCGATGTCATCTGGCTGATCATTGGACTTATTATCGGCGCCGTCATCGGCGGCATGGTCGGCATCATGCGCGGCCGGCAGGCGTCGAAGGCGGAGCTTTCCGAACGAATGGGAGAAGCGGCCGGGCTTGGCGCCACCGTTGCCGAGCTGCGCGGGCAGATCGCGGCGAGAGAAAAGGAACTTGTCGAAGCGCGGGCCATTCTGGATGCGGAGAAGGTCGCGGGCGCTGATGCGCGGGCGCGACTCGAATCCGCGCGAGAGCATTTTGCCGAGCAGCGGCGACAGATCGAGGAAATGGAAAAGAAGGCGAAGGAGGCATTCGCCGCCGTTTCCGCCCAGGCGCTCAAGAGTAACAACGAACAATTCATCACGCTGGCGGAGGCGAAGTTCAAGCCGATCCGAGAGCAGCTCGAGCGATACGAGCTTCAGGTCAAGGCACTGGAGAAAATTCGCCAGGAAGCATACGGCGGCATGAATGAAAAACTGGAGGCCTTGTCGCAGCGCAGCGACCGGCTTTCCAGCGAGACGAGCCAGCTTGTCTCCGCGCTGCGGCAGAGCGGGGCCAAGGGGAAATGGGGCGAGGTCACGCTTCAACGCATCGTCGAATTGTGCGGGCTGGTCGAGCACTGCGACTTCGTCACTCAGACGGCGCTGGACGGCGGTCAGCGGCCGGACTTGGTCGTTCAACTGCCCGGCGGGAGAAGTCTGGCCGTCGATTCCAAGGTGAACACGGCTTCGTATCTCGACGCGGCGGCGGCGACGGACGATGCCGAGCGCGAGCGTCAACTGGCGCGATTCGCCGCAAGCGTTCGCGGGACGCTCAAGAGCCTGGGCGGCAAGGAATACTGGAAGCAGTTCTCGCCGGCGCCGGAATTTGTCGTGATGTTCATGCCGGGCGAAGCATTCTTCGCGGCGGCGCTGGCTCAGGATCGCGACCTGCTCACCGACGGCGTCGAACAGGGTGTGCTGCTGGCATCGCCGACGACGTTGATCGCCCTGCTGCTCGCGGTGCGACACGGATGGCAACAGCAGCAGGTCGCGGAAAACGCCGAGCAGATCGCCGAGGCGGGTCGCGAGCTTTACGACCGGCTTTGCGTGTTTGTGAATCACCTCGACGGCATCCGAATCGGTCTCGAAAAGGCGGCCGATGCTTACAACAAGGCGATCGGCAACTGGTCAAGCAGAACGGAGCCCGGCGCGAGAAGGCTCAAGGAACTCGGCGCTGCCGATGCGGCCCGCGAATTGGGAACGCTGGGCAGAATCGACGCCAACATGCGGGCGCTACCCGGTGCGGATGAGAGTTCGGACGCTCGCCGGGCAGTTTGAGTGAGGCCCGTCAGGCAAACCAGTAAAAGGATTCCTTCCAATTATGTCATCACACGGTCTGGGCTTTCTGGCCTCACTTTCGCGACCCGCATTGGTCGGCATGATCCACGTTCACGCCCTGCCGGGCACGCCGCGGTCGCAGAAGAA
>CAZCGF010000154.1:6593-10456 GCA_964498115.1 uncultured Planctomycetaceae bacterium | reverse complement strand
GGACGAGAATCGCAATGAGGAGTGAGATTATGGAGACTGCAACAAGAAGCTCGATTAATGTAAACGCCCGGGAAGCACGCACGACACCCCGGAATACTGCTGGCCTTTGGTCTTGCCACGTTTTCATGAGTATCTGCTCCTCTATCGAGGTTTGGCTCTCACTATTTGCCGCCTGCCGGATTGTGACCTGGTCCGCAAAAGAGCTCGCTGGGTGGCCTCTCGTTTCGGCATGCGAAGCCGGTTGGCGCTCGAATCATCGGAAACCGATGGACGTCCTACCGAACTGGTTGATTCATTGATCTCGAAGAAGGTCGTGACGGTCTTTTGAAAACTCTTCTCGGTCCCGCCCGAGAGCATTCGCGCGAGCCAGCGAGAAGCTTCGTGCCCGAGTGCTCGGGCATCTTGACATACCGCGGTCAAGGTTGGGTGAACTGCAAACCGCATATCCGTATCGTCGAATCCGACGATTGACAAATCACCCGGGATTCTCAAGCCCAGGGCGTGGGCCCTTTTTACGGCGCCCGCCCCGAGCATGGGATCTGCGCAAAAAACAGCCGTGGGGCGATCGGACGCGCTCATGATCATGTCAATGACCGTCGCGCCACCGGCCAGCGTAAACGGTTGCCTGAAAACAAGATCCTCCAAGAGGGGGATGCCGTGGTCGGAAAGCGCAAGTTTGTAGCCCTCAAAGCGGTCGAGGTGGTCGCGATCGGGAACATTGTGCATTGCGAATGCGATTCTACGGTGCCCGAGTGCGATCAAATACTCAACGGCTCGCCGACTATCACCGCTAGAATCGCAGTCGATGCAATTGACGTTCGCTGATTCAAAGCGTTCGCTGACTACGACATGAGGGAATCCTTCGTTGGCTATGGTCTGACAGACGTCTCTGGTGGCTGCCATGGTGCGCAGTATGACGCCGCGAACGCCACGTCGCATGAAGAACTGTGTATGGGTCTCAGTTGAGCGCTTGTCTCGCTCCATGTTCAAGATAACAAGGTCAAAGTGGCACTCATTCAACCCACGTACTACGCCTTCGAGAACGGCGGCGTCGTAGGGATGTGCGAGCGTCATTTCCTGTGTGTATGCAAATCCGATTTGAGTGGTCACTCGCCGGCCGACGTGCGGCGCATACCCACTGCTGTTGGCGACCGCCAGAATTTGTTCTCGGGTGCGAGGGTGAACAGATGGGTCGTTATTAAGGGCACGAGAAACCGTGGTGATCGATACACCGGCGACTTCAGCGATCTGTCTGACGGATGCCATTGCCCGGCTCTCCGAGTGCCCGTTTCACTGATTCAGGAAAAGTCTCAGAAACAGTTTCATACGAGCACAAAATAGCACACCGAGGCGTCTGGGTCAATCCTTTTTCGGGCCTTTACCGTTCCGTTTGCTTGCTGACAGCACTAGCAATTCCCGAGCCAAAGAGATGAAACGTTTTACCGAACTTGCAAATCAGCTATCTAGATGGCGAAGCGATGAAAAATCGGTTCAGGAACGCCACAGTTCCGGAGCCGGTCTCGGCCGTTCTGAAGACTTTGCACGGTTAATTGTGCTGACTCGTTGCGCGCAAAGCGCGCCCGTATGGAAGTCATTGCGAGTCGTATCAACGATTCTCGGGCACGTCCGGATTCACGCTTGATGACGTACTTGTTGCGAACCGCCAGTGATGAACGAGGTTGAGGATCGCCCATAGCGCGCCAATCGCGTACGCAACAAGGGCGCCGTACAGCCAATAGCGAAAGTGACCTGACGGGTCACTAAGCACTTCGGCCCACAGGCGATAAAGCGCCATTCCGATTGCGAGAAAGTAATAAAGAAAGAAGATCACGATGAAGCATCCGATGAAATTTCGCTCCATCACGCGATATTCCAATCGTGATTCAAGCCAAGATTCCCATCCCGGCTCGAGGTCGGGATGGTTTTCCAATTTCTCGCGAATGAACCTGCCACATCGCATCATGGCGTTTTGTTCGGTAAGAAACAGAATAATGATTACAAGCATCAGGAAGGGGATTGCCAACCACGCGAGTGTATCGGCGTCCTTGGCGAGATAGGTCAAGGTCGGCATTCCGAGCAGCCCAATCACAACGGTCCAGAAGATCCTCGCCTGGCGTGCCTCGATCTCTCTTCGTAGCGAGAGAAACTGTTCTTTTAGGAATTCTGGCTGGTTCATCGTAGATCTCCCTGGCGGCCCGGCTCTTGGGGCCGCAGTGCCTTAGATGCTGCAGTCCATATCTGACTACTCCCGAGCCGCTTATGCTGTTAGCAGTCATTGAACACGGATCAGGTACTGAAAGTCCAGTCGACCACGGCAGAAACCTGAACGGACATTCGGCTCATAACACCAAGTTGCCCCTCCGACCAGCACAAACGCGAAGCGAAACTGTTTCATCGGTGTGGACGACGCCTACAAACGTCGTCCGTACCATGTTACACTCCATTTGCCTGATCTTGTTGAACTCCTTGGAGAATGGTCATCATTACGCATCGCCTCTTACTTCGCGCGTTCAAGTCTTCGGAGAATAGGATGCGAGGCACGGTCGCCTTGATCGCCTTGGCCAACTTGCTCGTCTCCGGAGCCTGTGGTCCGCACGCGGAGAACACGCCTCCGCAATGGAACAAATGGGAAGGTCGCATCAACTCTCTGATTGGTCAGATGACGCTCGAGGAGAAGCTCGGACAACTGACGCTTCAGTGGGGTGGGCAATCCGAGGACGGCAACCCGGGCGTGCGGAAAGATAGCGAGGAAGGACTCGCGGCCCTTGCCCGCTCAGGAAAGTGTGGCGCATTTCTGGGCGCACACGGGGCCGAGTACACCAACCGATTGCAGCAGGCCGCTGTCGAGCAGTCTCGAAACAAAATCCCACTCCTGATCGGCAACGACGTAATCCACGGGTACCACACCATTTTCCCGATCCCGCTCGCCGAGGCCTGCAGTTGGAATCTGCAGTTGATCGAGGAGACTGCTCGTGTTGCGGCGGTCGAGGCCCGTGCCGCCGGCACCAACTGGACCTTTGCGCCGATGGTGGATGTAACGCGGGACCCCCGGTGGGGGCGCATCGCCGAGGGCGCTGGAGAAGACCCCTTTCTGGTATCCCAAATCGCCGCTGCCCGAGTTCGCGGTTTTCAAGGGCAGAGTCTTGCCTCCAACGAAAGCGTGATGGCCTGCGCCAAGCACTTCGTTGGATACGGTGTCGCCGAGGGCGGGCGGGACTACAACGTTGCCGACATATCTCCTCAATCGTTGCACGAGATTCACCTTCCTGCTTTTCGATCCGCAGTGGAGGCGGGAGTTGGATCCATGATGAGTGCGTTCAATGAGGTAAACGGCATACCGGCCAGTGGAAACAGAGACACGCTCAAGCGTATCCTGAGAGATCAGTGGCATTTTGGCGGTCTTGTCGTCAGCGATTGGACCAGCATCACGGAAATGGTGAACCACGGCTTTGCAGTAGATAACGCTGATGCCGCCGTAAAGGCGATTTCCGCCGGCGTTGACATGGACATGTCGTCGAGTTCCTACATCTCCCACCTCGGACAAGCGGTCAAGAGCGGCAGAATACCTGAATCGACTATTGATAATGCTGTCCGCCACGTCCTTCGCATGAAATATGCACTCGGGCTCTTCGATCATCCCTACTCGGACCCGTCGCGAGAAAAACTGCTACTGTCGGATCGCCATCGAAAAGTAGCACGCGAAATCGCTCGTCAGTCCATCGTGCTCCTGAAGAACGAGAATGACCTGCTTCCACTAAAGGAAACGGTGGCCTCGATCGCTGTGATCGGTCCCTTGGCTGATGACCATCGTGAGGCCCTCGGCACCTGGGCCGTAATCGGCAAACCTTCCGAGCTAGTCCCTC
>CAZCGF010000154.1:0-6493 GCA_964498115.1 uncultured Planctomycetaceae bacterium | reverse complement strand
TGCCCGTCACCATTCCGCGTAATGTCGGGCAAGTGCCCATTTATTACAGCCACAAGAACACGGGGCGTCCTCCCACGTCGGAAAAGTACACCTCCAAATATCTGGACGTGCCGTGGACACCCCTCTACTCATTTGGCTTCGGCCTTTCCTATACAACCTTCAAGTACGATGAACTCCGCCTCGCAAGAACGAGCGTCCAGCTCCCCGGCAACCTTGAAGTCGCTCTTAAGATCACCAACACGGGAAATCGACGAGGCGCGGAAGTGGCCCAGCTCTATGTGCGAGATCTGGTCGCGTCCATGACTCGTCCGGTTCGCGAATTGAAGGCGTTTTCCCGAATCGAATTGGACCCGGGTGAAACGCGAGAACTGAACTTCATTGTGCCGCTGCAGAATCTTGGATTCTACGACGCCGAAATGAACTACGTTGTGGAACCCGGCATGTTCAAGGTCTGGGTCGGCCCAAACTCTGAAAGTGAATTGGGGGCTGAATTCGAACTTGTCGCCGCGAATTGAGCGGACCGGCAGAATCGACAAGTTTGCATTTCGAGTCTCAGCCGTAGTTTCTGGGAGCCGGAATTGGTCATGCAAGCTGCACTCTTAATCACCGCCATCCTCATTTCGGCGACCACGGACGTCTCAGTCGTAAGGATTGAGACCACGCCAAAGGGCTTTCAACTCGTTCGAAACGGGCAGCCTTACTTGATAAAGGGTGCAGGCGGCCACACGCGCATGGCCGAGCTTGTGATTGCCGGCGGGAACTCGGTGCGAACATGGCACGCTGAGAACATGGGCAAGTGCCTCGATGACGCCCAGGACGCGGGACTGACTGTGACGCTGGGTCTGTGGCTGGGCCATGAACGTCACGGCTTCAGATACGATGACCCGGAATCAGTAGCGGCGCAGCGCGTTCAAGTCACAGTGGCCGTCAAAAAGTACAAGGACCATCCCGCGCTACTCATGTGGGGCATCGGAAACGAGATGGAAGGCGACGGTCGAGACCCGGCTGTTTGGAAAGAGGTCAATGTCCTGGCCGCCATGGTCAAGAAAGAGGACCCCAATCATCCGGTCATGACTGTCATCGCGGGAGGTGGAGAAAAACTGGGGCATTTCAAGGAGTTCTGTCCAGACGTCGACGTGCTGGGAATCAATGCATACGGCGACCTTTCGAGCCTCGCGGCGGACCTCCGGAAGAACAAACTTTCCCGTCCATTCGTCCTGACCGAATTCGGCCCGACAGGCTGGTGGCAGGTCGCGAAAACTTCCTGGGAAGAAGAGATCGAGCCATCAAGCAGCGAAAAAGAGCAATCCTATCTGGCCGCCTACAAGACAATCGTGCGCGGCTTTCCGCATGAGTGCCTTGGATCCTACGCATTCCTCTGGGGCCAAAAGCAGGAACACACTCATACATGGTTTGGAATGTTTCTGTCCACGGGAGAACGGACGCCGACGGTCGATGCCATGACTTACTCATGGTCTGGAAAATGGCCCAAGAACCGCTGCCCGAAGGTCACGGGCTTGAATGTGCGCACTCAATCATCCTCGGGAAAAAAGCAAACGGCTTTAGAGCTTGTATTTCGCCCGGGAACCGAAATGAACTGCAAAGTCCAGTGCCGCGACCCTGACGGCGACAAACTCACTTTCAAATGGGAATTGCGACGCGCTTCGACCGACAAGCGTTCCGGCGGCGATCCTGAGAAGGTGCCTTCCATGATCCCTGAAGCGATCGTATCTCAAGACGGGGCGAATGCCGTTATCCGATGTCCCGACAACCCCGGGGCATTTCGCATTTTTATCTATGCGCTCGATGGACACGGCAACGCCGGAACTGCAAACGTTCCAATCCTCGTTCGCAACCTCGAATAGGGGGCTCGAAGGATGTCGCGAATTGGTGTCAATCCGTAACTCAGCCCCAACTCACGAATGCAACAGTTTCAGAGGTTGTAATCCGAGAGCGATGTTCGCTAGGCTGTAAGCAGAGCAATGATTGCTCTGAATCACTCAACCACGCATCGACAGGAATTGTGTCATCATGCTGAGTCTCCGAATTTCAACGACCATGTTCTCGATCGCCATCGTGCTCTTGATCGCACCGGTTGCAATTGCACAGAATCTCGTCTGGTCGGAGGAGTTCGACGGCCCGGCGATCGACACCAGCACTTGGACCTACGACGTCGGCGGCAGCGGCTTTGGTAACGCCGAGCTGCAGTACTACACCGCCCGACCGGAGAATGCCCGGATTGAAAGCGGAGCGCTGGTCATCACGGCGCTTCGCGAGAGCTACGAGGGCAAGGCATTTACCTCGGCGCGGCTCAAGACGCACGGGCGATTCGCCTTCAAGTACGGCACGCTGCAGGCGCGGATCAAAGTGCCGAACCTGCAGAACGGGCTGTGGCCGGCCTTCTGGCTGCTCGGCCGCAACTTCGGGCAGAACGTGTGGCCCTCTTGCGGGGAGATCGACATCCTGGAGATGGGAGACGCCGCCGCGATCGCCGCGGGCACTGTGAACCGCAAAGTCTCGGCCGCGGCCCATTGGGATTTCATGGGTTCCTACGCGGGCTTCAGCGGCAACACCACTGCCGCCGCGGGCCTGAACGGGACCTTTCATACGTACTCGGTGTCGTGGACGCCGTCGCTAATCACCGCTTCGCTGGATGGCGTGCAGTTCTGGGCGATCGACATCAGCACGGTGGAGGCAAACTCGCTGGAGGAGTTTCACCGCCCGTTCTTCATCCTGGTGAACCTGGCCGTGGGCGGAATCAACTTCGTTCAGATCACCGATCCGGCGCAGATCACGGCGCCGATGCCCGCCCGGCTGGAGGTAGACTGGATTCGGCTGTACGACAACCCGTACACCGAGCTTTATTACGGCGAAGATGAGGCGGAGTCGGGCAGCTTCGGCGTGTTCACCGAGACGACGCCCGTGAATAACGCCATCACCTACGGCACCGACGCGGAGCTGTACATCTGGAATAATCTGACGAGCGTCCCGCCGACGCCGTACGAAGGATCGGAGGCGTGGTCGTTCAACGCAGCGGCGGGCAACTGGTTCGGCATGGGGGCGTTCTGCCTGTCGGACCGGAACATGAGCAACTACTCCGATGGGCACCTGCACTTTCACTTCAAGACGACGAGCACCCACACAATCGGATTCGGTATCGCCAGCTCGGCGGCGGGCGAGGGTTGGCTCGATCTGGCCAATGGCGCGCCGGAGAACTTCGGCCTGATCCGCGACGGCAACTGGCACGAGGTGGTCATTCCGCTCAACCGGTTCGCCAACATCGACTTCACCACGATCAAGCAGATCTTCATGGTGCGTGGCCAGCCCCCGGCGAGCGCGGTGAACTTCTCGATCGATAACATCTATTGGACGCCGAGCGTGCCGCGACCGACGCCGCAGAACGGTAGTTACGGCATTTTCACCGAGACGCTCGCCCATAAGACGGCGGGAGAGTTCGGCCTCGGGGTCGAGGGCAACTTCTTCGTGTGGGAGGGGACGCTGATTCCCATGCCGGGCATGCCGCCGCCGTACGAGGGGTTGAGCAGTCTGGCGCTGATGTCGACGCCGGGGCCTGTCTGGTTCGGCGCGGCCTTTACGCCGAATGTCAAGCACAACTTGACGGCGTTTCGCTACCCGGAGAGCAAGCTGCGATTTGCGATGAAGACCACCTCGACGGTGACGTTTCACATCGGGATGAAGAGCGGGAACGTGAACGACATCGGGCAGAAGTGGATCAAGTTCATGAACGGAAGCGACCCGTACGGGTTCGTGCGTGATGGGCAGTGGCACGTGGTCGAGATTCCGATGGCGGACATCGCCGACACGGTCGATCTTTCGCAGGTGGGTCAGTTGTTCGAGCTGCTGGGCACCACCGGGCCAATCACGAACATTCAGATCGATGACGTGTGCCTGATTGGCGGGGGGGCGGCGATCGTGCCGGGCGGGATCGCGGGCGACATGGACTGCAATGAAGTCGTCGAGATGGCGGATGTGCCGCTGTTTGTTGAAGCGCTCCTGGATGCGGTGGCGTTCGATGCAATGCACCCCGGTTGCGGCAGCGAGCGGGCAGACATGGACGACTCAGGCATCGCGAATGGGCTTGATGTGGCGGGATTTGTCGGGGCGTTGGTCGGGAGCTGATTGCACCTCCCGGGGCTTTTCGGCCGGTAGCGGCACTAGATGCCATGTCTGGCATGGCGCTGGCGGCAAGCGCCCCATAGATTCACTTGATAACTGTGTGCCAAAAAAAGACCGCCGGGCGTTTGCACCGGCGGTCGGGGTTGATGATTGATTGTGCCTGGGCCGGCTTAGCGGCGGCGGCGGAAGATCGCAAGCCCAGCGAAGCCGAGAAGGGCCAGGGTGCCGGGTTCAGGCGTGGTGATCATGGCGTTGCCAAAGGGACCGACGTCGGTGATCCAGACATTCTCGCCACTGACCTGGAAGCCGTACTGAACGTGGCGGCCTGCACCGGCATCGGCGTTCAAGCTGAGGCTGAACGGACCGGGGACGAGCGAAATCACTGTTTGATTAAAGGAAGAATAGTCCGGAGCAAAGTCGCGAATGAAGATCGTTGCGGTGTGAGCCGAAGTGAAGGAGTTGGAAATCACAGAGCCTTGGAAGGTCACCGTCTGTCCGTTGAATACGTCGGTGTATTCCTGGTAAAGGTTGGCCTCCATGATCTTGTTGCCGGGAGCGCCGGGGCCGCCGCCACCGATGTACCAGAAGGGACTGGCGTCGCCGATTGTGTTGGGCGAAAGTGTGAGCTTGTTGTTGGGGTCGTCAAACGTGGCGACGAGATCGGCCGGGGCCCAAGGGCTGCCAAATACGTAGCCACCGCCGTTGACCGGCAGTTCAAAGACATTCATGAAACCCAGCCAGGGACCCCCCGAAGGGTCGACGCTGACAATGACAGCATTAGCTGCGGGCGTCATCAGCAGGACGACCAACAAGATTGCAGAAAAGCGTCTCATGAGATCCTCTCCTGAAAAAGAGACTTGATTCCATTCCCCTTCAATCAACCGGAATGGTTCGCACCAGCGAACAATAAGATGATAATGGACGAGAGCTGCTATCTACAAGGCGATTTGACGGTTTGCATTGCAGAATTGTCGAAACAGTTTCATGTGATCACGGAACAGTTCCAATGGCTGATAAAAGAGCTTTCTTTGATACCGTCGAAGCATTTATGTCCAGAAGGCCGCCGCTCAATGGCTGTTCACTTCGGCGATGACGGCCCGGGATATGGCGATTTGTTCGGGAGGACTTGAGATTCTCCAGGTCTAGTGGACACGAGGTTTAGAGTTTCTCTGCCGCAGCTCCGTAGTCGGTCGGGCTTCGATAGTCCAGGCTCGAGTGGAGCCGTTGGCGATTAAAAAACAATTCGATCGATTCAAAGATTGCGTTTCGAGCCTCGTCGCGCGGGGCGTAGCGAACAAAGCTGACCAGTTCGCGTATCAGCGTTGCGTAGAAGCTCTCCATGACCGCATTGTCATAGACTTCGCCCTTGCGACTCATGCTGCGCACCATGCCATGTGCCGCCAGCATCCGTTGAATAACCGCACTGGCATACTCGCTGCTACGATCCGAATGGTGCATCAACCCAGCCGGCGGATGCCGCTGGGTGACCGCCATCGTCAAGGCGTCGATCACCAAATTACGGGTTATCCGCTCGCTCATCGACCAGCCCACGATCCGCCGCGAATAGAGATCCAGGGTCGTAGCCAGATACAGCCAGCCTTCATCCGTGGGAATGTACGTAATGTCGCTGCCCCACACCTGGTTTGACGCACTGCGCTGGAAGTCACGGGCCAGCAGATTCTCGGCCATCGGCTGGCGGTGCGTCTCCGTCGATGACCCGCACAAGCTGTTGGAAGAATCGGTTAGCGAGGCATGGCAGCTTCTGCCTGCCTTGACGCTGTTCGCAGGTCTTCGACGAGGCAAGGCCCTCAACTTACGGTGGTCAAATGTTGACTGGGACCGGCTGCGACTCCGCATCATCGCCTACGACGAATGGACGCCGAAAGAGAAGGACTCCCGCGAAATGCCGATTATCCGTGAACTTCACGACATGTTATTGACGGCTCTCAAGCACGCGGATGAAGGACTAGTGTACGTCAATCCGCAGGGTCAGGTGGCAATCAAGAACTTCTGGCGAGTCCTGCGGGCATTGTGCAAGCGGGCGGGCGTCGGCGTGTACGCCAAGCCCGTTTACGCGCTTCGGAAGAATTGGGCGCAGGATGTGAACCCACGATATCCCGCGAATGTCGTGGCGGCATGGGGAGGCTTGTCGTCCTACGAGACGGCAAGCGACCACTATCTAACGGTTGACGACGCGAGCTTTGAGCGGGCAACTTCGGAGAATTGGACACAACTTTGGACACAGCTCGCCCCAGTGAAGGGCAGAAACGTTCATAAGTCTATAGCGGGCGATGGGATTCGAACCCACGACGTCCAGCTTGGGAAGCTGGCATTCTACCACTGAATTACGCCCGCA
>CAZCGF010000153.1:0-10722 GCA_964498115.1 uncultured Planctomycetaceae bacterium | reverse complement strand
GATTCCCGCGTGAATCGAGAATCTGCCGCCCCTTAATCTCCTGAATCGCACTCATCTGGCACACTCCTCATCCAGAATGACCACATCACCTGAGGCCATCAACGCGCCTCGTGTTATCCACTCAACTGTTGCCTGAGCAAGTCGTTGACCTTACCGGGATTCGCCTTGCCTCCCGATGCCTTCATCACTTGTCCGACCAGAAAACCCAACACTTGCACCTTGCCGCTCTTGTATTGCTCCACTTGGGCCGGATGCTTCGCCAACACATCCGCGATGATCTGACCAAGCGCCCCTTCATCGGACACCTGCGTCAGCCCTTTTTCCCGGATCAACTGCTCCGCCGTCTTCCCCGACGCGTAGAACTCGGGGAACAGTTCGCGCGCCGCCTTTAAACTCACCGCCCCCTGTTCTACCAACGTCAGGAGACCGGCCAGCCGCTCGGGCGACACGGCCGAGGCGTCGGGCAACACACCCGCCTGATTCCACTCGCGCGAGACTTCCCCCATCACCCAATTGCTCACGGTCTTGGCGTGGGGGAACAGTTTGACGCAAGCTTCAAAATAGTCCGCGTGAGCTTTGGTGCTCGTCAGCACTCCCGCATCGTAGTCTGGGAGTCCATACTCGGCAACAAAACGCTGTTGTTTGGCGGCGGGGGCTTCAGGCAGCGACTGGCGCACCTCGTCGATCCAAGCCGGATCGAGCTGCAGCGGGACCAAGTCGGGGTCGGGAAAGTATCGATAGTCGTGCGCCTCTTCCTTGCTGCGCATGACGGCCGTTTGTCCCCGATCGAGATCCCAGAGCCGCGTCTCCTGCAGGATGGTTCCGCCCTCGTCCAGCACTTTGGCCTGCCGCTTGATCTCGTAGTCCACGGCATCCTTGACGAACTTGAACGAGTTGATGTTCTTCAATTCGACTTTCGTCCCGAACTCCTTCCTCCCCTTGGGGCGAAGCGACAAGTTCGGCTCGCAGCGGAAGCTCCCCTCCTCCATGTTGCCGTCGCACACGTCAAGATACATGAGCACATCGCGCAGGGCCTTCAAATACGCCACGACCTCGTCGGCCGAACTCAAGTCCGGCTCGGTCACAATTTCCAAGAGCGGCGTCCCAGCCCGATTCAGGTCCACTCGGCTCGTCTGCGTTCCCGTCGCGTGGAGATTTTTCCCCGCATCCTCCTCCAGGTGCGCGCGCCGGATGCGGACGGTCTTGCGCTGCTCGCCCACACGAATCTCCAGGTGTCCGTTCTCGCAGATCGGGGACTCGTACTGCGAAATCTGGTAGCCCTTCGGCAGATCGGGATAGAAATAGTTCTTGCGCGCAAAGCGATTGGGCCGACCGATGGTGCAGTCCAGGGCCATCCCGGTGCGCACGGCCATCTCGACCGCCAACCGGTTGATCACCGGCAAGCTGCCGGGCATCCCCAAGCACACGGGACACACCTGCGAGTTCGGCGGGGCGCCGAACGCCGTACTGCACCCGCAGAACAGCTTCGACCGCGTGCGTAACTGCGCATGCACTTCAACCCCGATCACAACCTCGTAGTTCACGCGCCGCCTTTGTCCCCTTCAAACCGCTCGCGCTCGCGCCGCATCGCTTCGCGACCGGCCTGGAACGCTTCGCCAAGGATGGACTTCTGCGATTCTACGAAGCTCCGCCCCCGCTGCGTCACTTCCTCGAACGCCTCGCCGGCCCGGCCGGCCAGGTCATGGAGTTCGCCTTCCGCGCGCCTTGCATAGTTGCGCAACTGGGAGCGGGTCTCTTCGCCCGTCTTCGGCGCCAAGAACAACGCCGCCACGGCGCCCATCGTCGCCCCGGTCAAAAACGCCAACAGCACCGCGCCCGTCGATGGCCCACGATCATCCGCCATTGGAGCACCCCCTTTGTGAATGGAGCCGATCTTTCACAACCGATGACGCCGCTCTGAACCCGGCGATCACACTCATGATATTCCCCATCATCGAGCCACTCGAGCCGCGCACCAGATTGTTGACCTGCATGACCGTGTCACCCACATCGCCGACGGCGTGCAGCAGCGTTGAGGCGTGTTCGACCCCGCTCTTGGCGCGATCGGTCAAAGTGTTCACGTTCTGTGCCATCGTGCGCAACTCGCCCAGCAACGTAGGCAGCTCCGCGTTCAACTTGCCCAGCACCTGCGCCAATTCTTCCGTCGTCTTGCGCAGTTGCAGGAGCGTGGGCACGAGAAACGCGATGAGCGCCGCAAATGCGACGGCCCCGATCAGTGCTGCGATCTCAAGACCGCTCATAACTTGCCTCCCTCTCCGTGTGACGGCCGAGTGTTACCGCACGTTCGGGCGCTTGGTATGCCACGGCGTCACTTGCTCATAGGCATTGGCCGTCCGCAAAATGATTTCTTCCTCAAACGCGCGCCCGATGATTTGCATCCCGATCGGCAAACCCGCCGAACTCAAGCCACAGGGCAGGGCAACGGCCGGGAGCCCCGCCAGATTGACGGAAATCGTGTAGATGTCCGACAGATACATCTGCAACGGGTCGGAGACCTTCTCCCCCATCTTGAACGCGGGCGTCGGCGTCACCGGTGTGACGATCACATCGACCTCTTTGAAGGCCGCGTCGAAGTCCCGCTTGATCAGCGTGCGCACGGCCTGCGCCTTGCCGTAGTAGGCGTCATAGTAGCCGGCGCTCAGGGCATAGGTCCCGAGCATGATGCGCCGCTTCACCTCCGCGCCGAATCCCTGCTGACGCGTCGCCAGATACTGCTCGAGCAGATCCTTCGTCTCCCCCGCGCGAAACCCGTACCGCACACCATCGTATCGCGCCAGGTTGGAGCTGGCCTCCGCCGTCGCGATCAGGTAGTAAGTCGCCACGGCGGCCCCGGTCATCGGCAACTTGATCTCTTTGATCTCCGCTCCCAGTTGCGCGAGTTCATCCAACGCCGTCCGGACTGCCGCCTCCACTTGCGGATCGAGTCCTTCAGCGAAATATTCCATCGGCACCCCGACGCGAACTTTCCGCAGATCCTTGCGCTTGAACACCCGCGTATAGTCCGGCACCGGCACATCGGCCGACGTCGAATCCATAGGATCATGTCCGGCGATGACGTTGAGCAGAAGCGCCGCGTCAGCCACACTCTTCGTGATCGGTCCGATCTGATCCAGCGACGAGGCGAAGGCCACCAGTCCATAGCGCGACACGCGCCCGTAGGTCGGCTTCAGTCCCACCACACCACAAAACGCCGCCGGCTGGCGAATCGAGCCCCCGGTATCGCTGCCGAGCGCCGCCGCACATTCATCCGCCGCCACGGCCGCAGCGGAGCCCCCGCTCGACCCGCCGGGCACACACTGCAGGTTCCACGGATTGCGCGACGGGCCGAACGCGGAGTTTTCGGTCGACGAGCCCATCGCAAACTCATCGAGGTTCGTTTTCCCCACGAACAGGACGCCGTTCGCGCGCAGCTTCGCCACCACGGTGGCATCGTACGGCGGCACAAACTCCTGCAACATCTTGGAAGCGCAGGTGGTCTTCAAGCCGGCCGTGCAGATGTTGTCCTTGATCGCGATCGGCATGCCCATGAGGGGCTTGGTCTTGCGCCAGCCCTTGAGCGAATCGTCCAGCTGGACCGCCTGCGCCGTCACCGCGTCCTTGTTGGTCGTGAGATAGGCCTTCACCTTCGGCTCCACCTGGTTGATCCGAAGGAAATAGGCGCGCGCAATCTCCTGCGCGCTCGCGTCGGCGCCGACAAACCTCGCCTGAAGCTCCTCGAGCGTGTGTTTGTGAAGAGCAATCATTTCGGCGACTTCTCGGCAATCCGGTTTTTGTCGTCCAGCAAGATGATCTTCGGTCGATGCCGCTTGGCCTCTTCTTCCGGAAAATACTCGTAGCAAAAGATGATGACTTTATCGCCCACCACCGCCTTCCGCGCCGTCGGGCCGTTCAGGACGACCTGCCCGCTTCCGCGCTTCCCGGCCATGGCATAGGTCGAAAACCGCTCGCCATTGTTCAAATTCGAAATAATGATGAACTCGTACGGCAGAATCCCCGCCGCCTCCAACAACTCTTCATCGACCGTCAGACTGCCTTCATACTCGAGATTCGCATCCGTCACGATGGCCCGATGAATCTTCGACCGCAACATTTGTCGAAACATATAGAGTCCTCGCTCGGTTTCATTGCCTCGCCCAGGAACCGCCGACGTCGGCCGTGGACACCCCCGCCACGCCGTCGCCTAGCGGCCCTCGATAATCTTCGGCACGACGAACGTGCCTCCCTCGGCGTCGGGCGCGTTGGCCACCGCCTCGCTCACCGGCAACGATGGCCGGACCTCGTCTTCGCGAAACACGTTCACCTGCGACAGCACGGTCGCCATCGGCTCCACTCCCTCCGTGCTGATCGCCTTGAGTTGCTCCACGTAATTCAAAATCGTGCCAAGCTGTTGAGTGAACAGCGCGGCCTCCTCCTCCGCAATACGGAGCCGCGCCAACTTCGCCACCTTCTCGACCTCTGCCCTGGTGATGCGCATCGTGATGGTCGCCCTTCCCTTATTCTACCGTGACGCTCTTCGCCAAGTTGCGCGGTTGATCCACGTCTTTCCCGCGTAGAATCGCCACATGGTACGCCAACAGCTGCAGGGGGATCGCAAACAGGATCGGTGACAGGAGCGGATGTGTCTCCGGAATCGTGAATACCGCATCGGCGGTCCTTCCCAGCTCCCGCTCCCCCTCCGCCACGATCGCGATCACCGGCGCATGACGAGCCTTGACTTCCATCAGGTTGCTTACCGTCTTTTCGTACAGGCGATCGCGCGGCGCCAAGACCACCACCGGCATATCCTTGTCGATCAGCGCGATCGGTCCATGTTTCATTTCACCCGCCGCATAGCCCTCGGCGTGGATGTAGGAAATTTCCTTGAGCTTGAGCGCCCCTTCGAGCGCAATGGGATAGTTGATGCCGCGCGCGAGGTAGAGGAAGTTCCGTTTCTTGTAGTAGCGCTTGGCAATCGCGACGATTTCGGCCTCGCGTGCAAGGATGCTTTTCACCAGCGTCGGCAACGCGACCAACCGATCCAGCCAGGCTTTCCCGTCTTTTTTGGACAAGGCCCCACGCACGCGACCCAGATGGAGCGCCAGCATGTAGAGAGCGGTAAGCTGGCTCGTGAAGGCCTTTGTCGAGGCCACGCCGATCTCAGGCCCGCAATGCGTATAGAGCACGCCGTCCGACTCGCGCGCCAAGGTGCTCCCCACCACGTTCACGATCGACACGACCCGCGCGCCCTTCTGCTTGGCTTCGCGCGCGGCGGCAAGTGTGTCGGCCGTTTCACCCGATTGCGAAATCGTGATGAACAGGTCGTTCTTCTCAACCAGCGGGTCGCGATAACGAAACTCGGAACCGATGTCGACCTGCACCGGCGTACGGACCATTTCTTCGAGCAAATACTTCCCGACTAGGCCGGAGTGCCACGACGTACCGCAGGCCACGATCCAGATCCGTCCGACAGCGGCGAACTGCGCGTTCGTCAGTCCGATATCGGGCAGATCGGCCTCGCCCTCTTCGAACGAGTACCGCCCGCGCATCGTGTCGAGAATCGTTTGCGGCTGCTCGTAGATTTCCTTCAGCATGAAATGCGGAAAGCCCGATTTCTCCGCGGCGGCCGCGTCCCATGTCACCTTGGTGGCCTTGCGGCTCATCGCCCGCCCGTCCGCGTCCGTCACCTTGATGTCCGACTGGGTCACCTCGGCGACGTCGCCTTCCTCGAGATAAATAACGTCGCGCGTATGATCGAGCATGGCCATCACGTCGGACGCGATGAGCGACGCGCCTTTCATCTTCCCAACCACCAACGGACAGCCGGAGCGGGCCGCAATCATCGTCCCGGGCTCGCGCTCGGAGATCACCGCAATCGCGTAGCTGCCGTGAATTTCCTTGGTCGCGGCCCGCACCGCGTCGGCCAGGGAGCAGCCCTGCTTGACGTGTTTGTTGATCAGGTGCGCGACCACTTCCGTATCGGTCTCCGATCCAAACTTGAAGCCGTCCTTCTCCAACTGCTGCCGCAACATCACGTAGTTCTCGATGATGCCGTTGTGCACGAGCACGCAGCCGTCCGACCGATGCGGATGTGCGTTCTGCTCGGAGGGCTTCCCATGCGTCGCCCACCGGGTGTGCCCGATCCCGATGTGTCCGGGCAGTCCCTTGGATTGGAGCGATTTCTCGAGATTCGCCAGCTTGCCGACACTGCGCCGCACGTCGATTTTGGCGCCCTGGTGCACGGCCACGCCCGCTGAATCGTAGCCGCGGTATTCGAGGCGCTTCAGTCCGCCCAACAAAATGGGCACGGCTTCTTCAGTCCCGACATAGCCGACAATGCCGCACATAGGCCTAGCTCCTCCTCTTGCGAATCTGAGTCTTGGACTTCGGTCTGGCCTGTTTCGTCGCCTGTGGCCTGGCCCGTAGTTTCGACTGTCGCGCGGACTGTCGCACAGAACGCGGCCGCGGGGCCGCCGCCCGTTTGGCGCTCGACCCACCGCCCGGCTTCGCAACGGCTTTCGTGGATCCTGAGGCACCGCCGGCCAATGCATTGCGCCGCTTCGCCGCCCAGCCCGGCCGCACGACCTGCTGCGCTCGCCCGATCACCAAGGCGTCGGCGGGCACGTCCAGCGTGACCGTCGTTCCAGCCGCAACGAGGGCGCCGCGACCGACTGTTACCGGCGCGACCAATTGGCTGTCGCTCCCGAGAAAGACATTGTCGCCGATGACCGTCTGATGCTTGTGTTGGCCGTCATAGTTGCAGGTGATCGTCCCCGCACCGATGTTCACTCCCTTGCCGATGACGGCATCGCCGAGGTAGCTCAAGTGATTCGCCTTCGAGCCCTCGCCAAGGTCGGTCTTCTTCATTTCCACGAAGTTGCCGACCTTCGCCTTGCGCCGCACGATGGCCCCCGGGCGCAGATGCACGAACGGCCCCACCGATGTCTCGTCCTCAAGCGTCGCCTCGCGCAACACGCAGCTGTCCAGCACCTCCACCCGGCGGCCCAGCACACAATCCGTCAATCGCGAGTGCGAGCGAATTTCGCAGTCTTCCCCGATCGTCGTCGCCCCTTCGAGCGTCACATGCGGGTGCAGCACTGTATCCCGGCCGATCGAGACGCCGGCATCGATCCAGGTCGTCGCAGGATCCCGCATCGTCACGCCCGCCGCCAACCATTGCTCCCGAATGCGGTCTCGCACGGTGCGCTCGGCCTCGGCGAGCTGCGCGCGTGTGTTCACACCCAAGCCCTCCGCCGCGTCCCGCAACTGCACCGCCGACACTCGGCGCCCCTGTGCCACGGCCATACTCAAGATATCCGTCAGATAGTACTCGCCCTGCGCGTTATTGGGCTGGAGTGTGTCGAGGGCGTCGAACAGAAACGCGCCGTCGACCAGATAGGTCCCGACGTTGATTTCATGGATCGCGGCCTCCGCCGGTGTGGCATCTTTGTCTTCCACGATGCGCCGGACCGCCAAACTCCGCACGTGCCCGTCGCCCGCTTCGAAGTCCGCGCGCACGACCCGCCCATAACCCGAGGGATCCTCGAGCGACGCGGTGAGAATCGTCACGGTGGCCTCGTCCTTGCGATGCACGTCCAACAAGTCACGAATCGTTGCTTCAGTCAGCAGCGGCGTATCGCCGTTCAAGATCAAATAGTGGGTGGGAGCCTTCCCCCCTCCACGCGCCTCAAAGACCGGTCGCGCCTGCATCACCGCATGGCCGGTGCCGAGTTGCTGGGCCTGTTCGACGACCGTAAGCCTCGTGCGCCCTTTCAACAGCTCCCGCACACGATCGCCCTGATGCCCGACCACCACGGCCACCCCGGCGTCGCCGAAGCGCTGGGCCAGCTCGACGGCATAGAGCACCATCGGCTGCCCCACCACCGGGTGCAGCACCTTCCCCAGCTTCGACTGCATGCGTTTGCCGAGACCGGCAGCCATGATGATCACGCCCAACCCCTGCCGCTCTTGTGGCTGCACAGTCACTCCGAAATCTCCCTGGATAGATTCACCGCAAGACCATCGTGTTTGCGTGGCCGCCGACCCGCTAGCCGATCGTGGCGCCTACTTCGGGCTGCTTGATGGTGACAGACCCCCAGTCCGCCGACGGTCCGCCGCGCGCCGCCGGACCATTCGGCTGATACAGGCCGCCGGAGACGATCAGCTTCATGGCTTCTTCCACGCTGATGTCCACCGCCGTGACGTCTTTCTCCGGCACGAGCAAAAAATAGCCGGACGTCGGATTGGGCGACGTGGGCACGTACACATTGACCAACGGATCGGAACTCACCGTCTGCGCGTCGCCCCGTGTGACGCCGGTCACAAAGGCAAAGCAGTACTGGCCGTTCTTGGGAAATTGGATCAGCACCACGCGCCGGTAGGCGCCGCGTTCACCCACGGACAACACGTCCATCATCGACTTGATCGTGGAATAAATTCCACGCACCACCGGCACACGATGCAGCAGTCCCTCCCACCACCGCACAATTTGACGACCGATCACGTTCGTCGCCACAATGCCGGCGGAAAAAATCAGCACAATCAACGCGGCGATCCCGAGACCCGGCACATACGAGCCGGGGGTGAGAAATCGTGCGAGAAATTCGCCGAGGATGCCATCGACCGCCACGAAGAGCGTTTTCAAAATCAAGAAGGTGCCCCAGATGGGGGTAATGACCAACAATCCGGTCAAAAAATAGCGTTTCAGGGCAGCTTGAAGGGGTCTCATGGGAGGCTATATTAATGAACGTCTATTCTAATCGCTTCTCACGGGGAGCCGCAAGGGTTTTCTTGCAAAATTTCAGCTACTTGGACTAGGATGGCCACCCAGATCCCATGAAAAAATCTGCCAAGCCAAAGCCGACTCGTTCCCTCAAGCCGAACGGACTCTTCATCACGTTTGAAGGCATCGAAGGCAGCGGCAAATCCACGCAATGCCGATCGCTCGCGGAATGGTTCCGCCTGCAGGGTTATCAAGTCTTGGAGACCCGTGAACCGGGCGGCACCAAGTTGGCCGAAAAGTTGCGCGCCTGTTTGTTGGACCGCATGGGCGAATCCGTCCATCCCTGGACGGAGGCCCTGATCGTCTATGCTGCACGCAATCAACATGTCCGCCAGGTGATCCGCCCCGCCTTGGACATGGGCGCCGTCGTCCTCTGCGATCGTTTCGTCGACTCCACGCTTGCGTACCAGGGATTCGGTCGCGGGCTCGAGGTCAAGACGCTCAACCGCATGCACGACCAAGCCGGCGGTGGGTTGCGCCCCGACCTGACGTTCGTGTTCGACATGTCGGTGGATGCGGCGCTGCAGCGACGGCATCACAATCAACTCACGTTCAACCGGCTCGACGCCGAGTCGCTGGCGTTTCACGAACGGGTGCGCCGCGGTTTTCGCACGCTCGCGCGCCGGGAATCGCGCCGCATTCATTTACTCGACGCCGATCGACCGGCCGACGTGATCAGCCGAGACGTGGAACGGCTCGTGCGGGAGCGCCTGCGCACCCGACGGGCGTCGGCCACACGATCCCGCGACTGACCCGCGCGGGCGCAACCAGGATCTCAGGCCCCATGCCCTTCTCCGACGTCATCGGTCATGACCGCGCCAAGACCCTCCTCCGCGCGGCGATCGTCAACAATCGCGTCGCCCACGCGTACCTCTTTCACGGCCCGGACCGCATCGGCAAACGCCTGCTCGCGCGCCGCTTTATCCAGGCCATGACCTGCGACACCGCGCCAGGCCCCGACGGACCGGAGGCCTGCGGCCGCTGCCGCTCGTGCCAGCAATTCGAGCAACAGAGCCACCCGGACTGGTGTGTGATCGAACCGGACCGGTCCGGCGCCACGCCGGTGATCAAGATCGAAGACATTCGCGAACTCGAAAGCCGGTTGATCTATCGCCCGCTGTTGGCGCCGCGCAAATTCTGCCTGATCGATGATGCGGAGCGAATGAACATCGGAGCGGCCAACGCGCTGCTCAAAACCCTGGAAGAACCGCCGGGTCATGCGCTGCTCATTCTCGTGTCGAGTCGACCCTACGCGCTCCCGGCCACCATCCGTTCGCGCTGCCAGGCGCTTCGGCTCACGGCACCTGCGGTTTCCGTCACGGCGGCGGCGCTCACGAGGGTGCGCGGACTCTCGGCAACCGACGCGAATGTGCTCGCCTCCGTCACCGAGGGCCGTTTGGGTGAAGCGCTGAGCAGCGACCTGACATCACTACGCGAGCAACATGACACCATGGCAACAGTGACGTCCCCCAAAGCGCTGCGCTCGATCTCGACGATTCTCACGACGGCCGAGACCCTGGCGAAGGGGGAAGAGTCGGCGGCCGACACGCTCGATCGCCTGGCAACCTGGATCCACGATGTCGCGCTCACGCAGATCGGCGCCGAAGCGGATCGATTGACCCATCGCGGCCATGAACGTGAACTCCAGGCCGCGGCGCAATCCGCCGACCTGGATCGGTTGCTCGCGCTGCTCTCTGAGATTGAAACGTTCCAGCGCAATAGCAGCCGCAACCTGAACGCCCAACTCATGCTCGAGCACATCCTGCTTCGCCTTCGCGACGCCACGGTGGCGGCGCCCGCCTCCCGCTAGAATTGTTCCGGCTCCGCCTGGTATCTTCACGCATTCACCATGACCGACCGTTTCTACATCACCACGCCCATCTATTACGTGAACGACGTGCCGCATATCGGGCACGCCTACACCACCGTCGCCGCCGACGTGC
>CAZCGF010000152.1:0-10836 GCA_964498115.1 uncultured Planctomycetaceae bacterium | reverse complement strand
GTGGACCTGATCCTGGGCCTTCGGGAACTACCGCCGATCGGCAAATGATCGATTGCCGGGGTTCGCTTCACTCTACTCAGCGTTTAAGTCACTTTGAATGGTGGACGCGCGAGCATCGCGGCGTGATGCGGCTCATTTGCTAACGGCGATATGTAACTACCGAGTCGAGGTCGGAGTTGACGGATCCGCAAGTGGGCGGAATGCATGGACAAAAAAAGAAGACACCGAGCGCCTCAAGGGCGATCCCGGTGCCTTCCGGAGGGGAAAGAAGCCAAAAATTGAAATCGCCCGTTACTCGCCGGCGTCGCGCTTTGAAAAGGCCCTCAAAAAAACTGCCCTAGGTCTGACTGCCCGCAGGATTATATGCCGCGTTACAGCACTATCCACTTATCGGCGAAATTATCTAATCGCTACAGTCCTCCCGACCTTTGCGAAGACTATGTTAATTATCGGACATTTGTCAACTATAAAATCCGCCCCATTTTGGGTTGCTCAGTCCATGGAACCCCCATGTCCCTCCTTTCTACCCGGTTGGTACCTGGGAGGTTCGCTCGAATCGAGCGATTGTTGGGTTGCTTTGTTGTTGTCCGCCTGATTGGGAAGGTTCATTCAGGCAGGACGGTTTCCGGGGTGGTCGGTCGGCTGGACACCCGAAGAATGGCCTTGGGGCGACTGGGGCGGTACGAGTTTCGCCTTTGGGCCCCGGATAGCGGGGACTATGTGGCAAAAAGGCCCCAGGCGGTGACAACTCTCGACAGTCGCCGCGGAACTTGTTATGAAGTGCAGTTCGCCGTGCGGCCGGCGACCGAGTTTTCGGGGGCGGCCGGACGACCAAAGACCCCGTAGCTCAGCTGGATAGAGCGCAGCCCTGCGAAGGCTGAGGTCGGACGTTCGAATCGTCTCGGGGTCGTTTTCACTGGGGGCATTGGGGCTGCGGTCGCCGGGTGGTATGGGTGCGGCGAGCCTGTCACGTTCACAGTTTTTGAAATAAGCGCTATCGGGCGGCTGTACCCATCAGCCGTTAGAATCCGCATACGATGATCGAAACTCCAACCGCCACGGGCCTGGAGACAATCGCCGAAAAGGTGGTTGCGGGCGAGCGACTTTCGCATGAGGACGGCGTGCTGCTGTACGCGTCCCGGGATATCCACGAGATCGGTCGGCTGGCCAACATCGTCCGCGAGCGGCTGCACGGCGACGCGGCTTATTACAACGTCAACCGACACATCAATTACACGAACTTCTGCGTGCTTCGCTGCAAGTTCTGCTCCTTCTATCGCCCGTACACCAGGGATGCCGCGGCGCGGGCACTGCCGATTGTCGTTGGGCACGGCGACAGTCTGAGTCTGCCGCTGGCCGGTTCGTCGCAATCGGACACGTATGAGTTAAGCATCGATGAGATCGCCACGCGTGCGAAGGATGCGTATGACCACGGCGCTACGGAAGTCCACATCGTCGGTGGGCTGCATCCAAAGTTGCCGTTTGACTATTACGTCGATATGTGCCGGGCCATTCGCGCGGCGTGTCCGGCGATTCACATCAAGGCGTTCACGGCCATTGAGATCATCCACTTTACGCGCATCAGCAAGCCACGGCTGAGTATCCGCGAAGTCCTGGAGAGCCTTCGCGAGGCGGGACTGGGCAGTCTTCCCGGCGGGGGGGCGGAGATTTTCGACGACCGAGTCCACGACGAGGCCTATCAGAATAAGGTGGGGGAGGCGGGCTGGTTCGATGTGCATCGCACGGCCCACGAGATCGGCATGTTCACCAATGCGACGATGCTGTACGGCCACGTCGAGCGGCCCGAGGAGCGGATTACGCACATGCTGAAGCTGCGGGCGCATCAGGATGCGTCACTCGCTTCTCGCAAGGCGTCGTTCAACTGCTTTATTCCGCTTTCGTTCATACCGGAAGGCAGCGAACTTTCGCAGGCTCCGGGCCCGACGGGGCTCATGGACCTCAAGACGCTGGCGATCAGCAGGCTCATGCTGGACAACATCCCGCACATTAAGGCGTTCTGGATCATGCAGTCGGCGAAGCTTGCCCAGGTGGCGCTTAACTTCGGTTGTGACGACATGGACGGCACGGTCGTCTGGTATGACATCACAAAGCGAGAGGGGGGCGCGGGCAATACGCATCAGGAGATGAGTATCGAGCGGATGGAGGCGCTGATCCGCGAGGCGGGGAGGACTCCGGTGGAACGGGACACGCTGTATCGGGCGATCAATCGGTCGAACTAAGAGCCGCTGCCGGGGGGCGTCAAACCAGCTCAGTTGTCCGGTCTCCGCTGGAACAAGTGCAGATACCTGCCGTTATCCAGCCGGGCGACTCTTGGCGAGTATTCGGAAAGCAGTTCAGGTGTAAAAATATCCTGCTCGCGCTGTTTGATGTTGTCGTTGGGGGGCTGGCAAAAAAATGGGCTGTTGGTCGGCAGGGGCTCGTCAAGTACCTGCACGTTGCCCAATAGCAAGTAGGTCGGCTTACGGGACAGAATGTAGGGCCCGTCATGTTTCTGGTGGCCGACCCAGCGGCCGCTGACGGGCATTTCCTTGTGAGCGATATGGGCGTCGGTCAAACCAAGCATGTCGAGGACAATCAGATCGGAGTAGTAGCCGATCGCACCGATCGGTGCACAGGCGACGGACTGGCCGCTGGACGCCATTGAATTCAGCCATCGACCGGCGGCGGACCAATCAGGAATCTCTCGTCTCTGTTGGTCAATATAGCGAAGGTAATTCTCGGAGGTCAGAGAAGTGGACGTCAATGAAACGGCAATGACGACCACGGTAATGGCCGCCGTCCACCGTGAGATAAGGCGCGGCGCCGATGCCTGAGCCGCCATGCCCCAACCCAGCATGACGGCAATGAGCTTCTGAAGTAGGAGCAGCCACAGGGGAATCGCCGGCATCAGGAATCGATGCATGGGAAGGCCGTCGCCGCCGACAAGCACGACTCCCATTAGCATGGCCGCGGTGGTGAGCGACAAACCACGAGCGAAAGAGTTGCGATAGGCAAACCAGGGCGCGGCGATGGGAAGTATCCACGCCAAGAGGCCGCCATGTTCGAGCATGCACTCCCGCACGTATTGATATCCACTCTGCCAGACGGCCGAGCCTGATCCAACCTTGGCATAGTAGGTGTTCGGTAACCAGAATCCGTAATAGCTCTTTCGCCAGAGTAGATGGGTGCCGACGATGATCGCCGCCGGAAGGACGTAGGCCAGAATCAAGTGACGGCGGCCCTTGCCAGCATCGAGAAGAAACCACAAACCGATGACGCCTGTTACGGCGACTCCTTCGGGACGCGTCAGTCCACAGAGTCCGGCGGTGATGCCTGCTGCGATCGCGCGGCGGAAGGTGATGCCGTCACCCGCAAGCAAGTAGAGCGTCAACAGAATGGAAAGGGCGTAGCCGGTGGCCTCCAGTCCTCCCCATGCCCAGCAAGCGACGGTCGCGCAGGCGGCGAACAACGTCGGGGAGATCCAAGGGACAAGTTTGCCATCCGACTCCAGTGGTTTTGCACAGGCCCGCAGAAGGGGAAGCGTCAAAAGTGCGCCACCGAGTGACATCGCCTGTACGGCGAAGACAAAGTCGACGCCGGCCTTGCCCAGCGCCGCGGCCACCGCGACCCATAGAATGCTGGTATAGCCTTCGACGCGCTCGCCGATGTTGTAGACCCAGCCGTGTCCGCGAGCGACGTTTCGGGCATATCTGGCGGCGATCAGGGCGTCGTCACTGAGGAAGTCGTACCAGAATGCTCGACCGGCCAGCAACATCGCGAGGATCACGAGGAGCGGCATCGCCCTGAGAACAGGGGATTGAAACCTGCTTGAGCGCGGGCCGGCACTCAGGGTGTGACTCGGAGCCTCTTTCATTTCAGGATCGGGCCTCGGAACAGGCTAGTCGTCGACGTCGACATCCACGTGGGTCTCCTTGCCCTTCTCCTTGTCAGGCAGGTTGACCCGAACTCTGGCGTATGGGGCGTTTACCTCAATATCGGCGCGACGCTCCTCGACTTTTTTCTGGGCGCAGGCGGGCGACGATAGACATGCGGCGAGCAGGACGGCGAGCAGAAACAGTTTACGGAACATGTACCTCTCCCTTTCTGAGGCGCGGCTGATCGAGTCGCGTGCCTTCATGCTACGACGATCGGCGAGGCATGGGAATGGGACGGCCAGCGGCAATTGGCGACACCCTGGTGGCTTTGCGGACATCCAACATTGTGGGATGTCGGAAATGCGGCGTCGAGGAATCCCGGTTTTTGGGCGGGGGATGTCGGCGCGGTATACTCCCCCGATAGATGGTTCCCTGCTGCGGGGTACCGGGCTGTGGCACTTGATCGGATGACTTCATGGACCTGATGGAACTGATGAAATTCGCGGTCGAACAGAAGGCGTCTGACTTGCACTTGCAGGCCGGTTCGGTGCCCATGATGCGGATTTCGGGTCAGGCGCGGTTTCTCGATGCCGAGTCGCTGACCAGCGAGCAGGTGCGAGATTTCGTCGTTTCACTCCTGCCCGCGGCGATCAAGCCGCAAGCTGATACGGCCATCTATTCCGGGATTGATTTTTCGCACTCGATTCCCGGGCTTTCGCGGTTTCGGTGCAGCGCGTACAGCCAACTCGGTCAGTACGGCGTCGTCGTTCGAATGGTTAACTCGAAGGTGCCGGCCTTTAAGGACCTGATGTTGCCGGAGGTCGTGCAGGAAGCGGCGCTTTCTCAGCGGGGGTTGACGCTGGTCACGGGCACGACCGGCTGCGGGAAGAGCACGACGCTGGCTTCAATGATTGACCTTGTGAATCACTGGTACCGTTCAAAGATCATCACCATCGAGGATCCGGTTGAGTTCGTACACACCAACAAGAAAGCGATGATCTCGCAACTCGAGGTGGGCACGGACACGCCTTCGTTTGAACAGGCATTGCGTCAGGCACTTCGGCAGGACCCGGATGTGATTCTCGTCGGGGAGCTGCGCGACGTGGAGACGCTGCGCATGGCGCTGCGGGCCGCGGACACGGGACACCAGGTTTTTTCAACGCTGCACAGCCAGAGCACGGCGCAGACGATCGAGCGGATCATCGCCATGTTTCCTCACGATGAGCACGACATTCTGCTGTCGCAGCTCGCGACTTCGGTGGAGGCGATCATCTCGCAGCGTCTGGTCACGACGCAGGACGGAAAGCGGCGACCGGCGGTGGAGATTCTCCGCGGCACTCCCGTGGCGGAGAAGTTCATCCATGAGAAGAAGCTCAACGAACTTCTTACTTATATCGAGACGGGGGAGTCTGGCATGCAGAGCTTCGACCAGCATCTGCTCCAGATGTACAACGAGAAGTCGATCAGTGGGACCGAGGCGCTGCGGTGGGCCACGAATCCGGAGGCGCTGGCCATGGCGTTTCGCGGAATTCGGCGGATCGGCAGCGGTCGCGGCTGACGGTCGCGCGGCATTGATACCATTTCATCATCGCGATGCGTTGGGTTACTTGAGGAAACGCTTCATGGCGTCGAGGGTGCGCGGGCTGATGTGATGCTCGATGCCTTCGGCGTCGGCTTCGGCATCGCTCCGTGGAACGCCAAGGGCGAGGAGAAAGTTCAGCACGAGCCGGTGCCGCTCGCGTGCTCGATGGGCGAGTTGGCGGCCTTTTTCAGTCAGGAAGATGGAGCGATAGGGGGCAGAGGTAACGAGGCCTTCGGCCTGAAGCCGGGTGACGCTCTTCGTGACCGTGACATGGGTGACGCCGAGGTGGCGAGCAATGTCCACTGCTCGGGCCTCGCCGCATTTTTCGATCAGATCATCGATTAGCTCGACATAGTCCTCGGCCAGCTCGTGGGCGTGGTCCAACCTGGTACGGCGGTAGCCGTGAGCGGCGGCCTCGGGTTCTGGGGCCCGGCGTGTGGTTTTCTTCTTACTCGTCTTGGCAGGCATCGAACTACCTGATGGACCCTTGTCTGGGGTATTCAGCGGCTCTTGGGGGCCATTATGGCAGACAGGATTACCAAGTGCAAGGGTGACTACAAGTTGACCTATCCGTTATTAGAATATAGCATGTACTACAGATTATAGTTTGTGCCTTGATTCGGATGACGGTGAGACGTAGAATGCCGCCGGGCCGTTAAGGAGTGCCGAATGCGACAGTTCACATTGTGGAGAATCTCCGTTCTCGCCCTGATCGTCGGCTGCCGGCCGAGCATGGCGGAAAACACGCCGGGGCAGCGACCGCAGCTTAAAGCGCCCTACAAGGCGGTCTGCACTGTCGGGATGATTACCGACATCGTTGCTCAGGTCGCGGGTGATCGCGCGGAGGCGCGGGGCATCATCGGCGAGGGTGTCGATCCGCATCTCTATCAGGCGACACGGGGGGACATCTCATCTTTACTCTCCGCTGACATAGTTTTTTACAACGGTTTGATGCTCGAAGGAAAAATGGCCGACGCGCTGGTCAAGGTGGCGCGGAAGCGGCCCGTCTTCGCGGTTACGGAATTGATTGATGAGAAGCTCCTTCTGGAGCCACCGGAGTTTGCCGGGCATCACGACCCGCACGTCTGGATGGACGTGTCGCTTTGGAAGGCGGCGGCCAGCATGGTCGCCAAGACCCTGACGGAGTTCGATCGAGCCGGCGAGGATGTGTATCGTGCGAATGCGGCCCGATTGACCGGCGAAATGGACGCACTGCACGCCTACGCGCGGAAGGCGATCGGGAGCATCCCCAAGGATCGGCGCGTGCTGGTCACGGCCCATGACGCGTTCAACTACTTCGGCCGGGCCTACGATATCGAGGTGGTCGGCATTCAGGGGATCAGCACCGAGTCCGAGGCCGGTATCGCCGATATCAATCGCATCGTCAGCCTTCTGGTCGACCGTAAGGTGAAGGCTGTCTTCGTTGAGACGAGTGTCTCCGAGAGAAACATCCGCGCCCTGTGTGAAGGGGCGGCGGCCCGAGGGCACCAGGTGGCGATCGGCGGCTCGCTCTTTTCGGATGCCATGGGAAGGCCGAGCACTTATGAAGGCACTTACGTCGGCATGATCGACCATAACGTCACCCTCATCGCCAGGGCACTGGGAGGGGAAGCGCCTGAGCGGGGTATGCAGGGCAAGTTGAGTCCTGGCGTGGGGAAATAGTTGTCGAGCGACAAGATGAGCCAGCCCACCGCACGGCCGTTGACAGCGAATTCGGCATCGGATCACGATGCCGCGTGCCCTGTATCCATTCACGATCTGACCGTCGCCTACCATCGCAAGCCGGTTCTTTGGGACGTGGATTTTGCGGCCCCGGAGGGAAGCCTGATCGGTGTTGTTGGTCCGAATGGCGCCGGTAAGAGCACGCTGATCAAGGCCTGTTTGAATCTCGTGCCGATGGCATCCGGCAGTGTTCGATTCTATGGAAAGCCTTACCGCGAGCAGCGGAAGATTGTCGGCTATGTGCCCCAGCGCGAAAGCGTGGACTGGGATTTTCCGGCCAGCGCGCTGGATGTGGTCACGATGGGGCGCTACGGCAGGATTCCGTGGTGCCTGCCGCCGAGTCGAAAGGACAAGGCCGCGGCGCTGCAATGTCTGGATCAGGTCGGCATGGCGGACTATGCCCGGCGGCAGATCAGCAAGCTGTCCGGCGGCCAGCAGCAGCGCGTCTTTCTCGCTAGGGCGCTGGTTCAGGATGCGCAGATCTACTTCATGGATGAGCCGTTCGCAGGGGTGGATGCGGCCACAGAGGGTGCGATCGTGGAGTTGCTCCATGAACTGCGTGCCCGACGAAAGACGGTGGTTATCGTTCATCACGATCTTCAGACGGTCAGCGCTTATTTTGATCACGTCGTTCTGCTGAACATGCGGATCGTCGCCGTGGGGCCGACCCACGAAGTGTTCACCGACGAGAATCTCCAGAAGACTTACGGCGGCAGACTCACGCTGCTGGATAAGGCCGCCGAGGCGATTGCGCAGGGGGAGCATCGCAAATGATTGCTATGAGGGGGATTCTATGGGCCCTCATCGCGCTGCTGATCCCTTTCTCGAACGCGATGGCACAGTCGCAGTCTGTCACACACCGCTCGATTACCGATACCGGCGTCCATTGGCCGGGGTGGGATCAGGTCATTCAGGCGCTGCTGCTGCGCGACTACAACACGCGCGTTGTCGTGCTGGGCTCCACTCTTCTTGGTCTTGCGGCGGGTGTGATCGGGACCTTTGCGTACCTTCGAAAGCGCGCCCTCATGGGTGACGCGCTGAGCCATGCCACGTTGCCGGGCATTGCCCTCGTATTCCTTATCATCGGCGCCAAAAGCATGCCCCTGTTGCTTTTGGGCGCGGCTGTCAGCGGCGTCCTGGGCGTTCTGGCCGTTATTGGGCTTCGGACCATTCCCCGAATTAAGGAAGACGCCGCGATTGGCATCGTACTCAGCGTGTTCTTCGGGCTGGGAATGGTGCTCTTTGGAATCGTTCAGCAAATGAAGACGGGCAATGAGGCGGGCATTCAAAGCTTCATCTACGGCAAGGCCGCCGCGATGCTTCATCGTGATGCGTGGCTGATCGGCGGCATTGCGGGCGCGGTGGTCGTTGCGTGCACGCTGTTCTACAAGGACTTTCGCATTCTCTGTTTTGACGAGCAGTTCGCCGGTTCTCAAGGCTGCCCGGTGGTGATCATGGACCTTGCCATGATGGCGCTGGTCGTGCTGACGACGGTTGTGGGATTACAGGCCGTGGGGCTGATTCTGGTCGTGGCCCTACTGATCATTCCGCCGGCCGCCGCGAGGTTTTGGACGGATGACCTTAGCGTCATGACGATTCTCGCCGGCACCAGCGGTGCGGCGAGCGCGTGGTTTGGGGCAACGCTCAGCGCACTGATGCCGAGACTGCCGACGGGAGCCGTCATCGTGCTATGCGCGGGCGCGATGTTTCTTATCAGCATGTTAGCCGCGCCACGTCGAGGCCTGATCGCCCGGTTCTGGAGGAGTTGGTCGCTTTCCCGACGTATCGGGCTCCAGCATATTCTGCGCGCTCTTGCAGAACATGAGGAGCGGTATGCCGAAGGGGTCGGCATCACCATTCAACACCTCCTCGCAGCGCGGTCGTGGTCGTCCGCCAGTGTTCATCGTTCGCTCAATCTGGCAATCCGTCGTGGCGAGGTCACTCGAGGCGGCGATGGCGGGCTGCGGCTCACTTCGGCGGGCCGGGTCGAGGCGGCGAGGATTCTGCGGAATCACCGACTGTGGGAACTCTACTTGATTCGACACGCCGACATTGCCCCGTCACACGTCGATCGCGACGCGGATGATGTCGAGCATGTGCTTTCCGAGCCAATCGTGCGAGAGCTGGAACGCGCGCTGGATGAGGCGGTGTCGATTCCGCCGTCACCGCACGCGGAGGGAGGCACTGCATGAGCGGTTGGGATTGGAGTAATGACGGCTGGATCGTCCTGGCAGGGGTACTCTCAGCGTGTTCATGCGCGCTGGTCGGCAACTTTCTCGTCTTGAGGAAGATGAGCCTGATGGGCGATGCTATTTCGCACGCCGTCCTGCCGGGGTTGGCGATCGCGTTCATCCTTTCGGGCAGCCGGGCATCATTGGAGATGTTCGTCGGCGCGGTTCTGGCGGGCACGCTCACAGCCGTCTTGTCGCAGGCTGTCGTCAAATACGGCGGCGTCGAACGCGGCGCCGCGATGGGCGTCGTGTTCAGTGTCCTCTTCGCCCTGGGGCTCATCCTGATTCGTCAGGCGGCCGACCATGTTGATCTCGATCCCGGCTGCGTGCTCTACGGCAACATCGTTCAGATACCCCTGGATGCGATCGGCGGCGAGATACCGCCGGCCATTGTGAATCTGGCCATCGTGTTTGGGGTGAATCTGCTCTTCGTCGGCCTATTCTACAAGGAGCTGCGTATATCCACGTTTGATCCGCAACTCTCCACGACGCTCGGTATCCCCGCGTCGCTTATGCACTACCTTCTCATGATTCTTGTTTCGATGACCACCGTAGCCAACTTCGAATCGGTCGGATCGATTCTGGTCATCGCCATGCTGATTGTTCCCGGTGTCGCTGCTCATCTGCTCACCGATCGACTGTCGACGATGATTATCTTGAGTATGGTGATCGCCTCCGCTTCCGCGGTGCTGGGCCATATTGCCGCGGCCTTTGGGCCTCGCTGGGTCGGAATCGACGCGGACACGAACACGTCCGCGATGATGGCGGTCGTCGCCGGAATGTTTTTATTGACGGCCGTTCTGGCCTCGCCGCAGCACGGCGTGATCGGCAAGGCGTTTCACCGAGTTCAGCTTTCATTGACGATTACACGCGAGGATATTCTCGGCCTGCTACATCGATGGAGAGAGATGAGCGCCGGTGATTCTCGTCCGATGCATCGGGAGGAAATCCTGGCGGCGGTCGGCGACTCAACGCTCTCGCGTTGGGCCCTTCGATCGCTGGTTCGCCGGCGTGAACTTGTTCCCGCAGTTTCCGACGCCGCAACGACGTCGCCCGCCTATCTGCTTACGCCTGATGGGGTCGCCAGCGCCTCGGTCCTTGTACGGTCACATCGACTTTGGGAGTCGTACCTGGCCAAGCATTTTGCGATTCCGCTGGATCACCTGCATATGTCGGCCGAGCGATGGGAGCATTTTATCACGCCGCAGCTTCGCGAGGAGTTGTCGCAGGACCTGACCGCGCCGGATGTCGATCCGCACGGCAAGGAAATCCCGCCGGAGCACGGCGGACAAGGGCGATAATCCGTTCGCGGGCGGCACTTTCGTTAAGCGCCTTGAGGCTAACTCACTTGCCGCCTTACAATTGAACGGCTACGCCGCCGTAGCTCAGTTGGTAGAGCAGCGGTTTTGTAAACCGCAGGTCATCG
>CAZCGF010000151.1:6214-10863 GCA_964498115.1 uncultured Planctomycetaceae bacterium | reverse complement strand
GCGGGCACAGCGTCGTGGGATCGTCGCGTGTCGTGCCCCACGGCGTTTTCCAAGGCTTGTCCGTCTCGGCGAGCGGCGCATAGCGCGGGTGCTTGAGCCATCGCTCCATGTGGCCGAAGGAGTTCTGATTGGGCACTAGCTCAATGCCGAGTTGTCGACATCGCCTATCGATGCTGCGGATTTCCGAGGGCGTAAAGGGCGACGCATCGCGCCAGACCTCCTTATGTCCGCGGTAGGCAAAGACGTGCTCCATGTAAAGCTGAAGCTGGTTGATCTTCCAGTCGGCGAAGTGGTCGATCAGCCGAAACAACTCCGCCATCTTCGGCACCTTGTCGCGGCTCACGTCGAGCATGACCCCGCGCACGGGAAAATCGGGCCAGTCCTCGATGGTCATCGCGGCGATGCGCCGACATCCCGAAGTAAGCAGTTGCACCAACGTCGCCAATGCCCATCGCAGCGACGCTTCGCCGGCGATCGAGATGCGGATCAGTCCGGGGCGAATCTCAAGGCGATAGTATTGCTCGCTGGAATGCCTGGGCGCCTTCTCAACGATGAGGCGGACGCTCTTCGAGCGCGACGGCCCATTCGAAGCCGTGCATCGAACCCCGCCGCTAGTCGAGAGCGTCTGTTTGACGAGTGCCGTCGCGCGACGGCGCAACAACGAGTCCGAAAGGTCGACCGTCAAACTCACCGACCTGGGGATCGACAAGTCGCCGCGCTCGCGACGCACATGGCGCGGGCGCGGAAACACGTCCTCATGTGTGGCAGCTTTGGACCGGGGCACTGCGGCAGGAATCCCGATTGATTAGGGCTCTTCCAACGGGCCTTGAGCAACGTTTTGCGGGGTGAGTTCGTCGCTGAAACCGGCGGGGACGTAGCAGCCGACGGTCGCCAGCACGATCCCGTCGGGCGATGTGCGATCGGTTCCCAGAAGGGAGAACTCGCCGTTCGTCTCCGCGAAAAGCTGGCGAATCAACCGGAAATCGACCGGCGGCTGTCGAAGAACGCCGTCGCGGACAACGATCGTGTTCTCAACGCCCCGATACGTCAGGCAAACCGTGCTCTCGCGCGAGTCGCCGTCGGTCTTCTGCGTGAATGTCAGACGATCGCCGATCTTCGCGGTGAAGTCGGTCGTCGAGCGGCCGCGTGCCTTGCGTGTCTCGCGAATCGCGGAGCCCAGGGCCTCGATGATCGCCGCCTGGCTTGCGGCCGACCGGCCCTCGGGACTGAGCAAAGTCGTTGAGACCGGGGCGGAACCGACGACGCTGAAGGCGAACTCGCGCTGCGGAATGATCGAATCGGAGTCCTGCCCACCCGGAGCCTGCAATGCCGCGCCGTTTTCGCTGCGATCGACGCGAACGCCGAATTGGCTATTGATGGATTCGCCGGTCGGCTTCGTCTTGGACGCCGGGTCGCTGCATCCGTTGAGCCAGCAAACGCAGAGGCCGAAGGCGATCAGGATGTGTGGTAATGGTTTTGAGCGGTGATCCGTGGACATGGTCGCATCCTTTCGGTCGCACCGGATGTGCCGACGTTGATAAGTGTTGGTGCGGACTCTAGATCGGCCCCCCGTTGTCGTCAAGAACAAAGTCAGATGCGGCGGGGCGAAGGATGGACTCAGGTTCGCGGGTCAGTCGATCGCGGATGAATCCCGCGCGGCCGTTCGCGCCACGGCGGGTCCGATGAAGCTCACAACGCCGTCGTGAAGCCGCGTCCACTGGCGGAGCCAGTCATCGTCGCCTGACGCTTCAACCTTGACCATGTTGATGACCGCCCGATTCTCGCGGACGGCCTCGGCGATGGGGTCGAGCGCCTCGCGGGTCAGTTCCCCCGCGGCAAAGAGCCATACGATGTCCGGTTGGAGGCGGCGAATCACCGGCACTACATCGTTGATCGGTCCGTCACCGGAGGGCCGTATCGACCGGGCGACATCGTAGGCGCGAATCTTCTCCGCGCTCGATGCGGCCACAAAGGCCCCGTCATCCGGCCACTGGCGAACGCCGTCCGACGTACAGATCAGAATGTCGAATCGCTGTGACGGCTCCATGCGATGAATCTGCTCAACCAGATGGTCCATCAAGAGGACGTGATCGGTGCCGGTGCCGGTCGGGGAGAGGACGACGTAGGTCACGCGTTTGCCGGACGGGGCAAGGGTCAGGACGACTTGTTGCTGCTCGCCTGCCGGTGGAACCTGGACAGTCATCTTGCCGACATGCGTGCCGGGGATGACGCCTTCAACCACCACGCGGTTGCCGATCTCTTCGGGCGTGAATGGGGCGACGATGGGTGCCCGCCCGATGGGCCGGCCATCGAGCCGAATCTCCGCGCCGGGGGGCACGGTCACGATGCTTAGTTCCGCCTTGGGACGATTGAGTTTCAAGAGTGTGCTGAGCGGCTCATCGCTCACGTCGCCGGGTACGACGAATTGCGTCGTTGCCTGGGCGTAACCGGCCAGGGTGGCGCTGATGGAAAGTTTGTCGCCCTGCTTCGCCGAATCCAGCGGCACGTCGATCGGGGCAGCGCCTACCACACGGCCATCCACGGCGATGATGGCGCCGAGGGGATCGGAGGCGACATGGAGCATCGTTTCGTTCGGCACCAGGGGGAATTCCAGATCGAGCTTGCTGCCGCGCTCCGGAGGAACGATTTCCTGGGTGAACGACGCATAGCCGGACCGCTTGAGCGTGACCTTCGTCTTCTCCCAGGGAAGCAGCGTCAATTCAACGGGCGTCGTGCCTCTGAGCTGGTTGTCGATCCAGACGTCTGCGGCAGGAGGATTCGTCTTGAGCGAGACGCTGATCGGCTTGCGGATTAACTCGATGGTCAGTTCGCCGACGCCGCCGTAAACCGTGAGCGGCCTTCGCACCGCGTGATACCCGTCAGCAGAGACGCTGAGCCAATGCAGCTCATCGCCCTCCGCCGGGATGGTGAAGCTGAGGACGCCGTCTGTTTGCGGCGATTCGATCGGCTTTTCGTCGAGCTTTACTTCCGCCCATTCGGGCTTGACCGTCACACGAACCGGAACCGGCTCGGCCGAGGCAGTCCGGCGAAGCTGGATCGGCTCCGAGTTCTTCCACATCATGAAACCGGTGGCGCCGACGGTCAGAATCATCCCGAAGGCCACGCCGATCAGCAGATCGCGCCGCCGGGCGCGCGTTCGATGAGTTACGCCGGGCTCCACGGAGGCCATCGGCGTCACAATCGTCGGGCGCGGCGGATTCACGGGTTGTCGGGGAGGAATTGCTGCCTGACCTGTAAGCATATGAGGGCGCGGTCTGGGCGGCGTGGCGGGAGGCGGGGTGCGCGGCGCTCCGGCGGCCAGGCGTCCCGTTCGGGCGTCGGCCGAAGCGCGGCGGCACGCACAACAGACACCCTCGATGATCGAGATGGCGTCGTCAGACTCAAGATTTCGACCGCATCGTTCGCAAAGCAGCGGATTCATGCGCAGGCTTTCTGATCTCTCTGGGTCAAAGCGATCGCGGCGACAAGGATAACTTCCCCGTCAACAGTGATGCGACCGGCCGATTTTGCGCGGCCCGGGCGCGAGTCGCCGCCATGCCGAACCTCACTACCTCTACATCGGACCATTCCGTCCCATAACTGGAGTCTCACGCGATTGTTAGGTTTGTCAATAAGTTACGGCGGTCGCCGAGTGCGCATGCGCGAATTCACGGTCATCTCGAGGCATCGGCGCGCCCACTTTGGGCGCTGGCAGGGCGACTGTATCATGACCCATGTGTCATTGGACGACAGTGATCAAACTTTGTCCCCGAAGTCCGCGGGCTGGACGGACTCGCCGCAACTATCTTGGCGTCTGCCTGACGGAGAACGGTTCCCATGACCCAACTCCAAATTCGCTATGGCGACGGCCGAACCGTCTCGGTCCCCCTCGATGGTGACGAGTGGCTCATCGGCCGCGACGCCGGGTGCGAGGTTTGCCTGGACGACGCGGTGGCGTCACGCAGGCACGCCCGGCTGTATCGCGATCATCGCGGCGCGATGTGGATTCAGGATCTTCAGAGCAAGAACGGCACCCTGCTCAACGAGCGGGCCATCACTCAGAGCCCAGTCAAGAATTTCGATCGAATCGGCATCGGCGGCTGCGAGATTCGCCTGTCCATCCCGGACACTCCTTCGGTAGTGCTCCAGGAAAATCGCCAGGACGCCGAATTCGCCAGCACCAATGTGTGGGGACGTGAAGAACGCGTCACCCTTGCTCAGCGCCGGCTCGAATCTCTATACGAACTTAACGAACGCCTGACCGGTATTTTCGAGCGTGACGAACTGCTCAGCGAGTTGATCGATATCTGCGTCGATCACCTGCGTTTCGAGCGGGCCGGCGCCGCCGTCTGGTCGGGCGAAGCGTCTCAGCCGCCGCAGTGGGTGCTCATCCGTAACCTCCGCGGTGAGGCGGACGCGGAAATCCGTCTGTCCCGCAGCATCATCGATCGCACGCTTCATAACGGCGAGCGCATCCTCATCACCGACACCGCCGGCGCCGATTTCGACCCGACCGCAAGCATGATCGCCAGCCAGATTCGCTCGGCGATGTGCGTTCCGATGGAGTATCTGCAGGGCGTTCGCGGCGTGCTCTACGGCGACCGCGTTACTAGCGCCGGCGGCTATACCAAGGAAGACATCGACTTCTT
>CAZCGF010000151.1:0-6114 GCA_964498115.1 uncultured Planctomycetaceae bacterium | reverse complement strand
GCAGACGTTTCCGGCAAGGGACCTCCGGCCGCGATGCTCATGGCCAACCTTCAGGCCGCGGTCCACGTCACCATGATGCAGGACGCCGATCTCGTGAAGACGATCGTCGGGCTTAACAAGCTGATCTGCCGAAACGTTCGTGACTCAAAGTTCATTACCGGGATCTTCGGCCTGCTCGATCCTGCGAAGGGAAAGTTCACTTACGTCAATGCGGGCCACATGGGCCCCTACATCATTCGCGGCGAGACGGTAGAGCGCATTTTGGTGGATGATGCCAGGCTGCCGCTGGGGATCGAACCGGACGAACCGTATCAGGCGGCGACGATCGACTGTTCGAGAACGCCGTTGACGCTGCTGCTCTACACCGACGGCGTTCCGGACGCCGAAAACCCTTCCGGCGAGCAATTCGGCGAACCCAGATTGGCGGAGCAGCTTGCCACATGCCGATCCGAGGCCCCCGAGGAGATCATTCTCCGCGTGCGCCGCGCCATCAAGCAGTTCGTCCGCAGCCATCCACAGACGGACGACATCACCATGGTTGCCGTCCGACTCACCTGACGTTGCTCCTACTCTTCGTATTCCTCACCGGGACCGATCAGGTTGCTCACCGGCGTCGGCGAGCGCAGCGACTCAATGCTCGACCACAGTCCGCCTGCGAGAAGAAGAATCTCCGCCAGTGCCCGCACCAGCCACGCCCACCCGGCGTGATCGGTCGAGATGGTTTCCGACTGCCCGTCCACGACGAGCGTCATCTTGCCGGCCTTGATGGTCCACAGCGCGTAAGCGAGCGGCCCGATGTTCGAATATTGCTTCGTAATCTCCCGAATGAATGTGTCCGCGGCGCGGCCTTCAAACTCCCGCAGCGAGCCCCCGTCGCGCACGACGGCATTGCGAGCCGTCGCATATTTCGGCGGGTCGGAGACTGTGTTCGCGAAGTGCCGGCATTCAAAGACCGTCGCGATCGCAAACGTCACGACGCCGACGACGAGCGCCCCGCCCAGAAGCGGCCGCCTGCCGATCGGTCGAATCGGTCGGGCAAGCCGAAACGTCGCCGCGCCGACCAGTAGTCCGCCGACCAGAAAGAAAAACAGTCCGAAGTAAAACGGAAGCCAGATCAGTCTCGCCAGTAGCGGGCACAGGCATGCAAGCATCGCCTGGGCCACCGCGAATCCCAACCACAATCGCCCAAGGCTGGACGATTGAATCGGGCCTGGCTCGGCGGCAGCCGGATCGGGCTGGATTGGCGTGGTGTCTGTCATCACGCACCGCATGGTCCGGCGAATTCCGCACCTGTCAACTTGGCTGGTGCAAGTATTGCTCGTGGCTTAAGTTGCGAACACGCCCCCCGGCCCGGGGCGGTTGATCGAACGCCGGGATGGGACTAGAGTATCGGGTTTGCCGGTTGGCTGCGGCCTTAGTTGGCCGCTCAGCCTTGGCGGATGGATCGGGAATTCGTTATGCAAATGAATCAAGTTCGGTTTCGACTGACCTCGGCGCTGCTCTGCAGCCTCGTGTTCGTTCTTCTTTCCGGTTGCGGGGACGGCAGCAAGAAGGCGCCGAAGATGAAGACGATCGTCGGCGTCGCCAAGACGATCGATCTGAAGAACAACAGTGTCTCGATGATTTACGTCAACCCTGAGGGCCAGGAAATAACGCTCACGGGCAGTGTGCAGCCGGACGCCGAAGTCTGGATCAACGGCCGGAGTCACAAGCTCGAAGACGTCGTCCAGGGCGACAAGGTCACGGTCTACGGATACCGCGATAAGTCCTCCAACGAGGTCAAGCTCATCGCATCAAAAATTGAGGTAACCCGCCCCGAAGGCTCCGACTGGAAAAAGCCCGACAAAAGCGCAGCCGCACCCAAGCCCGCCGGCTCCACCGGCGCAACCGCGGACAGCGGCGGCGAAAAGTAGTGATCGGCGGTAGCCCTGTCTACCGATAAATAACAACAATCGCCATGGAATTTGAGGAACACGCATGAAGCTTTGCGTCACGAAAAACCAGATGTTCGCATGGGTCCTTGTGGTCAGCTCTGCCCTGGTCACAGCGGGCTGCAGTCAGGACGGTGGTTCGTCGACCGGGTCCTCTTCGGACGCCGCCGCGGCCCCGCAAGCGTCCACCCATGCGACGCCTGCCGACACCAAGGCCAACGATTCAGCGACCGCGAGCGCCCCTCCCGCCCAGCCGGCGCCGGCCGTCAAGACTGCCTCTGCCCCCGAGGCCAGTCCCGAGTGGGAGGCGCAGAAGCCGCTGACCATCGAGGACGACGCCGCTCGTCGGGCCCAGGCGGAAAACATGATCTACGCCACCATCCGCATCAAGATGGAGGACATGATCGAAAAGCGCGCCGAGCTGCTCAACTCGGGTCGGCCGCCGTCTGATGTTGAAGTCCGTCAGCTCGAAGGCTCGATCATGCGGGCCCGTGACCTGCTCCAGGAAGCCGGCGAGATCGTCGAAGACGTCGTACCGCCGATCGTTCAGGTCAACCCCCGCTGAGTTCGGCGGGTCTCTTGGCATACTAGAGATTCTTCAAGGCCGCGCGATTCGCGCGGCCTTTCTTTTTCCGACTTGAATCAGCATGCCATCCGTCGGCGTGATCTTCGCCTGCGGGTCGGTCTGCTTTTGCTGATTGACGCTGACACCGCCGCCCTGGATCAAACGCCGGGCTTCGCTGGTCGACGGGGCGAGGTCCAGCAGCTTCATCAGTTTCGGCAGCCAGATCGCGCCGTCGGCCTCACACTCACCGGCAGGCACAACGATGGTGGGGATGTCATCCCGCAGGCCGCCGTCGCGGAAGACCTCTTCCCACAGCTTCTCCTCGCGATCGGCCGCCGCCGCGTCGTAGTAGGTGGCGACGACCTGCTTGGCGAGGCGGACCTTGGCCTCGCGCGGATGCGTCTTTGTCGCGTCGGTGATCGTCTCGATCTCCGTGCCCGGCAGGGTCGTCAGCAGCGTGTACCACTCCTTCATGAGCGAATCGGCGATGCTCATCGTCTTGCCGAACATGTCCTTCGGCGTGTCGGTGAGGCCGACGTAGTTGCCGAGGCTCTTGCTCATCTTCTCCACGCCGTCGAGGCCGCGGAGGATCGGCATGATGACCACGAGCTGCGGCGGCTTGCCGTGCTTCTCCATCAGATCGCGGCCGCAAAGGTTATTGAAAGTCTGATCGGTCCCACCGAGCTCAACATCAGCGTCGATCATGACCGAGTCGTACGCCTGCATCAGCGGATACATCATCTCGGTCACGATGATCGGCGTTTCGTCCTGCATGCGCAGCTTGAAGTTTTCGCGCTGGAGCATCTGCTGCACGGTCATGTGGCTGGTGAGCCGCAGGACGTCGGCAAACGTGAGCTTCGCCAGCCACTCGCTGTTGTAGCGGATCTCCAGCTTCTCCGGCCGCGTATCGAGCACGTGGCCCGCCTGTTGAAAATACGTTTCGGCGTTCTGCTTGATCGTCGCCTCGTCGAGCGTCGGTCGGGCCTTGGTCTTGCCGGTGGGGTCGCCGATGCGAGCGGTATAGTCGCCGATGATCAGCACGGCCTTGTGGCCGCAGTCCTGAAACTGCCGCATCTTGCGCAGGACAACGGAGTGGCCCAGGTGAATATCCGGCGCCGTCGGGTCCATGCCCAGCTTGATGCGCAGCGGCCTCTTCGCCTCGCGGCTCTTCTCAAGCCGCTTGCGCAGCTCCTTCTCCGTGTACACAGCCTCGCAGCCGCGCATCAGGAGTGACATCTGTTCGTCGATCTCTGGAAACATCCCCATATCCTAAGCTAAACCCGGCCGAAGCGGCGGTCTCTGCCTGCGTAATCCTTGATGGCCCTGTCCAGTTCGTCGGCGCCGAAGTCGGGCCAGCACGTCTCGGTCACAAACAGCTCCGCGTAACTGATCTGCCACAGCAGAAAATTACTGATGCGCATCTCGCCCGCCGTGCGGATGAGCAGGTCCGGGTCGGGAATGCCCGCGGTGTAAAGCGAATCGGTAATGGTGCCCTCGCTGATCTCCTCCGGCGAGAGCTTGCCCGACTTCACGCGAACGGCGATGTCCTGCACCGCGTCGGTAAGCTCGGCCCGGCCGCTGTAGTTCAGCGCCAGGCACAAGGTCATGCCGGGGTTGCCCGCCGACATGCGCATCGTCTCGTCGAGTTCGTGCAGCACGTCATCCGGCAGGCCCTTTCGCCGGCCGACCTGTACGAGCCGCACGCCGTTTTCCATGATCTCGGCCCGCTCCTTGATAAGGTACTCGACGTACAGCCGCATCAAATGCGCGACCTCCGACGGCGGCCGGTTCCAGTTCTCCGTGCTGAACGAGTAAAGCGTCAGATACCCGACGCCCAGTCGCGAACAGCGCCGGACGATCTCCTGCACCTTGTCGGCGCCGGCCTCGTGTCCGCGAATGCGCGGCAGATCGCGCCGCTTCGCCCAGCGGCCGTTGCCGTCCATGATGATGGCGATGTGATTCGGCACGCGCTCGCGCGGAACGCCCAGGGCGACCTGCGGGTCAATCGGCTCCACCCACGGCATCAGCCACCGACCTTTCCCGGCGACCGGGGGTGCGACAGGTACGATCGAATCTTCGACTCCCGGTGCAGTGTCGCGTCGCGTTGCGGGCCCGTGCTCACCAGCGTGATCGGCACCCCGAGCAGCTCTTCGAGGCGATCGAGATAGTTCTTCGCCGCATCGGGCAACTGATCGAACTGCGTGCTTCCGGCGATTTCGCCCGGCCAGCCCGGAAATGTCTCAAACACCGGCTCCACGCTTTCAAGGACGCGGATGTCGGCAGGGAAGATTCGCAGCATCTCGCCCTCATGGCGATAGCCCGTGCAGATCTTCAGCTCGGGGAGCGTGCTGAGCGTGTCGAGGTGCATGACCGCGACCTGCGTGATCCCGCCGAGTCGTACGCTGTACCTCGTGGCAAATGCGTCAAACCAGCCGCAGCGCCGCGGCCGGCCGGTCGTGGTGCCGTATTCGTGGCCCCGCTCGCGGATGAGATCGCCGGTAGCGTTGTCCTGCTCCGAGGGGAACGGCCCACTGCCGACGCGCGTGGAATAAGCCTTCACGACGCCGACGTAGCTGTTGATCGCCGACGGGGCGACACCGGCACCCGGTGCCGCGCCGGCGGCCGTGCAGGTGCTGCTGGTCACATAGGGAAAGGTCCCGTGCGTGATGTCCAGCAGGCTGCCCTGTGCGCCTTCCAAGAGGATGCGCTTGCCCTCGGAAATGGCGTCGTGCAGCAGGAGAGTCGTATCGCTGACGTGCGGCGCGATCAAATGGGCGAAGCCCAGCCACTGTTCGGCGATCTGGTGGGGGGCCAGCGCATCCTTGTCGCCGTAAAGGGCGGCAAAGACCGTGTTGCGATCGGTGACGATGGCCTCGACCTTGTCTCGAAAGTCCTCGGGGTAGTACAGGTCCCCGACGCGTAGCGCCGACGTTCGCAGCATCTTGTCGGCATAGCAGGGACCGATCCCCTTGGCCGTCGTGCCGATCTTCCGTTCATCGCTGAGCCGCGCCTCGCCGAGGCGGTCCTGCTTCTTGTGATAGGGCATGACCAGATGCGCCCGGCGGGACACGCGCAGATTGTCGCCGACGTGCACCCCGCGCCGGCGAAGCCCGTCGATCTCGTGCAGCAGGATGTCCAGGTCCACGGCGACGCCGGGCCCGATGATGTTGAGCACATTCGGCCGCAGCATGCCGCTGGGGATCAGGTGCAGGGCGAATTTCTCGTCGCCGATCCGCACGGTGTGCCCGGCGTTGGCCCCGCCGGCATAACGGACGACGACGTCGAAGTGCTCGGTGAGCAGATCGACGATTTTTCCCTTGCCCTCATCGCCCCATTGAAGGCCGACGACGCTGGTATTGCCGAGTGATTGAAAGTCCATCGCGTGCGTGTACTTATGAGCCAACCGGGGCCTCGCAAGCTGCGCGGCCGATGCGGTCCTTATACACGCTTCGGACGCCCCGCGAAAGAAACCCCCTTCTGCTACGTCGCGGAGGCCCCGCGCAGTTCGATGTACTCGGCCATTCCCCGGCGAACGGCCTCGTCAACGGTCGATTGCCACCCGCACTCGGGGCACTTGACCTCGCGCAGGCCGACGAGGCTGTAGCCGCAACTGCCGCA
>CAZCGF010000150.1:0-10969 GCA_964498115.1 uncultured Planctomycetaceae bacterium | reverse complement strand
CCGGTGATCGACTCGGCGATGGTCTGCCGCTGGGCGGCGAGCGATTCGATCTTCGCCTGCAACTCCGCGACCATGCGCTCGCTTTCGGTGCTGCGCGTCTCAAGCTGCGACAGGTCCTGCTTGCTGACCGACTCCCGCTCGCGCATCTCGGCGAGTCGGTTCACCAGGATGGAAACTTCCGAGGCGATGAGCGGCCGCTCCTGGCTGAGCCGGCTGACCACGTCCTCAACGTTTGCCAGTTGTGCGCCGACTTCCACGCGCTGCGTGTTGGCGTCGGCGATGGCGTTGTGCAGCGTCTCGAGCACTTCTTCAAGGTGGCCCGCCTCGGAGTCGCTGCGATTCAGATCGTCGGACAACGTCACAATGCGCTGACCGACCTCCTCAAGCTGCTTGTCCAGTTCGCGCAGTTCGCTGCGGCGGCTGATCATGCCGGTTCCGGCGCCCATCGGGCCCAGGCCGACGCGCCCGTCAGAATCCCAGACCAGGCCGTCCATCGTTACGAAGCGCGCCAGCGAATCCAGCGACGCCATCCGTCGGGCATGTTCGATCGACTCAACGACATACGTCCGGCCAAGCAGGTGTCGGGCCAGTCGCTCGCAAGTCGGCGGATAGGTGATCCAGTCGACCAGTCGCGCGATGAAGCCTTCCTGATTCGACATGTCCGGCCCGCCGATCGGTGGGGGGACGGCATCGAGGCAAAACGCGCGAACCGGGCCCGACAACTCCGCCAGCGCATCGCGATCCGCGAAGATGGAATCGCGCTTGGCGACCACGAGATACTTTTCATAATGGCCCAGCACGGCCTCGATCAGTCCGGCATGGGAGACATCGGCGTCGAAGATTTCACCCACCGCGCCGAGAACATAGGAGAACGGCCCTTCGCGTTCGGCGGCACTGGCCTCCTCATCACCGCGCGCTGCGTCTCGCTGCTGGAGAATCTCGCGCGCCCCGGCCATGAGCCCTTCGTGCTTGCGATCCATCTCGGCCAATAGCTGCCGACGGCTTTCCAGACCGCTGCGATACTCCTTGGCCGCTGCAAGCTGATCGAGCAGGGCCGAGCGATGATGGGCGACCTCGGCAAGGCTGCCGCGCGTCTCTTCGAGCTTCTTGGTCTGGTCCTCAATCAGGTCGAGCACCTGCTCGCGGCGGGCATTCATCTGCTGCTGCTTATCGAGGGCCTCGGCAAGCTGGGTGGCGATGGCCTGATCGCGCTCGTCGAGCTTCGCCTTCTGCGTCGTCAGCGACTCGTGCTGGAGGTTGAGCCCCTGGATTTCGTTATTCAACCGGCTCGTCCGGCGAAGCAACTCAATGATGCCGGCCTTCTCGTCGTCGAGACGCTGCTGAGTCTCCAGTAACGTGCCCGCAAGGCCTCGGTCCTGATCCTGCATGGCGGAAAGCTCCGCCTGGACGGACTGAAGCTCTTCCTCAATCGAACTGACCACCCGCTGCTGCTCGGTGAGGCGCGATTCGAGCGCCGCGACCTGCCCATCGAACCCGGCGAGCCGCTCGCGCGAGCTGCCGAGCAAATCGGTCTGATCGGAGATGCGGCGATCGGCGGCGGCGATGCGCTCCTGCTGCCCCGTGATCTGCGACTGGACGGTCAGCAGCCGGCTCTCGGCCTGCGACGTCTCCTGCTCCAGCTCAAGGATGCGCACATTCGCCTGACTCGATCGCGCCTCATTATTCGAAAGGTCGGTGCGGATGCGCGTCACTTCATCGGAAAGGCCGTCGGCCTCGCGCGAGTGGGCATCGGCATCCGAGCGATGGCGGTGGTATTCGGCCAGGGCGTATCGGCTGCGAAGCTCGCGGAGTCGCTGGTTGTAAGACTGGTAATTGCGAGCCTTGCCCGCGGCGAGCTTCACGCTGCGCAGGCGCTTCTCGATTTCCTCGACGATGTCCTGCACGCGTAGCAGGTTCTGGTTGACGCGCTCAAGCCGCCGCTGGGCTTCCTTCTTGCGGACCTTGTACTTGCTGATGCCCGCCGCCTCTTCGAAGATTTGCCGCCGCTCGGTGGGGTTCGCCTGAAGAAGCACGTCCACCCGGCCCTGCTCGATCACGCTGTAGGCGTCGATGCCGATGCCGGTATCGAGAAACAGCTCCCGCACGTCCTTGAGGCGGCAGACCTGCTTGTTCAGCAGATACTCGCTCTCCCCGCTGCGATAGAGCCGCCGCGAGACCGTCACCTCGGCCTGATCCACCGGAAGCGTGCCGTCGGTATTGTCGAAAGTGAGATCGACCTGGGCCAGACCCGAGCTCTTGCGCGTGCCGGACCCGTTGAAGATGACGTCCAGCATCTGCTTGCCGCGGAGGCTCTTGGCCGATTGCTCGCCCAGAACCCACTTGATGGCGTCCACGACGTTCGACTTGCCGCAGCCGTTCGGGCCGACAATTCCGGTAATGCCGGAGCCGAACTCGAATTCGGTCTTGTCGGCGAAGGACTTAAAGCCGGTCGCGGTGAGTTTCTTGAGGAGCATATGTGCCCGGTGCCTCCGTGCGTCCCTGTTCGCCGCGGCATCCTGTCCGCGGTCCCCCGTATGGAAGCCCGTATTGTATCAGGGCTTAGGCTGGATTCCAGCGGATTGTCGCCTCGAAATCCACCAATGTGTCGCTCGACCGCCGCAAGTCACGTGCCGGGCGTTGGAGCCGGGAGCAGCTTGTCCTTCTCCAGAGCGCGAACGATCCCCTCGGCCGCGACATGAGCCCCGTCGGCATTCCAGTGCGGATCGTCTTCAAAGTGCAGCGGAAACTTCTCGGATTGCTCGAAATCGTCCAGCAGCGAATGCACCGGGAATGGCACGCGCGGACCCAGCGCCGCCAGCCACTTGAACGGCTCCCGGGAATACGGGCCGAGCCGCGTGTAGCTGCTGCCCTCCCAATTGTGCGGGCTCTCGCGGTCGCTGTACTGAAAGTGTCGCGGATACATGACCATCACAAAGGGAACCTTCAGCTCATCCTTACAGTACGCGGCGATTCGACGCAGGTTCTCCTCGGTCTCCACCATGTCGGGGAGAGACTTCTCCAGCGGCTGCTCCACGACGAAAAATCGTCTGGCTGGTAACAGCCGCTCCCGTGTCGATCGGGTCCGCCAGATGACATTGAGCCGGAAGTTCTCGTACAGCTCGGTGATGACCCCGCGCAAGCCCAGCCGCGCAAAGAGAAACGCCGTCGGAGAGCGATCCCAGTATCCCACCTTTCCGAGCACCCAGATGTCGTCGTGAAAATCGGTGACGTCGAGGGCGAGAACCACCAGGTCCGGCTTGTAGGTCGCGCCGATGTCGCGAAGCAGGCGATACGACGGGCCCGGCGACGATGAGATCCACCCGAAGTTGACGCATCGGGCTTTGAGCGCGGGATTCTGCTGCCGGAGAATCTGCTCTACCTGCGCCGGCACGGTCTTATCCGCGTCGAGCAGGGACCCGTACATGAACGAATCGCCCAGGATGATGATGTTGAAGGTGTCGGCCGCAAAGTCATCGGCCTCCACCGGGCAGCGAATGCCGTCGCTGTTGATGCCCAGGTCCTTGTTGGGGACGAGTCGATGATCGGCGTCGGCGGTGAAGAACCGCGACATCTGCGACTTGAGGACGTATCGCCCGAAGTATTCGAATGCCCCGAATGAGATCAGCCCGCTGACGACCAGCGCGATGACGCGCGGATTGCGCCGATAGAGCGACTCATACGCGAGATACGCAATCAGTCCGACGCACAGAGTGATGGATACATATTGAAAGCTGACCGCCGCGACGATGAACGCAAGCAGCAGGTATCGCAGGCGATGAGGGCGCGGCTGCTTGGTGGAGGTGGCCGCGGCGATCGCGTCGCTCATCGCGTCACCGGATCCTTCTGACACGCCGGACAAAAATGCGTCGAGCGGCCTGCGATCTGGCTCCGGATGATCTTCGCGCCGCAGGACCGGCACGCCTCTCCTTCACGACCGTACACCCGGTGGCTCACCTGAAACCAGCCCGGCTCGCCATTTGCATTGCGATAATCGCGCAATGATGAGCCGCCCGCCTTGATCGCCGCCTGTAGCGTCGAGCGGATGCTGCACGCCAGGCGATTGATCTGCTTCGATGACAGTGAATCGGCCGGCGTCAGCGGATGAATCGCGGCCTTGTGCAGGGCCTCGTCGCAGTAGATGTTGCCCAGCCCGCTGATCATGCGCTGGTCCATGAGAATCGCCTTCACCTGACGACGCCGCGACAACACCTGTCGCAGTTCAGGCACGCGAATCGCCAGCGCGTCGGGCCCGAGATGCGGAAGTCCGTTGCCGTTCGAGTCGTCACTGCGCCCGCGGCACCAGACGCCGCCGAACCGCCGGGGATCGCGAAATCGCAGCTCGTCCGTCCGTCCGACAAAGCGCACGCGCAGATGCGTATGCGGGGCAAGGGCGTCGTCGATCGGTTCTACCGTCAGACGCCCGCTCATGCCGAGGTGCACGACGATTTCCGCGCCCCCGCCAAGTTGGATCACGATCCGCTTGCCGACGCGCCCGACTGACGCGACTTTCTCGCCGACCGCCTCGCGCGTCAGGATGCGATGGCCCGAGTGTACGATGTCCCTGCGGTCCAGCAGCACGCGGGCAATCGTCGCGCCGGGCAGTCGGCCCGCAAGCTGCGTCACCACGGTCTGAACTTCCGGCAATTCGGGCATATCTCGGGCTATCGTAGCACAGGACGCTCGCCGCGGTCACTGCGCCACGGCAGGGCGAGGGGGCGTGGTGGAGCCCGGCGGCCTGCGTTAGAATCTCCCCCGATCCGGCAGGTCTGCGCCGACAACGGTTCGCGCGGACATCACCCGCAAAATGAGAATGCATCACGGAGATATCAGGCGATGAAGTTTTTCCTCGATACCGCGAATCTGGACGAGATCAAGGCCGGCGCCGCACTCGGCATCGTCGACGGCGTCACCACCAACCCCAGCCTCGTGGCCAAGGAGGGCAAGGACTTCAAGACCCTCGTCGGCCAGATCTGCGAGGTCATCAGCGGACCCGTCTCGGCGGAAGTCGTTTCCACCGAGTGCGACGCCATGATGAAAGAGGCGCGCGAGCTGACGAAGATCGCCCCCAACATCATCGTGAAACTGCCGACCATCCCTGAAGGCGTGAAGGCCCTGAAGATCTGCACCGCCGAAGGCATCAAGACCAACCTGACGCTCATCTTCCAGCCGATTCAGGCGCTCATCGTCGCCAAGGGCGGCGCGACCTTCTGCTCGCCGTTTCTCGGTCGCCTCGATGACATCGGTCAGGACGGCATGGTGCTCATCGAGGAGATTCGCCAGATCTACGACAACTACGGCTTTGCGACCGAGATTCTCGCGGCCAGTCTGCGGCACCCGCTGCACGTCGCACAGGCCGCCAAGGCCGGCGCCGACATCGGCACCATGCCGTTCAGCGTCTTCGACAAATTGCTTAAGCATCCGCTGACAGACATCGGTCTGGAGAAGTTTTTGTCGGACTGGAAGAAGTCAAAGGCCTGATTCACCGGCTGCCGTGCTCATTCATTCGCCGGCGGGCTTGACCTGCTGCGCTTCCGCCGGCTGCTTTCTGCGCATCACGATCACTTCGTGATTCGCCGCGCCGCTGTTCCAGATGACCTCCAGTAGGTCTGACTCTCCGCTCGAAAGCTGCTCGATGTAGGCGTCCTGTGCCGCTATGTCTCCGTCGCGGCTTCGTCGGGCATCGACCACATAGTCGGGCGACGTCTCGCGAATGATTTCCTTCAGTCGCGCGAGTGTTGGAGCGGTTCGACCGTCGTCGCCGTAAATCCACGTCGTCTCCGGCCACGTCCGGCCCGCGTAGAACATGACCTGCTCGAGTCGATCGTGGGCGTGGACCCGGTCGGCGCGCTTCGTGTTCGATCGCAGCCACCAGCCCGCCAGCTTGTAAGGCGCCTTGTCGGCGTTGATCTGCATCGTCGCGTAATAGACCAGCGGCACGAAGACGACGAGCGATGCCGATAGCCAGAGACTGCGGATGCGCCGCCGCGCCATCATCGCCGCGTCGGCCCCGGTGTCGCCTGCTCCCTTCGCCAGCGCGGCGGCGATCATCGTGATCAGCGCGCTCAATCCGGTTGCCGCCCACGGGATCGTCAGCGCCGCGGGGATCAATAGATATCGCGAGCTGATCTCGCCGTACGACTTCACCCGAAGCTGCACGGCGACGAGTTGCAGCGCGATGGCGACGACCACCAGTCGGGCACCGCGCGACTCCGGACGCGGCGCCGTCTTGAGAATCAGGGCGATCAAGACCAGCGTCGACAGCACGTATCGCCCGCTCTTGCACCATTCCTCGGCCATCCGCGCCGGGGCCATGTACCATGCGACCTGGTGCGCGAAGACGGACGATTGCCGCAGAGTCACCGCGCGTGCCGACGTCGTGGCATCCATCTCTGGTCGCCCGGTCTCATGGGTGTCCCCCGTCGAGGATCGCACAACCGCCGCCTCTGTGCCGAACATCAATTCATCGATGCTCTTGTTCGGCATCACCCTGCCCGTGGCGAGCGAGTGCGGCGCGGCGATGACTGCAAACGCCCCGACCATGCACGCCACCCCCGCGACGCGCCGGGCCCATCGTTCCGTTGCACTGGGCCACAGCGCGCAGATCGCCATCGCGGCGACCAGCCCCAGCGCCTCCTGTCGCACGAGATACGCCAGACCGGCCACCGCCCCGCAGGCGGCAAAGCGCGGTAGCGACATCCGATCCATCGCCGACAGGCCGATGACCAGCGCCGCCAGATAGAGCGCCAGGTGCGGCATGTCCGACAGCACGTCCGCGCTGAGCATCGCTCCCTGCGGCCAGGCGCACGCCATCAGCCCGGCGACGAGTGCGATCCGCGTGTCACCAAACAGCCGCCGCCCCAGTCGATAAATCAGCAGACACGTCGCCACTCCGCCGCATAGCGCGACAAACTGCCCGCACGCCTGCCAGATGATGGGGTGATCCTTGTAGAACGAATTGATCGTGATTCGGTTGACCGCCAGCATCAGCGCCGGATAGCCCGGCTGCTTGGTCGTGTCGCGCATGACCGCCAGCGGCTCGACGGCCAGCCGCTTCGCGTAGGTGACGAACTGCACCCCGTCTCTGCTCAGACAGGCGAGGTTGGCCGCGCCGTTAACGTGAATCGCCAGCGCAGCGAGGAGAATCCACATCCACGCCGGAACGACGGGCACTGATGCGAAGAATCGTTGACCCGCCGGCCGCGACGGGTCGTTAGCGCTGGACAATGGCGAAGTTCGCGTGTCGCCGGGAGCCATCCCGACATTGAAACGTCGACCGAAGAAAACGCCAGATGGGAATATTCAACGAAGACGGAGTGACGGTCGGCTGGATCACGTCGCCGGGATCATCGTCGCCAGTTTGCGAACCAGCCCAAGTTCGCCCGACTTCAGCGTCGCCTCGGCCTGGGCAACCATCTCCCGCGCCGCGTCGTACGCCTTCACTGTGATGGCATGTTGAACCAGCGTCGTAAACGCCGTCGCCGACGGGTCGAATTGAATCACCCGCCGCCCCAGCTTCTGCGCCTCATTATAACGACCGACCCCCAGCAGGGCTTCATAATACTTGCCCGACTCAAACACCACCTGCTGCTTGAGATATACCGCGAGATTGTCGCGCGCCCGCTGGTTCATCGTCGAACCGTACTTGTTCGACTGGTTGCATTGCGCGATCCTCGCCTCGATTCTCTGAGAAATATCGCCGGCAAGCTTCACGATGTCCTCATAACGCTTCTGCTGCACCAGCAGATCGAGCACGTCGGGAAACAGCATCCGCTGAATCGCCAGCCCGATTTCCCCGTGGGCGTTGAGCGACTCGTAAAGCGCCAGTTGCCGCTTGCTCTCGCCCAACACGCGGTTGATCGCCGCCGCCTCCATGACGCGCGTCGTCACCTTTTGAAGCGCGCCGCGATCCGGGCTCGCAGTCGCCGTGACGCTGGCCAGCATCTTCGCGGCCGTCTCTTCGATCTGATCGCGCCGTCGGGCCAGTGCCTCCGTGCAGGGCGAATAGCTCTTGCCCAGGCTCACGATCTCGTCGAGCACCGTCGTCAGCCGCATCCGTGAGAATCCCGATCCCAGCTCCTCGCCATGATCGAAACACCACAGAAGCTCGTCGAGCGCCTCCTTCTGCTTGCCTGACGAAGCAAGCTCGCGCGCCTGTTTGATCTTGTCCAGACCCTTCGCCATGCCGTTATCCGACGGCTTTGGGGCGGGCTCCTCACTCGGAGCCGGCTTCGCGTTCTTACCTGTGATGGCCTTGGCCGCGTTGGTCAGAAATGTCTGCGGCTGTTGAAACCCGACCGTCCGCCCCAGCTCGCTTCCGTCAGGACGAATGAACACCATCGTCGGATACGACCGAATCTTGTACCGCGCCGCCAATGGCCGATTCTTCTCCGCATCGATCTTCAGCGGAATCGTCCGCTCGGTCAGCCAGTTCTTCACCGCCTGGTCGGGCCAGGTGTGCCGGTCGAGCAGTTTGCAGGGGCCGCACCACGTCGTATAGAAATCCACCATCAGGACCTTGCCCTTCTCCCGGGCAACCTTGCACGCGTCTTCAAAACTCCCGTCATAAAACGGCGCCTCCGCCGAAGCGAGCGAGGCCGATGCAAACAGGATGACACAACTTAGAAAACGTCTCATGACCAGGGCTCCATACAATGGCGGCTCGTCCGCCGCCGAAAAAGGCGATCGGGCAAGCGATTTCCGGCAATCTCGAACGGTCTCATTCTATCGGTAAAAGGCTCGCCATCGGCAGGCGTTTCACAGCCCGAAAGACCCATCCGCAGAGTCTGCCGAACCTGCCACGGGCCATACCGGCATGTCAGACTGGCAGATGGCGGATACCCAGCCGCCGCCGCACGCGTTCGTGCGATTCATAATCTACTTATTTATAGATGGTTATGATTCGCCCGCGTCGCGTGCGTCCCTGGCATTCCGCTTGCAAATAGGCCCGGTGGCGCGCCGCCTCCGCGATCAGAAAGCGACGAAGGCGGCAGGCCCAAAAAACAACACAGGAGCACCCGCTATGTCAAAGATCATCGGAATCGACCTCGGCACCACCAACTCGGTCGTCGCCGTCATGGAAGGGGGACAGCCCAAGGTTCTCACCAACTCCCTCGGCGCCCGCACGACGCCCTCGGTCGTCGGCTTCACCGATAAGGGTGAGCGCCTCGTCGGGCAGATCGCCAAGCATCAGCAGGTGACCAACCCCGTCAACACCGTCTTCTCCATCAAGCGCTTCATGGGCCGACGCCACAACGAAGTCGGCTCCGAAGAGAAGCTCGTGCCCTACACCGTCACCGGTGGATCGGAGGAGCTGGTCAAGGTCAAGATTCGCGACAAGGAATACACCCCGCCGGAAATCTCCGCCATGATCCTTCAGGACCTCAAGAAGACCGCCGAGGATTATCTCGGCGAGAAGGTCACCGCGGCGGTCATCACCGTCCCGGCGTACTTCGGCGATGCCCAGCGCAAGGCCACGCAGGAAGCAGGCATCATCGCCGGCTTCGACGTCAAGCGCGTCCTGCCCGAGCCGACTGCGGCGGCCCTCGCCTACGGCATGGACAAGAACAAGGGCGGCAAGCTCGCCGTTTTCGATCTCGGCGGCGGCACGTTTGATATTTCCATCCTCGACGTCGGCGAAGGCGTCTTTGAGACCCTCGCCATCAACGGCGACACCCATCTCGGCGGCGACGACTACGATCAGGTCCTCATCGACCACGTCGCCGAAGAGTTCCGCAAGCAGTACGGCGTCGATCTCCGCAAGGACGCGATGGCCCACCAGCGCCTCAAGGAGGCCTGCGAAAAGGCCAAGTGCGAGCTGTCCGGCAACATGGAATCGACCATCAACCTGCCGTTCATCACCGCCGACGCCAGCGGCCCCAAGCACCTGAACATGACCCTCACGCGCTCGAAGTTCGAGCAGCTCACCGAGCCGCTGACCGAGCGCTGCCGTCGCCCGGTCCTTAAGGCCCTCGAAGACGCCAAGCTCAGCCCCAAGGACATCACTGAAGTCATCCTCGTCGGCGGCAGCACGCGCATGCCCGCCGTGCAGAAGCTCTGCAAGGACATCTTCGGCAAGGAGCCGAACCGCAGCGTCAATCCCGACGAGGCCGTCGGCGTCGGCGCCGCCATTCAGGCCGGCATCATCGGCGGCGATGTCAAGGACATCCTCGTCCTCGATGTCACCCCGCTGTCACTCGGCGTCGAGACCCTCGGCGGCGTCCTCACCGTCATGATCCCGCGCAATACGACCATCCCCACCAGCAAGAAGGAGGTCTATTCCACCGCCGCGGATAATCAGAGCGAAGTGACCATCCACGTCCTCCAGGGCGAGCGGCAGATGGCCAATGACAATCGCACGCTGGGCAAGTTCAACCTCGCCGGCATTCCACCGGCCCCGCGCGGCGTGCCGCAGGTCGAGGTCACCTTCGACATCGACGCCAACGGCATCCTGCACGTCTCCGCCAAGGACCTCGGCACCGGCAAGGAGCAGAAGATCCGCATCGAGGGTTCGTCGGGCCTTTCCGAGGCCGAAGTCGAGCGGATGCGCAAGGAGGCCGAGAGCCACGCCGAGGAAGACAAGAAGAAGCGCGAGCTGATCGACGCCCGCAACCAGGCCGATCAGATCGTCTACCAGACCGAGAAGACGCTCAAGGAGCACGGCGAAAAGGTCCCGGCCGGCGAGCGCAGCAAGGTCGAAGGCGCGGTCAGCAATCTGAAGGACGTGATCAAGAACGACGACGCCGGCGCGATCAAGCGGGCGATCGAGAACGTCATGTCCGCGTCGCAGGAACTCGGCAAGATCATCTACGAGGAAGCGGCCAAGGCCTCCGCAGCGGCAGGTAGCGCGAGTGCAGGCGGCGAGGGCGCAGCCCCCGGCGCAGCAAGCGGTAGCGCGAAGAAGGAAGATGATGTGATCGATGCGGAGTTTGAGGTAAAGAAGTAAACGCGTTGTGCGATTCGCGTAAACGTG
>CAZCGF010000149.1:6793-11010 GCA_964498115.1 uncultured Planctomycetaceae bacterium | reverse complement strand
TCCGCCTTCGCCGTCGAAGGCTGCCTCGACATCCTCGCCGAGAAGGTCGGCATCGACGGATGGGAAATCCGCAGCCGCAACATCCTCGAAGTCGGCGAACAGTTCTGCACCGGCCAGCGTCTCACCAAGCCCTTCGGTTTGCGCAAGACGCTTGAAGCGGTGCGAGACGCCTATCGCGGAGCAAAGTTCGCCGGCATCGCATGCGGCATCAAAAACGTTGGCATCGGCAACGGCCTGCCCGAGCACGGCCGCGCAACCCTCACCGTCGAAAAGTCCGGGCGCATCACCATCCGCACAGGCTTCACCGAAATGGGCCAGGGGCTCTTCACCATTCTGATTCAGACGGCCGTCACCGAGTCGGGCCTGCCCGCCGAGTTCTTCGATGCCCAGGCAGACACCACGCACGCCATCGACTGCGGCCAGACGACCGGCAGCAGAGGCACCGTCCTCGGTTGCTACGGCGTCCAGCTCGCGGCAAAGAAGCTGCGTGCCGATCTTGACGCCGGCAAGCAGCTCTCCGACCTCATCGGGAAGATCTACGAAGGCGAGTGGACCTGTTACAAGACCGACAAGTTCGGCGCCAACGTGCCCGATCCCAAGACGCATTTGACCTACGGCTTCGCCACCCAGGTCGTCATCCTCGACGACGAAGGTCGCCTGAAGAAGGTAATTGCGGCCCACGACGTCGGCCGTGCCATGAACCCGACACTGGTGGAAGGTCAGATCGAAGGCAGCCTGCACATGGGCCTCGGATACGCCCTCACCGAGGAGTTCCCCTGCGAAAACGGACGACCTTCCTACGAAGACGTAAAGAGCTGCGGCGTCCTTCGCGCCCACCACATGCCCGAATTGGAAATCATCCTCGTCGAAGAGCCCGACCCCGAGACGCCGTTCGGCGCCCGCGGTGTCGGTGAGATCGGTCTCGTACCGACCGCCCCCGCCGTCGCCGGCGCGCTATATTCCTTCGACAAGATTCGCCGCACCCGGCTTCCGATGAAGGACAGCCCCGCCGCCCGAGCAATTCTCGGGCCAAAGAGTAAATAAACAGGAAGCCATGTCGGCCTATTTCCTGGTCGGCGAAGTTTGATCGATGTATAATTAGCCTGGATCGCCGCAATTCGAGAATCGTTTATGGACTATCGACAGATCATCACGCTGGAGCCCGGAAAGCGCGGCGGAAAGCCCTGCATACGAGGGCTCCGCATCACCGTCTACGACGTACTCGATTATCTTTCGTCCGGGATGAGCCACGAGGACATTCTGCGTGACTTTCCTGACCTCAAGCCATCCGACATTACCGCCTCTCTGAGCTTTGCGGCTGATCGAGAGCGCCACCTTCAGGCAGTTGCTAAGTGAAATTATTTTTCGATCAGAACCTCTCCGATCGACTTGTCAAGGAACTTGAGCCGTTATTTCCCGGCTCGTCCCATGTTAGAAGCGTGGGGTTGGCGGCTGCGACCGACTCAGAAGTTTGGGAATACGCTCGAACAAATGGCCTCACCATCGTTAGCAAGGACTCGGATTTCCACGAACGGAGTGTCATGGAGGGATTCCCGCCGAAAGTCATCTGGATTAGGCGAGGCAACTGCTCAACCGCGATGATCGTGGAGATATTGACGTCGCACCATCGCGTGATTCAGGAGTTTGACCGCGATGAACAGGCTTCTGTCCTCGTTTTCTATTGACCTGGAGACACCAAGCAATTCGTTTTCACCGTAAACCGACCCATGAACCCCTTCGTCTCCATCTTCCGCTCACTCGCTCGCCAGGTCGAACAGCGCCGGCGCGTCGCCCTCTGCACCGTCGTCGGTTCCTACGGCTCAACGCCCCAGGCCGCCGGCGCCGCGATGCTCCTTCATGAGAACATGACCACTGAAGGCACCCTCGGCGGCGGCTGCGTAGAGGCCGAAGTCCGAAAGCGAGCCTTTGAATTGCTTCAGCGAGACGAGTCCTCCCTGCTCACCTTCAAGCTCGATCACGACTACGGCTGGGACGATGGTCTCATCTGCGGCGGAACCATGCGCGTCGCCGTGACCCCCATTCGCAGCGAAGACCAGGCCGCCCCCTTCGCCGAGGCCGTCCACCTCCTCGAAAAAGGGCTGAGCGTCGATGTCCCCCTGCGCGTCGGTGAGGCCGACAAGCTGGAAGAGTACCGCCTCCACATCGAGGCCCCCGCCCGCTTGCTCATCGCCGGCGCCGGCCACGTCGGCTGCGAAGTCGCTCGGCTGGCGGTCGCCCTGGATTTCGACGTCACCGTTATCGACGACCGCGCCGACCTGTGCGGTCCGTCGCGCCTGCCCCCGCCCATCAGCGCCGTCGTCGGAGATATCGCCCAGACCCTCTCCGCCCAGCCCATCAACGAAAACACCTACGTGATCGTCGTCACCCGCGGCCACAATCACGACGAGCAGGCCCTGCAAGCCGTCATCGACAGCCCGGCCCGCTACATCGGCATGATCGGCAGCAAGCGAAAAGTAAAGCTCATCTTTGACGACCTCGTCGCCCTCGGCGTCGACCGGGCCAGACTCGATCGCGTCCATGCCCCCATCGGCCTGTCCATCGGCGCCGTCACCGTCCCGGAGATCGCCGTCAGCATCATCGCCCAGCTCGTCGAGGTGCGCCGAAAGGACAAGCCCACACGCGTCGATGGCCCCTTTCCGGTCGATGTCTCCTCCGCTGCGCGCACCTCGCCGACTCAGGTACAATAGCCTCCATGTCGCGCCGCGTTTTTGCACTCGTTCTCGCCGCCGGACAATCGCGCCGCATGGGCCGCCCCAAGCAGCTCCTCCCCTATCGCGACGGGACCATCATCGAGGCCGTCCTGGACGCCGTTCTCGAATCGAGCGTCGACGGTCTCTGCGTCGTCGCCAATCACGAGGTCCACGAGTTCCTCGGCGACGACTTGCCCGAGCGATGCGTCATCGCCCGAAACAATAACCCGCAAAGCGAAATGCTCGAGTCCGTCCAGATCGGCGCCCAGACAATCCGCCAGGAATTCGAGGCGGCCGACGACGACGGCGTCATGGTCCTCCTCGCCGATCAACCCCAGGTCTCCGGCGGGCTCATCACCTCCTGCGCCGAGGCCTGGCGTCTCCCGCGCAAAAGTCCGCCCGGCATCCTCATCGCCACCTATCGCGGCCGTCGAGGACACCCCACCGTCTTTACAATCGGCGTGCTCAACGAAATCGACGATTGGCCCGCCACCCGCAAGCTCAGCGAACTCGCCCGCTTGCACGCCGACGCCGTGCGCGAGCTGCCCATCACCACGGCCCCGATGCCGCTCGACGTCAACACACCCGAAGACTACGAACGCCTGCAGGACTCCTGATCGCCCTCGCGATGCGGCCCGGCCCCGGCCCGGCTATGATGACGCTTATGTCAAACGATTATGACATCATCGTGATCGGCGGTGGACACGCCGGCGCCGAAGCGGCATGGGCTGCCTCGCGCATGGGCGCTGCTACGCTCATGCTCACGATGGATCGCCGCGCCATCGGCCGAATGAGCTGCAATCCCGCCATCGGCGGCATCGGCAAGGGCCAGATGGTCCGCGAGATCGACGCCCTCGGCGGCTTAATGGGCCTTGCCACCGATCGCGCTGGTATCCAGTTTCGCATGCTCAATCGTCGCAAGGGCCCCGCCGTCTGGGCGCCGCGCGCCCAGTGCGATCGGCACCTCTACGAATCCGCCGTGCAGGACCTGCTCGCCGAGTGTCCCAACCTCACCATCGCCGACGGTCTCGTCGAGTCAATTGACGTCGCATCGATGACTGCCGCGCAATCGCATGACCAGATCGCAAACGGAGTGCGCACTTCGCAGCGCATCACCGGAATTCGCCTCGCCGACGAACGCCGCTTCACCTGTCGCCGAGTCATCGTGACAACCGGCACCTTCCTGCGAGCCCTCATGCACTGTGGCGAACGAAAGACGGACGGCGGTCGAATCGGCGAAGGCGCCGCGACCGGCCTCAGCGGCGTCCTGACGTCCCTCGGCTTCGAGCTCGGCCGCCTCAAGACCGGCACGCCCCCGCGCCTCCACAAGGACTCAATTGACTACGATCGACTCGAGGTCCAACCCGGCGACAGCGTGCCCGCGCCCTTCTCCTACATGAACGACCGCATCGACGCACGCCAGGTCAATTGCTGGATCACCTGGACCGGCCCCGTCGCCCACGACCTGATCAAAGCAAACCTCGATCGCGCCCCCATGTACAGCGG
>CAZCGF010000149.1:3556-6693 GCA_964498115.1 uncultured Planctomycetaceae bacterium | reverse complement strand
CAGATCAACGGCACCAGCGGTTACGAAGAGGCCGCCGGTCAGGGCCTCATGGCCGGCATCAACGCCGCCCTCTCCCTTCAACAGCGCGAACCCATCGTGCTCGGCCGAGACCAGGCCTACATCGCGGTCATGATCGACGACCTCGTCACCAAGGGAACAATCGAGCCCTATCGCATGTTCACCAGCCGCGCCGAGTACCGCCTGCTCCTGCGTAGCGACAACGCCGACGCCCGATTGACCCGGCTCGGCCGCGAGATCGGCCTGGTCGACGATGCCCGCTGGCTCCGCTTCGAAACCAAGCAGGCCACCATCGCGGCGATGAACCATTGGTGTCGCACCCACCGCATCGACGGCAAGAGCATGTCCGAGTGGTTCGGCCGCACCGATCTCGACTGGGGTGGAAATGAAAGCGACGCGATGGCCACGCTCGTCGCCCGAAGCAAGGCCGCCATGACCGACGACCTCCGCGCCGCCGGAGAATCACTGGTCGATCAGGCCATCGAAGCCGTCAAGATCGAGACAAAGTACGACGGCTACGTCCGGCGACAACTACGAGAAGTGGAAAAGCACCGCAAAGCCGAATCCTTCCGCATCCCCGAGGGTTTCGACTTCTCCAGCCTGCGCGAGCTGCGCTTCGAGGCCCGCGAGCGCCTGACCACTATCAACCCTCGCTCCATCGGCCAGGCCCAGCGCATCAGCGGCATCACCCCGGCCGACATCGCCGTGGTCATGCTCTACCTGGAGCGACAGCGGCGATCGCGCGCTCAGCTCTGATCGGTAATCGGTTTCGTCGGACTGACTCCCCCAAAGAGCGTCTTCGCTCCCTTGGGAAAGAGCTGCCGATACTCCTCCACCCCCTGAATATCGAACAGATTGAGCAGGCCCGACATCTCCAGCAGGTGTGTGATGTTCTCGGGAACCAGCCGCAGGAACATGGCACAATCTCGGCCGCGAAGCGTCTGCTGCGCCGCCACCAGCGCACCGAGCCCCGCCGACCCCATGTGCTCGACACCCGACATATCCAGATCGACGTCGAAGAACGCGCTCTCAAGCTCTCGCCGAAACGCCGGCGACGTCGCCGAATTAATCTGCCCGCGAACCACCAGTGTCCGCCGCGGAAGATTGAGCGTCTCGCGCCATTCCATCGAGATGCCCGCCGGCAGGTTCGCAACTGCCCCCACCGGAAGCTTCGCCCGCGTCTCGCCCAGCGTCGATTCCCCGGCCGTCGGAAGCACGATGAACATCCGCTCTTCACTGTTCTCGTGAACGCGTATCTCGACATCCGGCGGAACTTCGATCCCCGCCTCGACCAGCGTCTCGCGCGGCTGCGCGATCAGGGCCGCCCGGAAAGAGGCGTCGGTGCAGGATCGCTCGATCACGCGCTCAAGCGGATTGGCCTTCATGCGTGGCCTCCCTTCTGCGCCTGAGCCGAAACCAGCGGCGGCAGCACAAGATGAATCACCCGATCGCTGTTCTCAAGAACTCGCACATCAAGACCATCAGGCAGAATCACGCCCGCCTCGGCAAGCGTGGTCTGCGGTGAATCGACCAGCTTCCGCCGGACAGATTCGTCGGCCACAGCATTCTGAATCAGCCGCGCAAACGGCGTCTTGGCCCCCAGTGCGCTAAGATACCCGTCAAAAAAACGCCGAACGCTTCGCCGAAGTGAAACCTTTTCCGCCATGGATCACGCTCCCTTCCCGTGAGAATAACCCATCCATCGCGTGAACCACAAGGAAAGTGATGGACCCAGTGCGATGAAGCGGCCGCCAAACGGCCCTTCCTGAGGAGTGACGCGACCAAATCGTCAGGAGAGCTTGGGATGGCCCCGAATCATGGACTCAAGCGCCGCAGCAGCCCCGCCGGCCAGTTCGTATCCGATCCGTAGCGCCGGCTTATTGATATTGATGATTCGCGTGAGATCAATCGGCGTTCCCACGAGAACCAGATCGCACGGCGTCGCATTCACCGTCGCCTCAAGGTCGGCGATCTGCGCCGAGCCGTAGCCCATGGCGGGCAGGACGTCGGTCAGATGAGTGAACTTCTTGAAAACCGACTTGATCGAGCCTGCGGCGTATGGGCGAGGATCGACGATCTCTGCCGCGCCGAATTGCTGCGCCGCAACATGACCTGCTCCGTATCGCATTTCACCATGCGTGAGCGTCGGCCCATCTTCGATAACAAGAACACGCTTTCCACGAATGCGTCCGGAGTCCTTACAGATGATGGTCGAATCGCCGTATAGAATGCGAGCCTCGGGGTTAACCAGCCCCGCATTCGCCTCAATCGTTGCGATGCCATCCTGCGATGCCGTGTTCACCTTGTTGATCAGAATCACATCCGCCATTCTGAAGTTCGTCTCGCCCGGGTAGTACGCCGTCTCGTGGCCCGGTCTGTGCGGGTCTGCAATGGTGACAAGCAAGTCCGGCTTAAAGAACGGCGTGTCATTGTTGCCGCCGTCCCAGACGATGACGTCCGCCTCCGATTCCGCCGCGGCGAGAATCTTGTGATAGTCCACGCCCGCGAAGAGCAGATTCCCCGCGCCGATGTGCAGTTCGTACTCCTCGCGCTCCTCGATCGTGCAGTCAAATCGATCCATGTCCGCAAGCTCGCCGTAGCGCTGGCAAATCTGTTTCCTCAAATCGCCGTACGGCATCGGATGCCGCACCACCGCGATTCGCTTGCCCATCGACCGCATCACACTTGCAACGAACCGCGTGGTCTGGCTCTTGCCGCACCCCGTGCGAACGGCGCACACCGCGACCACCGGCTTCTTGGACGGCAGCATCGTCTGCTTCGTGCCGATCAGCCCGAAGCTCGCCCCAGCCGCGTTAACCCGCGATGCCATGTGCATGACATAGGCGTGCGGCACGTCGGAATAGGAAAACACGGCCAGGTCGATATTGTGAGTACGGATCAGGGACTCAAGCTCGTCTTCCGGAAAGATCGGAATCCCCTTCGGATACGACTCACCGGCCAGTTCGCTCGGATAGCTGCGGCCCTCGATATTGGGTATCTGCGTCGCCGTGAAGGCGGCCACCTCATACTGCGGATTATTCCGATAGCAGCAATTAAAATTGTGGAAATCGCGGCCTGCCGCCCCGAGGATCAGTACCTTCATGGCGTCACCTCTCTTG
>CAZCGF010000149.1:0-3456 GCA_964498115.1 uncultured Planctomycetaceae bacterium | reverse complement strand
GCAAGCTGATCGCGCAGCGCCACCGAGCTTTCATCCGCCTCACCCACCGCGAACGTAATCCCCATCGTCCCCACGAACACTTCGCGCGCCAGAAACGACGTCATGATCCCGATGCCGATTCGCCAGTCAAATCCCAGCGGCTTGATGGCAGGCTCGACGAACTTGCCCAGCCGGCCGATGTAGCTGTGCCGCAGCCGCTCCGACGCGATGAGTTGCTCGCGATCCGCCTCCCGCGCATCGACATCCCCACCTGCGGAATCAGATGCCAGCGCCGCAAGCTTCGCCTGCGCCTCCTCAGAAAACTCCGCGGGATCGGTTCGCGGAAAATAGGACAACGCCCACACCACAACGCAAACGGCCACGATGACCGTCCCCGCGTTCGTCAGAAACAGCTTGCTGCGATCCCACGTGCTCCGCAGCAGCGCCGAAAGCCTCGGCCACCGATACGGCGGCATCTCCATAATGAACGGCGGCCGAGGTCCCGCAAACAGCGTGCGCTTAAAAACCATCGCCAGCACCAGCGCCGTGATCGTCCCCAGGGCGTACATCGAAAACATGACCCCCGCCTTCAGCATCGTTCGATCCGCGAAGACGGCCGCGACGACGATGAGATACACAGGGAGCCGCGCCGAGCAGCTCATGAACGGGGCGACCATGATCGTCGTAAAACGATCGCGCCGATCCTCAATCGTCCGCGTCGCCAGAATCCCCGGGATCGCGCACGCATAACTCGACAGCAGCGGAATAAAACTCTTCCCGTGCAGCCCCACCTTCGCCATGACTCGGTCCATGATGAACGCCGCTCGAGCCATGTACCCGCTGTCCTCCAGCGCCCCGAGGAAGAGAAACAAAATGCAGATCTGCGGGAAGAAACTGAGCACCGCCCCAACTCCCGCAAGCACCCCGTCCACAACCAACGATCGAAAGACCCCCTCGGGCAGCCGAGCGGCGATCGCCTGGCCCAGCGCCAATTGCCCCGACTCAATGAGACTCATCAGCGGGTCTGCCCCGGAAAAGATCCCCAGAAAAAGCAGCAACATCACCGCCGCAAAGATCACCGGCCCGAATACACGATGCGTCACAACGCGATCGATTCGATCGCTCGGCCCGCCTTGCCGCGCCGTCGCCGCCCCACCCGTCCTATTGGAATGGATTCTCTGAAGATTCTCCGAGATCCATTCATACCGCGCCTCAATCGCCACGCTCGCCGCCTCGGGCAAGGCCTTGGCCAGTTCGTCCCCTTCACGCCGCAAGAGCTCAGCGTGCCCCGGCGTCAGCCGCGTAAGAAACCGCTCCGCCGAACCGCGACTCGGCACATCCCCGGAGAGATAATCCATCAACCACAACAGCGCCCCCGCCCGAACAGTCCCCTGCGGAATAACCCCGCTCTCCCGAAGCCCCGCCGCAATTCGACTGACCGCCTCCTCAAACCCCGCCGGAAGCGTAAACCGCCGTTCCGCCGGCACGGCGGTCGATGTCAGCCCCGCCAAAGCGCGCTGCAGCACGTCAATCCCTCGTCGCGTCGTCGCAACTGTGGGAATCACTTGAACACCGAGCAGCTTCGAGAGCTCGCCGGCATCGACCAGGATCGCGCGCTTCTCCGCCTCGTCGATCATGTTGAGCGCAATCACCACCGGCCTGCCGAACTCAATGATCTGCGTGGCAAGGTAAAGCTGCCGTTCCAGATTGCTCGCATCGACCACAATCAGGACGGCGTCCGGCGCGGGAATCCCGCTGATCCGACCCTGAAGCACGTCGCGCGCAATCTCCTCATCCGGCGATCTCGCGGAAAGACTGTAAACCCCGGGAAGATCGATGAGTGTCGATTCCGTCCCGATTAACTTTCCCTCGCGACGCTCAACCGTGACGCCGGGATAGTTCGCGACCTTCATGCGCAAACCGGTCAGGACATTGAAGAGAGTGGTTTTGCCGGAATTGGGATTGCCGACGACGGCGATACGAAGTGACGTGTGGGCGGCGTCTTTCACGCGGGCATCAGGCTGATTCGAGCAGGACGACCCCTGCCTCGGCCTTGCGGACACTCAAGCGATAACCGCGAAGCTGAAGTTCGACAGGGTCACCCAGCGGCGCCACGCGGATCATTTCGACAACCGTTCCCCGCGTAAGACCGAGTTCAAGAAGCCGATGCCGAACCGACGGCTCACCGAGAAGCGCGGTAATCCGACCCTGCTCACCTGGCTTCAAGCTTGCCAGCGATCGACATGACTGATCTGCCGAGATAACTGCTACCACAGAGCAACCCTTTCCAACGCGGAAACCGACCCAGCCGGGCCGGAACAGCGTAACTGAGACTCATTCTCAATTAAGCCTACTTCCGGAAGGAAGCCCCGTCAATCGAATTCTGGCCCTGAAGTTTTCAATGGGGTCGAAAGGGGCAAGAACCGGCCGGTCCCGCCCCACTTGCCGGGTAGCGTCAACCGAGCTTCGACTGCGGACCGACCGAGCGACCGGTGCCGCGGGGAGAATCCGAATCCAGCCCGAGTTTCATCTTCATGATCCGCCCGACTTTGAACTTCACCGTTCGCTTTTCCGGCACCTCAACGCGCTCAAGCGTCTTGGGATTCTGAGCGACCCGCGCAGCGCGGACCCGGCTCTCAAACACGCCAAAGTCTCGAAATTCCAGTCGGTTGCCCTTGCCCAGCTCCTCGACGATATCGTCGAGAAAGCTCTGTATAATCCGTTTGACCACGACACGCTTGTTGCCCGTTCGATCGGCGATCCTGTCGATCAAGTCCTTCTTGGTGACAGTGGTCATTTTTTGTCCCTACTTCAACGAGGCCAATGCTTTGCGAAAACTAAAAGAGCCCAGGGGGCGGCCAATCTCAGTAGAACTCTCAAGCCCGTCTGACCGGCCCGAAGGCGAATCGAAGTTCCCGGCCGCGACGGCCGAAAACACCATAACTTATACTACAGCAACTAGTTCCCGCTCCGCAAGGGTTTTGTGAATACTCCGAATACGCTATTTCCTCTGCCGAGCCCAGATCAGGCCTAAATCACAAAAAAGTGCCAATCTGGCCGCCGGGAATCACATAACTGTTGTATTTACAGTCACTTATATTGGCGCGGCTCCTCAGGCCGCCAGGGCCAGGTACTCATACACCACATCAGGCCAAATCTTCGACAACGGACCCATCAAGACCAACAATCCACACGGCTCATTCCACCGCGCACCCGCCGCGCTCGGATGGAGTGCCATGAACGTGGCAGCGAGCCTAAACCTCCGCACCGTCATTGCCGAGTGGTCCCTCATCGCGATGGAGGTTCGCGATGGAGCGCCAGGGCCTGACAGCGGCCCGGCGCACCAGCTTCGAACTGCATATTTGCCACCGCCGCCTCTTGTCGACTATCCTCCCACCGCGCTCGATTGCTCAGACCACTTAGACCGCCACCGGAGAACCTTGATGCAAGTTCGATTCGACTGCCCCGCCTGCAAGA
>CAZCGF010000148.1:0-11065 GCA_964498115.1 uncultured Planctomycetaceae bacterium | reverse complement strand
GCTTTGGAACCCTCGAATCCGATTGACACGCAACAGGCGTTCATAGAAGCCACGGATGCAGCGTCGTCGGGCACCGCCCGACCAGCGCAATCCGTGGTCAGCATCAAAGAAGAAATCCAGCCCCGGCAGGGGCGTAGGAGTCACTCGATTGCGCGCAAGAAACCACCAAAAACACCAAACGCCCCAACTTGCGCCCGCCACAAGCTTTGGCACAATTCCGAAAGGCCGTGTGTCACTATATGTCACTTACGATTCTGCTCGACTTACGCGCGATCAGCGCGTTTGCCTTCCCCCTCGCTACGACAGCTTGCCGCTGCGCAGGATGGCGATAAGCAGCCCGCCGGCCATCACGAACGTGATCGCGTACCCGACGAAGCCGAGGTACCGGATGGGCATGCCGAAGATTTGCGCATCGATCGAAAGCAGCATGGTGCTCCCGATGATCGTCGAGGCCACCAGCATGGCGAAGGCGATGCGATTGCTGGACCGATCCAGTTCGCTGGCGAGGTGGTCCAGGTTCTCGTGCTTGATGTTGATCTGGAATTGTCCCCGACCCATGCCGCGCATGGTGTCCCGAATGAATCGCGGGGCGTCGCGGAGGATGCTGAAAAGGTGCCAGGTGGACATGCCCGCCATGCGGAGCAGTCGCTGCGGAGAGAACCGATCGCGAAGCAGCTTCGAGAGCTTCGGCTGGAGCAGCTCGAGCAGGTTCAGCTCGGGGTCGATCTGCAGGACAACGCCAGAGACGGTGGCCAGCGACTTGAACAGGGCGACGAAATCGCGCGGCAGGGTGACGTCGTTTCGGCGGACCGTTTCGATGAGTTCGCGGAAGATGGTGACGAGGTCGAGCCGGTGGAGCGGCAGGCCGTAGTATTTTTCCAGCATCTGCCGCATGTCCGAGGCGAGGGCGAGGCGGTCGGTGTTCCGGCCGATGGCCCCGAGGTCGGCCAGCACGTCGATGAGGACTTCGATCTCCTTCTTGACGATGGCGATGATGCTGATGACCAGCCGGCCGACGAGTTCGTCGTCGATGCGGCCGATCATGCCGAAATCGAACAGGACGACGCCTGCCGGCGGGCGAATGAGCATGTTTCCAGGATGCGGGTCGGCGTGGAAGAAGCCCAGTTCGAAGAACTGCTTCAGGAAGCATTCGCTGAGATTGTGGGCCAATTGCGCGCGGTCGACGCCCTTGGCCGGAGAGCCATTGCCCCCCTCGGCGGACTCCAGCGCCTCGCGGAGGTGCATGCCGTCCATGAACTCAAGGGTGAGGCTGGCAGTGCCGGTAAGTTCCCAATGCACCTTGGGGGTCTTAATGAAGGGATCGTCCTTGAAGGCCTCGTAGAACCGGCTGGTGGTCGACGCCTCGTTGACGAAGTCGAGTTCGCGGCGAATCGTCTGTGCGAATTCATCGACCACCAATTTGGGATGAAAGGGCCGCAATTCCGGGAAGAGAGCCTCGGCGCGTTCGGCCATCCATTCCAAAACGTACATGTCGAGCTGAATGATGTCGTCGATCTCGGGTCGTTTGATCTTCACGACGACCTGCTCGCCGTCATGCGTCTCAGCGCGATGGACCTGCGCGATGGAGCCGCTGGCGAAGGGCGTATCGATAAACGACTTGAATGCCTTTTCGATCTCGACGCCGGTATCGTCACGAAAGATGCGCCGCGCCTGGGCGCTGGGAAACGGCTTGACGTCGTCCTGAAGTTTCTCAAGGGCGGTGAGAATCTGCGGCGGAAAGATGTCGGGCCGGGTGCTGGCGATCTGACCGAGCTTGATGAAGGTCGGCCCCAGTTCCTCGCAGACTTTGACGATGCGCTCGCCGATGGAGACGAGCGGATCGACGGCGGGCTCCTCGACGGGCTTTTCCCTGCGGAGCCAGTCGATCGATGGGACGTATCTTCCGAGTTGCAGGCGATCGACGAAGTGGCCGAAGCCGTGCCGAGAGAAAACCTGGGCGATCACGCGAAGGCGTGCGAATGTTCGGACGGTTCTTGGCAGCGTGGCAATCGACATCGCGGATTCAACAAGGCTCCGAGGAAGTGTTAGCGGACGCCGGGGGGATATTCCCGCCTGAGCGGATTATCGTCAAATCACGCCGCGAGGATGCGATCCAGGAGTCCGCGAGCTTGACCTTTTGGCGGGGCTTCGTGAGACTCGGCCGCCCCTTTATGAAGCAACAAGGCAGGCATATCGTCGGTTGGCTGAGCGAGTGGCGAAGATTCAGCGTGCTCCTCGCCTTATTGTTCGCCGCCCGGGGGGTGCTCGTCATCTGCGTACTCCCGCCCTTCGAGGGTTGGGACGAGTATCAGCACCTGGCCTACATTGTTCATCTTATCGAAGTGGAATCGCCGCCCGATCTGGCGGCCGGGTCGGTCGTGCCGCGCTCGATGTATCCGTGGCTGGCGAAGTATCCGCATTGCCGATTCGGGACGGATCAGCTTCGACCGTTGGGGGCGCGAAGCTACGACGAGTATTGGCAATCTTCGCCGTCGGCCGCAGAAGTCACCGACAGCGGACGTTTTCAGAATTCACCGGACATCCCGATCTATCAGGCTCAGCATCCATCACTCTACTACCGCATGATGGTTCCCGTAGTGCGCTGGTTTTTGCCGGACGGAGACCCGCTGCAACTGGTCGGGCTCCTTCGGCTGATCAATATCGGGTTCGGATCGCTGTCTGTTTATTGGGTGGCGCGGTTGATCGGCAGGCTCATCAAGCCGTCGGCGATGCGTTATCTCCTCGGTTTGTTGATCGCACTTCAGCCTCTCTATCTGTTGAACTGTGCCCGAGTGGCGAGCGATGCGCTGGCGGTGCTCCTGGGCACCGTGGCGATCGGATTGGTTCTGCTGCCGATGTCGCGTTACCGCGCGGCGTCCGGAGCTGCTGCCGGCGCGGCGACAGGTCTGGCCATTCTGACAAAGACGGTAAATCTGGCGCTGGCGCCATTCGGCATCATGGCGGGAATCTTGTTCGCATGGCGTGATCGTGTCAGGCGCGGGACGCTCATTGCAGCGCCGACGGCGTTTCTCATCGGGCTGCTTCTGATCTGCGGCTGGTATTTCTACGGCAACCTGAAGACGTTCGGGCTGCTCACGCCGATGCAGGAGGCGGTTCAGAACAGGGCGGCCGGCAGGGGCCTATCTGACATCGCGCAGTGCGTGAAGGAGATGGACCTGGTCGATGAGCTTGGGCGGAGGTTCTATCGTCGCAGCCTGTGGACGGGTGGGTGGAGTTATCTTCCACCGCCGATTGCCGCCACACGGATTCAGGAATACTCGTATTACTTCGCCTCGCTGGGTTTCCTGTTCGCGCTGGCGCCGACGGTTCGACGATCGCGCTCCATATCCGCTCTCGCGTGGTTGATGCCTACGATCGCGCTTCTTTGTGCGCTCAGCGCGGCGGGGCTTAGCTATCACATGGTTCATACGAAGATGCTGCTGGGGTCGGTGGCGACGAATATCTGGTACGCGGCGGTCATCTTCCCGTGGCTATTGGTTCTCTACGCGCAAGGGCTCGCATACTGGCCGATCAAATGGGTAGGCATGGCGTCGGGGCTGGCGCTCGCCGCCACATTCCTGGGAGCGGAACTTTACGGCACGCTGGTGACAATGGTCTCAACATACTCCGGCGGCGCGACGGGCATCGAGGCATGGAAGCGGATTGGCGAGCTTCATCCCGGATGGCTGAATCCGTACGTCGCCTGTGCAGCACTGGTTGGCGTTGCCGTGCTTGTAATGACGGCGGTCGCCATCATCGCAAGCGCGCACTCCAGGCCGCGACCTGTTGAAGGCACGCTTACGTCTTGACGTTGTCCATGAACAGAACGGCGAGGGGGCCGAAGATGAGGACGGGCAACCATGCCGGCAGGGCGGGGTTGATGCCCATTCCGCCGAGGTCAATACTCTGCGCGATAAACGTCAGCACATAGCACATGCTGCAAACCAGCAGGCACTGGCCGCCGATCACGATGACCGATGGGCGCTCGCGATTCAGGAAGAAGGGCATCCCCAGGCACAAGAGGATCATGTTGATGAGAATGACGGTCAGGCGGCGATGTTTGAGCCGGATGAACTCCGAGGTACCGGTGGCCGCGAAACGCTCCTGAAGCCGTTCGATGTCCGGCAGACTTAGGAAATGAGTCCAGAGGGTTGCCTGCTGAAGGGCCAGTTCCTTCGGGACCAGGTCGGAGACGTACTCCGTCACCGGCACGCCGCCGAGTTCTTCGCCGGAGATGGCCGGCCGGTCGATCGCACCGGGGGCCGTTTCATTTTCAAATCGAATAACGTAGCCGCGATCGAGGTGCCAGACGCCCCGTTCGTCGTCCCAGGGTGCGCGCTCGGCGCGGATCACTTCGGTCATTCGTTGCTTGTCGTCACGCTTAATGATGAGGACGCCGCGCATCTCCTTCGCACGGGGATGAAACTGGGCGGCGGAGACGAGGGCGTTATCGCGATCGGCCTGGAACCAGACGGCGAAAGACAGGCGTCCCTCGATATCGCCGTGTTTTCGCGAGAGCTTGTCGGCGAAATGGGGAATGATGAACTCCTGATCGACAAACCACAGGCCGTTCATGGCCAGCGAGGCAAGCAGGACCGGTGCGGCGACCCGGTGCAGTGAGGTGCCCGATGCGAGGATCGCGGTTAATTCGTTGTTCCGATGAAGCCGGGCCAGGGTGCAGCACGCGGCGACAAGGAGGATGACGCCTGCTAGCTGGGCGAAGTAGAGAAACAGGTTGTAGCCGTAGTAGTCAATGATCTTGACGACGGTCTCGGCCTTGGAGTCGGATTGAACATTGGTGAACTCGTCGAGGTTCACAAACAGGTCGAGGAGGATATAGAGGCCGATCATCACGGAGAGCGCGATGAGGTAGTTCGTGAAGAAGGCACGCAGGATGTAGCGGTCGAGAATCTTCATCAAGCCTATCTCTGCAGGAACTTCATGCCGATGAGGCCGGTCGCCAGGTAGATGACGGCCACGCCGCCCCACATGACGAAGAGGCTCGCGACGGCCATGCCGGGTCGATCGGAGAGATTGCGTCCGACGATACTCGTCAGGACGACAATCAGGGATGGGATGCAACTGATTCCGAATGCCGTGAGGACCTGGCCGCCACGGACGATGATTCCCAGCATGGCGCCCATGAGAACGACGGCCATGCTGGTGATGGAGTACGAGGCACGAAAGTGGATTTCTCCCTGGACCTCGGACTTGAACTTACGGAGAAACTCCAGGAACTTCTCACACTGCTTGGTCTGTCGCTTCGGCAGGCCGTGCGGGATTTCGCCGTTTGTGAGGGAGGTGGTGTCAAATGCCAGCGCCTGGCGGCGCAGTGCCTCCTGATCCATGAAGGGCACGAGTTTGAGCGGCTCCTTGGGCTTGTGTACAGCACGGTCCGCCGCGGTCTCAGTCGCGCCACGTATCTCGGCATTGCCGATGAGTTCGACCTGGATATTGGGGTGCATCCGGTCGAGTGAGCTGCGCAGCTCGATGGTCGCGGAGTCCGAGGTGTAGATGAGTTTGCCGGTCGGACCGGTCTCTTCGACTCTCACGACGCGCATCAGCGGACGCCCGTCGTCAGGATCCTGCGAGCCTTCCTTGGAATAGATGTCGTACTGCACCGTCGGGCCGACCAGCCGGAACGATCCGTGTTCGCGCAATTGGTCGACGACGTACTGGTACATGTAATAGGTCATCATCTCCCGGGTGAGACCGTAGAGCCTGTCCTCGACCTCGGGACTAAGCTGCGGCTTGGTCTGGTATTCCAGGAGATTGCCGAGGGTCTCGAACTTCGTCTTCCGGCGCATGGACAGCGGGATGTCGAAGGGGGGGAGCGACTGGCTGGCGAGGTCGTAGTATTGACGTCGGCCGGCATCGAAGAGCCGGACGCCTTCGAGATTGACGGAGACGCGCGGCGAATTGTTCGACGTGTCGAATTCGATCACCGTTTCCTCAGCGGTGCCGAATCGCATGATCTCCTCGTCTTCCATCTCCACAAAGCTGACGCCGGTCAGCCAGAGGTAGGTGTGATAAGGGTCGCTCGTCGTGGAATCCGCCGGCTTGGCGATCTCGCAGTGGGTGGCCATGATCCGGTGCCGGCCGAAGATGAGCGGCTTGGCCTTCTGGAATTGCTGGACCACGATGGACGGCAGATCGCGCTTGGTGAGTTCTTCGATCTGCCGCGACAGATTCGGGATCATGTAGTTCCAGGCCCAGTAGGTGATCAGCGTCACCAGCAGACCCAGAAGCCCGGCCGAGAGCAGCAACCGGTGAATATTAATTCCGGCTGCCCGACAGGCTGTGATTTCATTATCGGAAGCTGCCCTTCCGTAGGTGATCGTCGCGGCGAAGAGCGCGGCGATGGGCAGGATGAGGGTGATGGCGACGGGTGTGAGAAAGAGGAAGACCTTGGCCATGTCGTCGGCGGCAAGGCCCTCGCCCTTGAAGATGTTGGCCACGCCGCCGCCCATGACGAGCAGCAGCGTCAGCGCGACGGCCGTCAGGGCGAACGTCTTGAGCAGTTCTCGTGCAAGGTAAAGGTGAAGGGTGATCATCATTCAGAATTGCGGGAATCGACCGAATCGGTCCGGCCGCTGACGGTCAGCCGCGCGGCTCCGGAGAGTCTAGGCGGGGCCGGCCGCACGTCAAGCGCACCGCCTCCGCGAGCCACAAAAGCCTCGGCAGGCGCTTGACTTAGGTAGGCGATACTGCTCTCATTGTGTATCGCATTTGGACCGGTCGCAGGGCCGTGCGGCTTATTTTTTCTCACCGAGGAGCAGACCCGAGAGGTTTGGTGAAGATGGCGAACATGACTAAGAGCGGTTCTGCGCGCTCGGACCTGCTTCATCGTTGGAGCGTTCAGGATTCCCTGGACCTGTACAACGTACGACAGTGGGGGGCGGGCTTTTTCGGCGTTAACGATCGCGGCAACGTTGTTGTTTCATCCCGCGGCGCGGAAGGCCCCACGATCGACATGAAAGAACTTGTCGATGAGCTGCTTCAACGCGGCATCGACATGCCGATCCTGCTTCGCTTCTCCGACATTCTTCGGGCCAGGATTCAGCAGCTCTGCGAGGCGTTCAAGAAGTCGTTCGAGGAGAACGGCTACACCGGCCAGTACATGGGCGTGTATCCGATCAAGGTCAATCAGCAGCGCCACATCGTTGAGGAAATCGTCCAGTACGGCTCGCCTTACAACTACGGACTTGAGGCCGGTTCGAAGCCGGAACTGCTCGCAGTGCTGGCGATGCTGGAATCGGCCAATCCGCTGGTCATCTGTAACGGCTACAAGGATTTTGAATACATTGACATGGCTCTGTGGGCGACCAAGCTCGGCCGCACGGTCATTCTCGTCGTCGAAGAGTTCGGCGAGCTGGAACGCATCATCGACCGCGCTTCTATCATGAAAGTGAAGCCGAACATCGGTTTTCGCATGAAGCTGGCGGCCCGCGGTTCCGGTCGTTGGCAGGAGTCAGGAGGCTCGCGCTCTAAATTCGGCCTGACTGTCACGGAAATGCTCAAGGGCGTCGAGCTGCTTCGCAGCGAGAACATGCTCGACAGCCTGGTCCTGACCCACTTCCACATCGGAAGCCAGATCACCAACATCCGCTCGATCAAGGAAGCGTTGGCCGAGGGCTGCCGCATCTATCAGGAACTGACCAAGCTTGGGGCGCAGCTCAAGTACTTCGACGTCGGCGGCGGAATGGCCGTCGATTACGACGGAAGCTCCAGCAATTTCGCATCCAGCGCCAACTACACCATGCAGGAGTATGTCTCCGACGTCGTCTCGGCCCTGTCCGAGGCCTGCAACGCGATGGAATTGCCGCATCCCACGATCGTGACAGAATGTGGTCGGGCGATCACGGCGCACCATTCCGTCCTGGTCTTTAACGTGCTTGGCGTTACCGAGATGCCCGACTACGCCGTGCCGCAGTCGCTTCCCGAAGAAGCGCCGCAGGTTCTTCATAATCTTCTCGACGCCTACAACTCCACGACGGCGAAGAATTTCCAGGAGGCATACCACGATGTGCTCCACCTCCGGGACGAGGCCTTATCCCTCTTCAAGCTCGGCTACCTGACGCTGGCCGACTGCGCGACGATGGAGGGACTCTTTTGGACGACCTGCAAGAGGATCGTCCGCATCATGGATGAGAAGGAGTACGTTCCCGACGAGCTTCAGGGCCTCAAGGCTCAGCTCGCGGATACGTACGTCTGCAACTTCTCAGCGTTTCAGTCGGTTCCGGATTGCTGGGCGGTCGGGCAGCTCTTCCCGGTGATGCCGATTCATCGCCTTCATGAGGAACCGTCGCGGCGCGGCATCCTCGCCGACATCACCTGTGACAGCGACGGCAAGATCGACAAGTTCATCGACCTGCGCGACATCAAGAGCGTGCTGGAGCTTCACTCCTTCACCGGCGAGAGCTACTACGTCGGTATCTTCATGACCGGGGCCTATCAGGAAATCCTCGGCGACATGCACAACCTCTTCGGCGACACCAACGCGGTCCACGTCACCATCGGCGAGGACGGCCAGTACTTCATCGAGCACGTGGTCGATGGCGATACGGTTTCCGAAGTGCTGTCGTACGTGCAGTATTCGTCGGAGGCGCTTGTTGCCCGGCTGCGAAGGACGGTGGAGGACGCGGTTCGCCGCAAGGTCATCACTTTCCACGAGTCGGCCGAATTCCTGCGCCGCTACGAGGCAGGCCTTAAGGGCTATACCTACCTGGGCGGTTGATTTTGGCCCTCTTGGCCGGGTATTCGGCCCAAAAGCCGATAAAACCGGACCGTCTCGGCTACAGTTCCGGGTGCAATCCCTGCCGACAAAGATGGGTATACGCTGCGGTGGTGGCGGTGCGCCGGGTCCGTAGCGTAACCGGCAGATTCCGTTCGCCGCCGATCGCAGGCTGACGAGCCAATCGAGCAGAAGATAGCCTGAGTACCGAGACCGAATGGCCACTTTCACTTACACCGCTCGCAATGTGGACGGCAAGACCGTCACCGGCGTTCTGACGGCGGACAGTCAGCAGCACGTGCTGCGCACGCTGGACGAGCAGTCGCTTTTTCCGGTCGAAGTCCACGAGGGCGGCAAGGCACAAAGTTCGGCCGGAGGCAGGAAGCGCAAGGTGAAGCCGGCCAAGGTCGCGGTGATCTATTCGCAGTTCGCCGACCTGCTTCGCGCCGGCGTCCCTGCACTACGGTCGCTTGACGTGCTGCATAAGCAGACATCGAACCCGGTGTTGAAAGAGGTGCTTTCGGAGGTCCGCGAGGACCTGTCCAGCGGCGACACCCTTGCCGACGCGATGGAGAAGCATCCCAACGCGTTTAATCCGCTGCACGTTTCGATGATTCGTGCCGGTGAGAAGGGCGGCTTCCTCGAGGAGGTGCTGAGCCGCATCGCCATCTTCACCGAGCGGCAGAACGAGCTTCGCAACAAACTGATCGGCTCGATGTTGTATCCGGCCATTCTGATGACGGTCGGAGGCGGTATCGTGATTTTCCTGCTGATGGTGGTCGTGCCGAAGGTGCGATCGTTCCTGCGGGGTGACTTGCCGGTCATGACGCAGATCGTCTTTGCGGCCTGCGATTTCCTGCAGCTACATGGTGTGGCCGTTGCCGGAGCGGCTGTGGTCTTCATCATGATGGCGATCGCGATCCTGCGAAGTCAGGCCGGCCGACAGGCGATGGACAAGTTTCAGCTGAAGGCCCCGATGATGGGGAAAATCGTTACATTGGTGGCGATCTGCCGATTTTGCCGAATCCTGGGAACCCTGCTGCACAATGGCGTGCCGATCCTCCAATCCTTGAAAATATCGCGGGATTCTGCGGGAAATCGTATCCTGATGCAGGTAATCGAGGATGCCACGGAGAGCGTGCGAAAGGGGGCCTCGCTGGCCGCCCCACTGGGTAAGAGCAACCTTTTCCCCCTCGACATTGTAGACATGATTGCCGTCGGTGAGGAAAGCAACAATCTCGAACACGTGCTGGTCACCATCGCGGACTCCTATGAGGCGAGGACGGCCCGGCAGATTGACCTGATGGTGCGTATGTTGGAGCCGCTCCTGCTGGTCGGCATGGCCGGTGTCGTGGCGGTCATCGCCATCGCGCTGCTCCTGCCGATTCTGTCGATGAGCACCGGCGCTGCTTAAGGCACTTATGGCGGCGGCCGAGATGCTCATATGGGAACGCGGCATGGATTTGAGCTAGAATTGCGGCGCCAACGCCCATGTGCCGGGCTTTGTCCCGTCGAGGTGGCGTGAAGCTGAAAAACGATTAGTTTATTGTCTGCTCAGGCAAGGAGATCAGTCATGTACGGCAAGAAGAACAATCAGCGGCGCGTGCGGCGACAGGGCTTCACGCTACTTGAAATCCTCCTCGTAGTCGGATTGCTCGCCCTGCTGGCGGCATTCGCGATTCCGAACTTCGTCGGGGCCGGCGAGACCGCGAAGCAGAAGATGGTCAAAGGGGCGATCGGGCCCAACGGCACGATCATGCAGGCCATCGACATGTATAAGTTCAACACCGGCGTTTATCCCGAGGAGCTCAAGCATCTCGTGGAAAAGCCCAACGATGATGACATCGCCAAAAAGTGGACGGGGCCCTATCTCAAGGACATCGCCGGTCTCAAGGATCCCTGGGATCACGACTTCATGTACCAGTCGCCGGGGCAGCACAATGAGAATGGTGTTGACCTCTGGAGCGTCGGCGCCGACGGCCGCGACGGGACCGACGACGACATCAAGAACTGGGGCGACGACAGGTAAGTCACCGTCGTCCGCATTTTCTCCGGACAATCGATCATGAGCTTCCGACTGCATTCATTGCGAACGTCGCGGCGCGCCGCTGCGCGGGCGGCTTTCACGTTGCTGGAACTCCTGATTGTTCTCAGCCTGCTGGTCGTGCTTTCGTTCTTTGCCTGGCCGATGATGGAGAGCCAGATTACCGCGGCCAAGCTGCCCGAAAGCGCTGCGCGGATTCGCGAAACTCTCTACATGACCCGCTCCGCCGCGATGCTGGAGCACCGCCGGCACCGGGTGCGATTTGCCCCCGGCGAACAGCAGCCGAC
>CAZCGF010000147.1:0-11127 GCA_964498115.1 uncultured Planctomycetaceae bacterium | reverse complement strand
TTGACGGCGCGTCCGACGACCTTCGAACAGCCGGTGTTCAAAGTCAATGCGGCGAGCAGGGCGAAAGCGGCGATTGATTTCGGCTTCATTCTATTGCTCCTGAAAATGCGAGGTTCCAAATGCAACGGGCTTCTTCATGGTCCGACTGACCGAATCGGCCCGGACACAATCGCGGGCATTCTATTCCGTCGGCACTCAGGGTCAATTCAATGTTTAATGACACCCTGCAGATGTTTCGCGCTTCGATGGTATTGGTTAGTTCATGAGTCTATAACAAAACCGCCCTTGGTCGCTGCCGAGGTGGCGATTTCTCAGGGCTTCGTAGATGATGGCGACCGAATCAGGAACCCGGCCAGGCAGCCGTGAAATCGTGCCATGCTGCAACAATACCTCAACCTTCCACGCCCGGTCCACATTTTGTGCCTGGGCATGTTCATCAATCGTGCCGGCTCATTCATCATTCCGTTTCTGGCGATCTACATCGCGCAAAAACTCGGCTACGGAGTTTCTTTTGCCACCTGGACCATGGGTGCATTCGGGCTCGGGTCGATCTGCGCCTCCCTCGCCGGGGGGCACCTTGCGGATCACATGGGTCGCAGGGTGGTGATGTTGGCCGGGCTCTTCGGCGGAGCGGGCGTCATGATGGTCATGAGCCAGCTCTCCAACCGATGGGCCATCATGGGCGCAGCGTTCTCGCTCTCGCTGATAGCCGACACCTATCGACCCGCGGCGTCGGCGATGATTGCCGACCTGACCACGGCGCATGAGCGCCCTCTCGCGTTTGGGCTGATGTACGTGGCCATCAACCTCGGCTTCGCCATTGCCCCGGTCGTGGGTGGGTTTCTCGCGGAGAAGTCATTTCAACTGCTGTTCTGGGGCGATGCTTTAACCTGCACGGCATATGGCGTGATCATTTTCCTCTTCATCCGCGAGACGCTGCCCGTGTCGGGTAAGCCGTCTGCGGATGGCTCGCATGATGATGGCGCACAGGTGCCGCTGCGAGAGGCGGCGAGGCACATTCTCCATGACGGACCGTTCCTGAGGTTTTGTGCAGCGTCCCTGCTCTTCGCGATCGTCTTCATGCAGGCGATGTCCACGCTTCCGCTCTATCTGGCCGGGCTCGGAATCGGCGAGAAGGACTATGGGCGCATCATCGCGTTCAACGGGGCGATGATCACACTGCTGCAACTGCCGCTGACCGCGCGATTGAACAGATACAATCGCGCTTACGTTGTCACCGTGGCTGCCGTGATAACGGGCATCGGCTTTGGGCTCAACGCCCTGGCGACGCTGCGATGGCACTTCATCGTCACGGTAGTATTCTGGACGTTCGGTGAAATGATGCAGTCGCCTTACATGCACGCCATCGTCGGCGACATGGCCCCGGTGAAGTTGCGTGCCCGATACATGGGTGTGTTCACATTGATGTATGCACTGGCGATTTCATTCGGCGTTCCCGCCGGCGGACAGGTGCTCAGCCGGTTTGGCGGGGAGGCTCTGTGGGCTTCAACGTTGGTGATCAGTCTCTTAGGGGCCTGTATCTACTGGAGCATTCGCAAAGAGATCGGCAAAGTGCCCCCGGCGCCAGTCGAGGGGTCATAATCGCTGGGAAAGTGGTAACACTTATGGTGTACCGACCGAGATGTCGCGCTTGCGGGAATATTTCTTCCCATTGGACATGGCGACATTGACGGTGACTTCGTAACGACCGCCCTTGGCGTACACATGTGTCGGAGATGGCTCGATCGATTCCTCACCATCGCCGAAGTACCATCGCTGACGGGCAACAGGGGGCACGGCATCTAGTCTAAACTTAATCGTTGTTAATGCGTCCGGGTCAGGCACACTCGTCGTAATACGCACCCACAGCCGCTCCTTGACCACCTTCTTGAAATACTTCCAGGCAAGTTCGGGGTCGATGCGCCGATGCGTGCCGGCGATCTCCAATGCGTCGACATACATTCCGTGATCGCGAAGCCACTTGATGCACGCGACGCTCTGATCCCGCAGGAGGACGTCGCCCTGGCCATAGACGATGCTGATCGCCTGCCAGCGATCCAGTCGATCCTCGGGAACATCCATGAATCGAGCATCGAAGGAACCCTGGCGAATGAGCAGAGCCCTGAAAATCTCCGGGTGGCGCAGGCCGGTATGCAGGATGGCAAAACCGCCGGCCGACCAACCGGTCAGGAATACCTGATGCTCAGCGATCTTGTATTGTCGCTTGATGGTGTCGACGACTTCCAGAATGAGTTGCTCGTCTTCGCGCTGAAGGGCTATCTGGCGATCGGGCGGCGGCGGCAAGTCTCCCCGAACACCGCTGAGGGTGGGAGCGACAACGATGATGCCCTGGTTCTCGGCGAACCCCGCCCACTCCCGCATCTGCAGCGGCGCGGTGTCGTAGGGCCAGGTTCCATGACACAGGACGATGAGCGGCCAGGAACGTGCGTCGCTGTAGGTGCTGGGTACGAATCGCAGGTAGGGAGCCTGAGATTTCTCGGCCTTCACTTCAACGACTGGGGCCTGGCTGGGCAGGGTTTCCAACGAGGGGCAACCGACGATCAGCGGTGACAGGAACAGAGACAAACCGGCGCGGAATAGGCTTCGCATATGGGACATTGGGCTATATATAAAGTGGTCGCGTCGTTCTCGCCATCTTGATGCCTGGCAGGTTCGTTCCTATACTTTAAAAATAACAACCGACTGTGTGACCTCACCGGAGCCTCGAGCGGGGGGAGATCCGCTTAGGCAGGAGCAGAAACCATGCCGGCTAAACTAGATGGCCGTTCGATTTTGATCGTCGATGACGACCCGGACATCCTGTCCACCGTGCGGATGGCCTTTGAAAGCGCGGGCGCGAAAGTCATGACCGCCAATGACGGCAACAAAGGCGTCGACATGGCTCAGCGGCTCGATCCCGATCTCATCATCCTGGACATGATGATGCCGAAGCGCAGCGGCTTTCTGGTCCTGGAAATGATCAAGCCCGGAAAAGAGACCGGCGTCCGACCCTTCGTGATCATGATCACGGCGAACGAAGGGAAACGCCACGAGCTTTATGCTCGCCATCTCGGGGCCGATGAATACTTGAACAAGCCGTTCAGCATGGATCGGCTGCTGGAGAAGTCCTGCGAACTTCTCGGCGGTCAGTTTATCCCACCGGAAGAGGCCTACCTCCGCCACCATCCAGAAGCCCGGCCGCGCAGTCGCACTGACTAGGACGGACCGCTAGCCTCGGAACAGCGGCTCGTGCTCGGCCGGATTCACACAGTGGAGAAAGCCGCGGCGCTCCATGAATTCCTGAACGATGCGAACCGTTTCCTCTGCGACGGCCGACTGTGCCTGCTCCGTCGAGGCGCCGATATGATGCGTTCCGTAAACGCGCGGCGCTTCAACGACCGGATCCTCAAACTCCTTCGCCTCGGCCGTCGGTTCCTTCTCATAGACATCCAGCGCAGCGCCTGCCAACTCACCAACCCGAATTGCCTTGGCAAGTGCCTCCTCATCGACGATGCCGCCCCGGCTGCAGTTTATGAGAAATGCGGTCGGCTTCATCATTGCGAGTTCCGCCGCTCCGATCAGGTGTCGCGTCTGCGGCCCACCCGGTACGTGAAGCGTCACGAAGTCTGACTCGGCGAGGAGTTGTTCGGCGGATACCCGCTGTATTCCAAGCTCGGACTCAGCCTCGTCGCGCGGCACAACGTCGCAATAAAGCAGCCGCATCTCGAAGGCCGCGGCGCGCCTGGCAACCTCCACGCCGATACGGCCAAGGCCCCAGATTCCGAGTGTTCGCCCTTTGAGCCCGCGGGCTTTGGAGTATTCTTTCTTGTTCCAGACGCGATGCCGGAGGTCGTCGGTCTCGTCGACGATGCGGCGGTCGAGCGCAATCATGAGGCCGATCGTCAGCTCCGCGACGGCGATGGAATTCATGCCTGGGCAATTGCAGACACGAATCCCCAGTTCGCTCGCCGACTTGACGTCGATGGTGTCGGTTCCAGCGCCGGCACGGATGACCATGTGGAGGTCGCTGGCCGCCTCAAGAATCTCACGGGTTACCTTGGTTGATCGCACGACCAGAATGCCGTACCCGCCGCCACAGAGTGCCTTGGCAAGCGCGCCTCCGCTCGTGCCGGGCTGGTACTTTACTTCGCATCCCAGTTTTTGAAGCTTGTCGATTCCACCTTGTTCGAATTTGTCGGCAATGAAGATTTTCATAAGACACCTCGATGCAACGTATTCTTCCATTAGGAGGAGTTAGCAATTGCCATGCCAGGACGTAGCATCGCGAATCGGAAGCCTGGCAGCGGAGAAACGGACGCCGATTAGGGTTTAAATGCATGGGCGATTTCGGCCCACGGCAAGGGGCGGGGGAAGTTGTCGGTTGCGAAGTTGTCGAATTCCGGTCATTCTAGACACTGTGTAGACGCGTTCTCCTGCCCGGCGAGCTTCGCCTACCTAGGATTCGTGAAGGTTCACTATGAATTATGTCCGCCTCCTCGCCCATGATGCCATTCATGGCCTACGGGGGTTTTTGGTGCTGGATGCCTTTGTGCGGCTCTTTATATGGGCTGCGTCGATGGCCTTCTGCGCAGCGCTCTTTACGCATTACGGTCTCTGGCCGTCGGAGACCATCATCGGTGCGAATCTCCCCACGGCGTGGGCCTGGGCGGGAACATTGGTCAAGTGGATTATCGCCTACAACTCGATTTACGTCTTGATGTTGATTGTGCTGCGTCTGCCGATTCCGACCCCGCGCGAGGGTCGTTACTCACTCAAGCCGGGAAAGATCCCCAGTATTCAACTGGTCTGGTCGTGCCTGATCGCGACGCTCACCAAGGCGCGCTTCGAGGCGCCGTTCCCCGCATTCCTGGTTTTTCATATGGCGAATTTGCCGCCGCTGTCCTGGTTGATGTCGATGATCTTCGGCCCGCGGAGCAAGTCCTGCTATGTAACAGATCCGCGGATTATCGACCCGCATCTCGTTTCGGTAGGGCGCAACGTCGTGATTGGGATCAACGCCATCATCGCGGCTCACTATCAGGAGAAGGACGCCGTCATCATCAAGCGGACGATCATCGAGGACGACGTCATCATCGGGGCTTCGGTATTAATGTCCGGGGCTCACATCAAGCGCGGAGCGACGATCGGGGCCGGCGCGGTGGTGTTGCCGGGCACGGTGGTCGGCGAGAACGAACATTGGGCCGGCAATCCCGCGCGTCGGCGGAAGGCGTCGCAGGATCAAAAGGCAACGGCCGAGCCGTTGGTCGAATCGTCGTACGCCGTACCGGATTTTTCCCACCCACAGGGGGAGCAGGGCGCGGCGATCATCTCCGAGGCGCGCCCGGTGCCGATGGCCTAGTCACCGGCGACTGCCGATTTGAGCGTACAGCGCTGTCCAGTTACATTTTCTATTGATGTCCGACACGGCATTTATCCTGATCGTCGAAGACGAGCGGTCGCATGGCGAGGCGCTCAAGGAAGGCCTTGAGCGCAGCGGCCACGCGTGTCTGCTCGTCGAATCGGGCGAAGAGGGTATGACTTCGCTGGCCCGCAGACTGCCGCATGTGGTGATCTCCGACTATCAACTGGGCGGACGCCTGAACGGGCTCGATGTCATCAAGAAGGCCCGGGAACTCGGTCCTTGGATACAGGGCATCCTGATCACGGCGCACGGCGATGAAAAGTTGGCCCGGGATGCCATTATCGAGGGAGGCGCCTACGACTACCTGACGAAGCCGCTGGATTTGGAGGAGCTTCGCGGGACTGTCGGCCGGGCAGCGCGTCAGGCGTTGACGCTTCGCGAGAATCTCGCGATGCGCGAACAACTCAACAAGGCGTATTCGTTCGAGGGCATTATCGCGGCTTCGAGCGCCATGCGCAGCGTCCTCGATCGGGCCCGACGGCTGGCTAACACGAAACTGACCGTGGTCATCTACGGCGAATCCGGAACGGGCAAGGAACTGATTGCCCGGGCGATTCACAATAACTCGGATCGACGCAAGAAGGCCTGGGTGCCGGTGAACTGTGCGGGAATCACCGAGAGCATCCTCGAGTCCGAATTGTTCGGTCACGTGAAAGGGGCATTCACCAACGCCCACGCCGACCGAGCGGGCCTTTTCGAGGTGGCCGACGGGGGCACGATCTTTCTCGACGAGATCGGCGACATGCCGAATCCAATGCAGTCGAAGCTGCTGCGCGTGCTGGAGAACGGAGAAATCGTGCGTGTCGGTTCGAGCCGTCCGATCAAGGTGGATGTCCGCGTGGTTTGCGCGACGAACCGCGACCTGAAGCAGGCCGTCGCCGAGAAGACCTTTCGAGAAGATCTGTTCTTCCGCATCAACCAGGCGGATATCAATCTACTTCCGCTACGCGATCGGCGGGACGACATTCCCCCGCTGGTGCACAGCTTCATTCAGCAGTCGAATTTGCTGCATCGCAAGGAGGTTCGCGGCGTGACGCCGGACTGCCTTCGAATGCTGGAGAACTATCGCTGGCCGGGAAATGTCCGCGAACTTCAAAACGTCGTGAACCAGATGGTGGTCTTCTGCGACGGTGACACGCTGGACCTTGCGGACCTGCCTTCGACGCCTCCGATCAATGTCTCAACGGATATTGTTCCGCTCAAGCCGCGGGCGATGAACCTGACGCTGCGCGAGCTGGAAAAACTGGCAATCCAGCACGCCCTGGCCCAACACGGCGGCAATCGGGAGAAGGCTGCCAAGCAGCTCGGAATCGGCGCGCGCACGCTCTATCGAAAGATCAAGGAATACGACATCCGTTAGCGGCGGGCCGGCGTGCCGACATCGTCGAGGATTTACGCATCCAGTCGGTTGAACCGCTGCCATTCGAGCCCATGTCCCATGAACAAATGGTTGCAAGAAGATGAACGGTTCATGCGGCGGGCGCTGGCGATCGCCCGGCGGGCAGAGGGTCGCGTCGAGCCGAACCCCATGGTGGGCTGCGTGCTGGTGAAGCGGGGCCGTATCGTCGGCGAGGGCTATCATCGGGTCTTCGGTGGGCCGCACGCGGAAGTCAATGCCATCGCTTCCGCCGGCAGGGCAGCGAAGGGGGCAACCGCCTACGTCACGCTTGAGCCCTGCTGCCATCACGGCAAGACCCCGCCCTGTACCGATGCGCTTATCCGATCGGGCGTCGGGAGCGTGATCGCGGCAATGAAAGACCCTAACCCACTTGTTGCAGGCAGGGGACTTCGCCGACTTCGCGCCGCAGGCATCACCACCCGCGTCGGCCTTCTGGAGCGGGAGGCGGAATTGCTGACGGCGCCTTTCATCACGCGTCAGACTCAGAGGCGGCCGTATTTCATCCTCAAGTGGGCTCAATCGCTGGACGGCAAGATTGCGACGCGTACGGGGGACTCTCAATGGATTACGTCGCTCGTGAGTCGCCGCGAGTCGCACCGTCTGCGAGCCCGCGTCGATGCGGTCATTGTCGGCGTGGAGACGGTGCTTGCCGATGATCCCGAACTAACGGCACGCCACGCGCCCCGACGGCGTACCGCCGCGCGCGTCGTTCTCGACTCTCGATTGCGCATACCGCCGACGGCGCGCGTTGTGCGAACGGCGAATGTCACGCCGACCCTGATTGTCACCAGTCCGATGGGGATCAAGCGAAAGTCACGAACGGCGGCTCTGGAGGCCGCAGGTTGCGAAGTGATCGCCATGAAGTCAACGCAATCGGGAATCTCTCTTCCCGCGCTGGCCCGCGAGCTTTATCGGCGGTCCATGACTAACGTCATGGTCGAAGGCGGCGGTCGGATTCTGGGGAGCTTCTTCGATTCGGGAATGGGAGATGAGGCCATGATCTTTGTCGCTCCGCGCTTGATCGGCGGGGCGGAGGCTCCCGGGCCGCTGGGCGGCCTGGGCCCGAGAAACATGACGGATTTGGCCGCGCTAGAGGTGGTCTCCGTCCGTCGCCTGGGGGTCGATCTCTGCTATAATGTGAGATTTCGCAGGTAGTATCGTTTTGCCATGAGTTGCGGCGCATTCCTGGCGGCGTGGCGTCGATGGTCAGTCCCGCCGATTCGTTTCGCGTGGACCGCTGAGACGAAACGGCTGATTTGCACGGAGAAAGTCATGAAGAGAGTGAAGCTGGTCGCGGCGATTTGTTGTGTGCTTGCATCGCCCGCGATGGCGGATGATGCAAAGCCGAACCCCAGGGCCGTTCTCGAACGTGCCAACGCGGCGGCAGCAAAACTCAATGCGATCTCGTATAAGGCGAAGATCTACGGCGAAGGGGTGATGGCGAAGAATCTTCCAATGATTCAGGGCAACGTCATCGCTCAACGTGGTGCGATGCCGACAAGGCCGAAGGTCCGGCTGGACGGCGAGCTCACGCCTCCGGGCGGAGATACCCCGATAAAGTTCAAATTCGCCAGCGACGGCATGAAGGCGTTTCGAATTGATGACGAGAAGAAGCAGTTTCTCACCGGCGATGCGGCGACACTTAAGTCAACAGAAATGTCGGGGCTTATTCCTCCTAAATACTTCGTTGATGCCCCGTACAAAGGGGAGCTCGATCTTCAGGACATCACGCATGCGGGCGTCGAAAAGATAGACGGCGTTGATTGCGACGTCATAGAAATCATCTACGACGCCTCAACCGGCCGAAAAATGACTTATTGGCTGGGCACCAAGGACGGTCTATTACGCAAAGTTCAGAACATCATGGCGGTCCGTGTGCCGGGCAAGACGGAGCCGGAGACCGGCCGCATCGTGTTTGAGACAGCGCATATGGATGCGCAGCCGAAGATTGATGAGAACACGTTTGCCTTGGTCGCGCCCGAGGGCTATCAGTCGCAGGTGATCGCGACGCCGGAATTCGGACCGGATGGTCTGCTCGCTGCGGGCCGGCCCGCACCGGACTGGGAGCTGAAAGACTTCGACGGCAAGACCGTCAGGCTCAAGGACCTTCGCGGCAAGGTCGTCCTCATGGACTTTTGGGCGAGTTGGTGCGGTCCCTGCAAGATGGTCATGCCCGGCATGCAGGCGATTCACGAAAAGTTCAAGGACAAGCCGGTCGTCATCTGCGGCGTTAATTGTCGAGAGCGAGCAGAGACCGTGCCCGCGGCAAAGCAGTACGTAAAAGACAAGAAGCTCACTTACACCCAGCTCATCAACGGCGATGAGGTCGCCAAGGCTTACCATGTACGCGGCATCCCTTGCATGTACGTGATCGGCCCGGATGGAAACATCATTTATGCGACGTCCGGCTATCAGCCGACTCATGAGCAAATGTTCACGAAGTTCATCGAGGAGACGCTCAAGTCGATGCCTTCGGACGCGGCAACAAAGGTCTCGGTTAAGTAAGTCCCCAAGAATGCCCCATTAATGCCCCTTTCGTGGCAACGTCGTCATGCCGTGCTGGGCATCTTCGCCCTTGCCGCCCTTCTGCGGCTACCGGCGCTGGAACGCTGTCCGCCGCCGCTCCAACAGGACGAGGCATCCCGAGCCTACGACGCATGGTGCCTTTGGGAGACGGGAGGCGATCGGCATGGGGAGCGATGGCCGTTCTTCCTCGAGAGCTTTGGCCCGGGCGATTTCACCGCCGCGCTAAGCACTTACATCACTCTACCATTTGTCGCCCTTTTCGGGCCTGGCGCTTTGGCCGTGCGGCTGCCGGACGCGATCTTCGGCGTGCTGTGTGTTGTCCTGCTGCACGGCTGGCTCAAGCGCCAGTATGACGAGCATTTCGCACTGGTCGCAGCATTGTTCCTGGCGACAAGTCCCTGGCACATTTCGATCTGCCGAACCGGTCATGAATCAGGCTATGCGCCGTTTTTTCTGATCGCAGCGCTAAGCGCAGCCTATCGCGCGGGGCTACTGCCGTGCGGAGATTCGAATTCATGGCTCCAGGTGCAATCGCGCAGATCGGCCCTTGGGTATTCGCTGCTTGCCGGGTTCATGCTGGCAATGCTGGCTTGGCTATACCCTGCAACCCGATTGCTTACGCCGCTTCTTATTCTCGTATGGCTTCTTTTTTTCTCCCCGCGATCGAAAGACATTGCCGCGACAGCCAGGAAGTCGATGATCGCAGGGTTGGCGGGACTCTTCATCGGCGCATCACCGCTCTGGATTACCGCCGTATCTCATCCTGAGCGCCTCGCGGCCCGTGCCGGAGTTACTGTCTTCATGGACTCCGAAGAACCGCTTTCGGCCCGGTTCATCAGCTTCATCGAGAGCTACGCAGCCAACCTCTCCCCGCAATACCAGTTCCAATCGTTCGATGACATCTCAGGCGCGTATTACGACGGGGTTGGGCTTCATCTTCTTGTCTTTGCGCCGTTCGTGATCGCTGGGCTGATCCGAGTCGTCTTGGATGCACGAGGCCGCGCTTGGAGCCGGTTCCTTCTCGCTTGGTTCGCCCTCTACCTCGTTCCGGCCGCGATCTGCGTGGACTGGAACCCGCATTCGTTTCGTACGGTGGGCGGCATACCGCTCTTTGCCGTGATCGCTGCAACCGGTTGGCGGTGGCTCGGTGAATTGCTTGTGCGCCATAAGCCCGCGTTGCTCGTGCCTGTGCGGAGTCTGGTCTTCGCTTTGATCGGCATAAACCTGGTCCACTTTGCAAATACTTACTTTCGCGTGCTGCCGGAAAAGTTAGAGCGTGGGTATCAGACGCCCCTTGTGAACGCGATTGAGTTCGCCGGGTCGCGTGCTAAAGAGGCTGACTTCGTGCTGGTGACGCAGCAGTCCATCCAGCCGAGTATCTACGTTCTGCTGTACGCTCCAATTCCGCCGCGTGAATACCTGAAGCTCCCCGTCATTCGGGCAAGCGGCCTTCAGGGTTTCGACGAAGTGGTGCGAGTCGGAAAATATTATTTTCCGCCAAGTGGCCGTGGCGATCCTAAACTCACAGCGCGGTTCACCGAGGCATGGAATGAACTGCCTCCGGACGCCCAGGGGCTGGTGATCGAGGCGAGAGGCAAATTCGGCGGTGGCAAGGTCCTGGCTCAGTTTCATGATGCGCCGGAAATCTCTGACGGCGGTACATTGGAGGTCCGCTGGTGGCAAAGGTCCGACGACCCGGCCCCACGGGAAGATGCCTCGAAGGTCCGGAATCCGTGAATAGTACGCCTCGCGAATTCGTTTTAATATCTGTCGCCTGAGC
>CAZCGF010000146.1:0-11150 GCA_964498115.1 uncultured Planctomycetaceae bacterium | reverse complement strand
CCGTGGTCGATGACGATGATCCGCTTGCACAGCGCCGTGACGTCGGCCATGTAGTGGCTGGTGAGAATAAGCGTGGCCCCATAGCGCCGGTTGTAATCGGCGATGAAGTCGCGGATGCGCGCCTGCATGGTGATGTCGACGCCGATCGTCGGCTCGTCGAGAAAGAGGACGTCCGGCCGATGAAGCAACGAGACGCAGATCTCGCATTTCATGCGCTCGCCGAGCGACAGCGTGCGCACCTGCTTTTTGAGAATCTCGCGGATGTCCAGCAGCGTGACCAGTTCGTCGAGGGTCTCCTGGAATTCTTTCTTGGGCAGGTCGTACACCGCGGCGTGAACCAGAAACGAGTCCATCGCCGGCAGGTCCCAGCTCAACTGGCTGCGCTGGCCCATGAGCATGCTGATCCGGCGCAGGTAGGTCGACTCGCGCCGCCACGGAACATGCCCCATGACCGAGCACGTCCCCGACGTCGGGTGCAACAACCCCGACATCATCTTGAGCGTCGTCGTCTTTCCCGCCCCGTTGGGACCGAGGAAACCGACGATCTCGCCCTTTTCAACGGAGAAACTGACCTGCTCGACGGCGCGGACCTCCTTGTACTTGCGCCGAACGACGGAACGCACCGACGCCCAAAGGCCGCCCTCGCGCTCGGGCACACGAAAGGTCTTGGTCAGTGCGCTGACTTCAATCTGTGGCATGTCTGGATGTTAATGGAAGCCAATCCGCTTGGCACGCAAGCGCGTTGCAACGGGGGGAACCGGCAAGACGGGGAGCTATTTCTTCTGTGCGCCAAGCGCCTCGGCGACCTGTTTGCGGTAGTCCCGGTAGTCGCGGCGCAGCTCAAGGCGCTTGTTAAGTCTGATGATCTGGTCGAGCTTGTCCTTGGCGTCTTCCCACTTCTTCGCCTTGATGTCGTCGGCGACCTGATCGAGCAGCATCTTCGACCGATCCTCGTTGCTCATCTTCGCCCCGCTCTCGTCGGAGACGTAAGAGGTCACGTATTTGACGAGAAACGCACTTCCGACCGCCCCGCCTCCCAACAGCAGAAAGATCACCAGCCACTTGGCCGTGAAGGTGCCGAACACGACGCCGAAGGCATCGGCAATCTTGGTGAAGATCGTCGGCTTCTTCGGAAGAACCTGCGTCGGACGAGGAACGGGCTTGCCGTCTTTGGTGGCCCCCTTTCCGGCGAGTTGGTCGTAACTGGCAATGAGCTTGTTGTGTTCTTCCCGATAAGCGGCCTCTTCCTCGGCGCTGAGATTCTTCCTCTTTTTCGCCGCCTCGAATTTGAGCAGGGCCGCTTTCGCGTCCACCGCGGGGGCGGAGGATTTGCCGGTCTTTTCAACCTTCGCCGCAGGTTCGCCGGGAATGCGCAATGCGGACTTGCAGGCCGGGCATCGAACGGCCTTGCCGGCCAGTTCGTCCTTGACCTTCATTTGCTTGCCGCATTTGCATCCGACGGAAATCGGCATCGACTTAAACTCCCGGCCTTGAGCGATTGAACCCTTGCGGAGGGCGGGTTGGCAGCAGTGACCCACCAATTATTGACCTGCCCCGAGTGAATGACAAGCCGCTCCGCGGCGGCCGAAAATCACTCGCCCTCCGCATTTCCATGTTCCACGCCGATAAGGGGCGGCGAAGTTCTCGGATCTTGACCGAGCCATGGGTCGCCTTAGGATCAACCGAATGCGGATCCGCCCAACCAGTTCGAGACGCATCGCGGCGTTCGCCACGGGGATGACACTCGTCGAAATGATCATCACCACCTTGGTGATCGGGATCGGGCTGTTCTTCCTTTCCGGGTGGATGAACTCCATGCGCCAGGCCACGCGCCGCGACCTGTCCATTCGGCTGCTATCTGATCTCGACAAGGCGATGTCGCGGTATCATCGCGCCTTCAATCAGTACCCCCGCGGCTCGGGTCCGAATGCCGCGAACTGGGCGGCGACGGCGCTTCTGGACTTCGATCGAACGCGTCCATTGCTCGAAGCACTGCCCCCGGGATTGTGGAAGGGGCCGGGGCGGAAGAACCTCGTCGATCCATGGGGAACGCCGCTCAAGTACCTGTCCGACCCGAAGGAGTCCGCCCTGGTCCGCGCCAACAATGGTCGGCCGATTTTTGTCTCGGCCGGGCCGGATCGAGACTTTGGAGTGGAGGACGATTCCCGAATCGGCGACAATCTGCGAAGCGACGATCCAGGGCCCGAGGGGTTTCGACTCCACGACCTGATTCGCGATTCGTCGACGACGATGGAGGCGGAGGAACATGGCCAAACGGACGATTGATCATGTCGAGGTGAGCGGCAAGCGGGTGCTCATGCGCGTGGATTTCAACGTGCCGCTGCAGGGTGATCGCATCACCGACGACCGACGTCTCGTCCAGGCATTGCCCTCCATCAAATCGGTCGTGGATCGCGGCGGCAAACTCATTCTGATGAGCCACCTGGGTCGGCCCAAAGGCACGGGACATGAGTCTGAGTTCAGCCTGCGACCCGTCGCGACTCATCTCACGTCGCTCATGGGACGTCCGGTGACGTTTGCCGAGGACTGCGTGGGTTCGCCGGCCGATCGAGCCGTGGAGACCATGACGCCGGGCAGCGCCGTATTGTTTGAGAATCTCCGCTTTCACGCGGCGGAAACCCTGATCGACAAGGCCAAAAAGAACCCCGAGAAAAAGCCAACCGCCGAGCAGCGAGCGTCCATCGACGCATTCGCACGGGAACTGGTGAGATACGGGGATTTGTACTGCAACGACGCCTTCGGAACCTGCCATCGAAAACATGCCAGCATGTACGATGTGCCGATGATGCTCGGCGCAGGAAGGCGTTGTTGTGGGCGGCTGGTGGAGAAGGAGCTTCGGTTTCTCGGAGATGCCCTGAGTCGACCGGCGCGGCCCTTTGTCGCGATCCTGGGCGGGGCCAAGGTCAGCGACAAGATCGGGGTCATCGAGAGCCTGCTTCCAAAGGTGGACGCCATTCTGATCGGCGGGGCCATGGCCTATACGTTCCTGGCCTCCAAGGGCATGCGCGTTGGAGACAGTCTTTGTGAGCGCGACAAGCTGGAAATTGCGAAGAACCTGCTGGAAAAGTCCGCGGGGAAAATACACTTGCCGATCGACGGCGTCTGTGCGGCGAAGCTGGAGGCAAACGTCGCCACGAAGGTCGTCGCGGGCGAGATCGAGTCGGGCCTTGCCGGTTTTGACGTCGGACCGGGCACGGTGTCCGCTTTCAGGGATGTCCTCGAAACCGCGAAGACCGTCGTTTGGAACGGGCCCATGGGGGTGTTTGAGACGCCGCCGTTTAACGCGGGCACCCTGGCGATTGCCGGGGCTCTGGCTGATGCGACGAAGCGCGGCGCCATCACGATCATCGGCGGCGGCGATTCGTCGGCGGCGGTGGAAGCGGCCGGGCTCGCAGACGAGATGACACATATCTCGACGGGTGGGGGGGCAAGCCTGGAGTTTCTGGAGGGCAAGCCGTTCGCCACGATCGAGCTGCTGGATGAAGCGTGAATTCCATTGCTCTACCGTTCGAGGTGCCCGGAACGTTGTCACACTGGCTTAGAGTGACCCTGTCGGCCTCCGCGCCGCGAATTGAATTTCTGGCATGACACACATTGCCCTTGTATCAGCAGGAGAGACGCAGTGGCGGGTGGAAGGACGCCTCGCCGGCGATACCGACCTGCCGCTCACCGAGGTGGGACATCGCCAGGCGGTCGCCGATGCAGACGCGATCGCCGCGATGAAGCCGACCGTGGTTCGATGCGGTCCGGAGCACGCGACCAAGCAGACGGGAACCGTCATCGCTCACGGACTCGGCATAAAGGTCAAGTCCGTCAAGGAGCTTCGGGAGCTGGACCTTGGGCACTGGGAAGGGCTGACGATCGAGGACTTCAAGGAGCGGTTCGGCCGTGTCTATCGGCAGTGGCGGAGCGATCCGACTTCGGTCGAGCCGCCCAACGGCGAGTCTCTACTTGACGCAGCGAAGCGCCTTTCCGACGGCATCTCGAGAATCGTCAAGAGTCATCCCGACGAGACTGTGGCCGTCGCCGTCGGGCAATATGCCTGGGCGGTGCTCCGTTGCACACTTCAGGACGGCAATTACGAACAATTCTGGGATTATGTCGACGGTGATGCCCGTTGGTGTGAGCTTGATGTCGAGCCCGCAAAGGGCAAGAAGAAGCCGGTCGAATGACTCTGCATGGCGAATGACCCGCCCGGGCTTGAACGGATAAATGCCGCAAAGTTTGCGCTTGCAGTATCCTAACATATCCCTAAACTGCTTGCCATGAAAACGGCCACACCGGTTTTCGGCGGTTTTAAGCAGGTCACGGAAATCACCCGGCATTACTGGGGCATCGATCAGCTGCGCCCGCTGCAGGCGCAGGCCATTGAGGCGGGCGTCAAGGCGCGCGACAGCCTGCTCGTCATGCCGACCGGCGGCGGCAAGTCGCTCTGCTACCAGGTGCCGCCGGTGCTGGCCGAGCGCACTGACGTCGTCATTTCTCCCCTCATCGCCTTGATGAAAGATCAGGTGGACGGCCTGCGGCAATGTGGGTATCCGGCCGTTGCTCTGAACAGCGGCATGACGCAATCGGAACTGAAAAAAGCTCAGGCGGGGATCGCCGCGGGTAAGTTTCGGCTGGTCTTTGTCGCCCCCGAGCGGATGTTGGGCTCGTACTGCCTGCGCATGCTCAGAGAGGCGGATGTCAGCGCGTTTGCCATCGATGAAGCGCACTGCATCAGCCACTGGGGACACGACTTTCGACCGGAGTATCGCCGTCTCGCCGAGATTCGCGAGTACTTTCCCAAGGCTGGCATCCACGCCTTCACCGCGACGGCCAATCAACGGGTACGCGACGACATCGTGCGGCAGCTTCGCCTGAAGGAGCCGACGATCCTGGTGGGGGACTTCGACCGGCCGAACCTGACCTATCGCGTGTTTCCGCGGGTTGATCTTTACGCCCAGACGCTGGAGGTCGTTCGCCGCCACAAGAATGAGGCGGTCATCGTCTATTGCATCAGCCGAAAAGATACGGAGGCGATGGCGGAATACCTCGCATCGAGCGGGGTTCGCGCCGCGCACTATCACGCCGGGATGGAGCCCGCCGACCGGCGCCGTACCCAGGATTTGTTCGCGGAGGAGCAGCTCGACGTGGTCGTGGCCACTGTTGCCTTTGGCATGGGCATCGACCGCAGTAACGTCCGCTGCGTCATTCATGCCGCCTTGCCTAAGAGTATCGAGCACTATCAGCAGGAGACCGGCCGGGCAGGACGCGATGGCCTGCCGTCCGAGTGTGTACTGTTCTATTCGGCATCAGACGTGATGCGCTGGGAAGAATTGATCGCCCGAAGCGCCGAGGGGGCCGAGCGGCCCGACGAGGTGATCGCGGCGATGAAAGAGCAACTCGGGCACATGCAGCGCTATGCCAACGCGATGAAGTGCCGGCATCAGCGTCTCGTCGAGCACTTCGGCCAGACTTACCAGCGCGACAATTGCGAGGCCTGCGACGTCTGCCTCGGCGAGACGGAAGAGGTCGTGGATTCGACGGTGCTGGCGCAGAAGATACTGTCGTGCGTCGCGAGGGTTGAGGAGCGATTCGGGGCGAATCACGTCGCGGAGGTGCTCGTCGGGGCGAACACGGAGCTGATCCGGTCGTTCAAGCATGACCAGTTGAGCACGTACGGCCTGCTTAAGGGAATGGACCGCAAGGCGCTGTCCAATCTCATCTATCAACTGGTGGACTTAGGGGTGCTTGATCGCGCGGCGGGGGATCGGCCGATTCTGAAGCTCAACGCCGCATCATGGGAAGTGATGCGCGGCGACCGGTCGGTGCGCTTACAGCAGCCGAAGGTCGAGGGCGTCAAGAAGTCTCGCTACGCCGACGATGCCTGGTCCGGGGTCGACAGTGAGTTGTTCGAGTCGCTGCGCAAGCTCCGCTACGAGATCGCGCAGAGTCGAGGCGTGCCCGCTTTCGTCATCTGTGGCGATGCCACGCTGCGCGACCTGGCAAGGCATCGGCCATCGACTCTGGAAGGCCTGCGCAGCATCAAGGGTCTCGGCGATCGCAAGGTGGCGGACCTGGGCAAGCCGTTGCTCGAGTGCATCAGGGCGTACTGCGAACGGGCCGGACTATCAACCGATGAGGATGCGCCGCCGACGCCGAGGGCGAAGCCGACGAAGTCCGCAGCGCGCGATGCGGCCTTTGAGATGTTTGCGCGGAATGAATCGCTGGAAGATGTCGTAATCGCGGTCAGGCGGGCGTCCGGCACGATCTCTGGCTATTTGGCGGAGTTCATCGCCGAGCGGCGGCCTGAACGGGTGGACGCATGGGTTGACGATGCCACCTATCAGAGGGTCGCGATGGCGGTCTGCGAGCTGGGCCCGGCGCCGCTCAAGCCCATCTTCGAAAAGCTCGATGGAGAGGTTCCCTACGAGACGATTCGGATCGTCGCCGCTCACGTGGATGCGGCCGGCGTTCAGATGGCTTAGCGCCGCGACTTGCGTGCGAGATTGCTCCTGCGGGCGAATTGACGATTTCAATTTCCCGCGTGAACGGCGGGGCGGCGGGCCGTTTGAATTTGTCTGTTAGACTTGGCGAGCCCCCACGTCTATTGTCCGGCCGGTTCCGACTGACGTCGGCGGTCGGGACATCGGCTTCTTGCATTTGCCAGGTGATGGCGCCACGGGGTCCGACACTTCGTGCCACGACGGATCGGTTCCCCGATTCAAGGGAGTTGGGATGACTTCATCTGCGGTTGAGATTCAGAATGTCAACAAAACCTACGGCTCCACGCGGGCCGTGGCGGACCTTTCGCTGATCGTGCCCGCCGGAAGCGTCTATGGGTTTATCGGCCCCAACGGCTCCGGCAAGACGACAACCCTGCGGATGATTCTCCGCATCATCCACCCGGACAGCGGAATGATTCGCGTCCTCGGCGAGGATGCCACCGCCGGTGACGCCGCCAATGATCGCATCGGCTACCTTCCCGAAGAGCGCGGGCTCTACCGCAAGATGCTCGTCGGTGAGGTTCTGGAGTTTTACGCGGGCCTCAAGGGCGTCAAGAACGCAAAGCCGCTGATCGCCGGATGGCTGGATCGATTGCAATTGAAGGATGTCGCCAGGAAAAAAGTCGAGGCGATGTCCAAGGGCATGTCGCAGAAGATCCAGTTCATCGCCACTGTCCTGCACAAACCCGAACTGGTCATCCTCGACGAGCCCTTCAGCGGACTGGACCCGGTGAATATGGATGTGCTCAAGGACGCCATCCTCGAGCTGCGTCGCGGCGGCACGACGGTGATCTTCTCCACGCACGACATGGACGTCGCTGAGAAAATGTGCGACTTCGTCTTCATGATCTTCAAGGGCCAGAAGGTCCTCGACGGAACGCTCGGCACCATCAAGGAAAAATACGGCTCCGATACACTCCGCGTGCGAATGGAAGGCAACGGCGTTCAATTCACCGAGCTGCCGGGCGTCCAGCGTGTCAATGACTTCGGACAGTTTCAGGAGCTGCGCATCGACAAGCAGGCCGACCCGCAGGCGATCCTGCAGCAACTGGCAGGCCGTGGTCGGGTCCAGCATTTTGAGATCGCCCAGCCGTCGCTGCACGACATCTTCGTTCGCATTGCCGGGCCGGCGGCCCAGGAGATAACACATGAGTAAAATGTGGGTCGTCGCCCGACGAGAATATCGCACGACTGTGCGCACCAAGGCCTTTGTCGTCGCCATCGTATTGATGCCGATCTTCATGCTCGGCGGCTTCTTCGTGCAGAAGCTCACCGAGGACCGGATCGACATCGACGCCAAGAAGGTCGCTGTCCTCGACCCGCAGGGGAGGCTCTTTGACATGCTCGTTGCCTCCTCGGAGCGGCGAAACAAGGCCGACACAAGCGATTTCGGCATCATCGACAAGGAGAAGGGCAAACAGGTCAAGCCGAAGTATATTTTCGAGCGCATCCCGGTTCAGGCCGACGCGCCGGACGAACAGCGCGTTGAGTTGTCCGACAAGATTCGAGGCAAGGAGTATTTCGCATTCATCGAGGTCGTCGGCGACGTTTTTGGAGACGTCTCCGGAGACGCCCGGCTGAACTACTACTCCAACGAACCGACTTACGACGATCTGCGCCGCTGGCTGTCTTACATCGTCGATGAGCGCGTCCGCTCCGAGCGCTTCGCCGAGGCTGGGCTCGATCGTGAAGTCGTCGGCAAGGCCATGAAGCCCGTTGACCTGGAGAACCTCGGTCTCTTTGAGAAAGACGACACGACCGGCGAGATTAAACAAGCCCAGAAGGTCAATCGCGCCGTCACCTTTCTGGTTCCCATCACCATTCTCATGCTCATGTGGATGGCCCTGATGATGACCACCCAGCCGATCCTCAGCGGGGTCATCGAAGAGAAGATGCAGAAGATTTCCGAGGTGCTGCTCGGCTCGGCCCGGCCCTTTGAGATCATGATGGGCAAGCTCGTCGGCTTCGTCGGCGTCGCCGTCACCCTCGTCGGCATCTACGCTGTCGGCGGCTGGACCGTTGCCAACTATTACGGCCATTCCGACATGATCCCGATGCACCTGCTTGGCTGGCTCGCCTTATTCCTCGCCCTCGCCATCTTCATGTTCGGCTCGATGTTCCTGGCGGCCGGTTCGTGCTGTAACGACCTCCGCGAGGCGCAGAACCTCGTCATGCCGATCTGGCTGTTATTGTTGATCCCGATGTTCACCTTCGGGACGATCCTGCAGCATCCGTCGAGCTCGTTTGCAGTCTGGTTGTCTCTCTTCCCTCCGGCGACGCCCATGCTGATGATGATCCGCCTGTCGATGGCCGCGAGCGTGCCGATCTGGCAGATCGGCGTGGGCATCGTCGGTACGATCATCACCACGCTCATCTGCGTCTGGGCGGCCGGCCGCGTCTTCCGCATCGGCCTGCTCATGCAGGGCAAGCCGCCGAAGCCGTTGGAGATTTTGAAATGGGTGGTGCGCGGGTAGGTCGGCGCGGAGACCATCAACGCCTCGAAGAACAAACCCCGAGCGCAAACAATCGGCATGATCTTGCCGTGCTTCGCGGCGGTAATTGAACCTTACTCGGGGTTGTCCGTAACGCGTACCTTGATTTCCGCCGTCAGGGGATGTGAATAGGGCTGCCAGAAGAGCGGAGCCGGAAAAACGCTTTCGTATTTGTTGGGCATGGTGACGACGATCCGATACTCGTCGGGCGTCCATAATGCCGACTCACTCTTGCGCATTTCCGTTGTATACTTCGGTCCAGCGATTGAAATACACGTTGAATCGGGTCTGAATTGCACCAGGGTAATTGAAATCGGAATCACGACAGGTTTTCCCGGCTGGACAACATCAAACCGGCCACCAATATCCGCCACATCCAATACTCCGCCGATCGCGGCAAGCGGATATGCAATGACAAGCAAGGGCATCCATGGAAAAAGCGGGTTACCACACTTCACACGCCAGGGCGGGCCATTCACCTTGCCTCCGGCGCTATCGAAAACGCGTACTTTCATCTGCGTATCACTGGTCCACTTTGGAATACAGACGGTCTCCTTCTCCGCGCTCAGGATGGCAAGAATCCGCATCGGTTCGCCTTTTGACGTGACGTGATCAGGCGCTTCGAGTGTGAGTTTGAGCGTGCCCGGCTTGTTGGTACAGCCGCTAGTAGCGGTAACCGTAAGAGCGGCGATGACAACCTGAATACCAACGAGAAACAATCGCATCTTCTATGTACCCTTGCGGGGCTTCGGGCTGGTATCCAAAGCCTGCTTCGCAGCTTGCTCATTCCTTAAACTGCTTGTCCTTATACCCCTCAAACAGATGCTTCAGCTTCCCGCGCTGGTACTTCCCCGTCGATGTCACAGGAATGTCATCGCCAAACAGCACCACCTTTGGGCACTTCGACGACGGCAGGTGCTCCTTGCAGTAGGCGATCACCTCCGCCTCCGTCACCTTCGCGTCCTTCTGCACCTGCACATAGGCCCCGACTTCCTCGCCGTAGTAGCGATTGTCGAATCCGACGGCCAGGCCGACACGGATCTGAGGCATCGAGCACAGAATCTCGTCAATTTCAAACGGTGAGATGTTCACGCCGCCGCGGATGATGAGTTCCTTGATACGCCCGGTGATGAAGTAGTACTGCCGGTCGCCGGGCCCGTGCAGCTTGAAACCCTCATCGCCGCTGCGGAACCAGCCGAACTTGAACGCCGTCGCGTTGGCTTCCGGGTTGCGGAAGTAGCCGCTCATGATGTTGTGGCCGCGAATGACGATCTCGCCCTTTTGCCCTTCCGGCACGGATTGGCCGTTCTCGTCGTGAATCGACATCTCGTTGACGTCGATGGCACAGCCGATGGACGGAAAGCCGTGGTCGTACATCCAGTGCGTGTGGTCTTCCCAGTCGAGGTCGACCGGCAGGAAGCAGGAATAACAAACCGTCTCGGACAGCCCGTAGCCGTGAACGATGCGCAGGCCGAAGCGATCCTGAAAATCGCGCGCCAGCTCGACGGACAGCGGCCCCGCGCCGCAAATAAAGTGGCGGAAATTGGGAATCGTCTCCTGCTCCAGATCCTCGTTGGCATCGATGAGAAACTGAAGCAGCGTGGGCACGACGCTGACGATGGCGACGTCGTGTTTAGCGAGCTTTCGCCAGAAGCCGCCGCTGCGAAATCGCTTGTTGATGACCACCTGGGCCGCCGCGAAGGCGGGGGTGAGCAGCGTCACCACGGTGCCGTTCACGTGGTGGATTGGCAGGACATTCATCATTACGGTGCGCGAGTCGATGCCGTGCCACTTGGTGATGGCGTAGGCGTCGGCGAGCATCTGGTGCTGCGTCAGAACCACGCCCTTGGGGTTGCCCGTCGTGCCTGAGGTATAGACGACGAGCGCTTCGGCGTGAGGAGAGACGTCTCGCGCCGTGGGCAATTTGGCATCGCCGGAGAATTCGGCCAGTGCCGCGGCGAAGTTTTCCCAGCCCGCGGCCGCCGCGTCCGATCTTGTGGCCCCGTCAAGCACGATGGCCCGGCGCACACCCGTGCCGATCGCGGATTCCACAGCGGAATAACTTTCGCGACACGACGCATGCGCTACGAGCAGCGTGGCGTCGGAATTCTTCACGATGTATCCGACGCGGTCATCCGTCTCGCCGGGG
>CAZCGF010000145.1:0-11237 GCA_964498115.1 uncultured Planctomycetaceae bacterium | reverse complement strand
AGTGTTAGCAACAGGAGGCCGAATATGCACCGCCCTGTGAACCAATCCGCGCATCTTCGCCTTAGGCCCAAGGTTTCAGGCCTCAGGTCTCCCGCAATTCGACGTTTCGATGTTTTGATTTTTGGACGTTTCCACCCAAAAACCACCCCAAACGCGAACCGCCCCAACCCATGCCCGCCACAAGTGTTGGCACGATTTCCCAGAGCGCTGTGTCACCTTATGTCACCTTCGGTTTTGCAGAACTTACGCGCGAGTCGGCGCTTCGATTCTTCGTCGCCGCATGCCGCCGACAATCGTCCCCCGTTACAATCTCCCTTGCCCGGCATCAAACCTGTCGGCGTGCACCTGCTCCGGAGGTATCTCGAAATGCGTATCTGTCTCACCCTCGCCGAAATCCTTTTCATCATGGCAACCAGCCCCGCGAAAACCTGTCTCGCCGACGGCCCGGCGGACGTGCTCGCCACCCCGGCCAAGGCGGAAAATAAAAACCCGCCCGAGCTCGGCAAGGTCGCCTGGCTCCGCGGCTTCGAGTCCGCCGCCGCGAAGGCCAAGACCGACAACAAGCCCCTCCTCGTCCTCTTTCAGGAGGTGCCCGGCTGCAGCACCTGCGTCGGCTACGGCGGCCAGGTCCTCAGCCACCCCCTCATCGTCGAGGCGGCCGAGACGCTCTTCACACCGGTCTGCATCTACAACAACATCAAGGGCGACGACGAGCGAACCCTCAAGCTCTTCAGCGAGCCGGCGTGGAACAACCCCGTCGTGCGGATCATGACCGCCGACAAGAAGCCCCTCACCGACCGCGTCGCCGAAGACTACACCGTCGCCGGCCTCGCCTCCGCGATGTGCAAGGCCGTCGAGAAATCCGGCGGCCGCGTCCCCGCCTACCTGCGGCTGCTGGCCGAAGAGACGGGCGCGCGAAAGGGCAGGATTGAGAAGGCCACCTTCGCCATGCACTGCTTCTGGGAAGGCGAGGGCGCACTCGGCAGGCTCGACGGCGTCGTCGGCACGATGCCCGGCTTTGTCGATGGGCTGGAAGTCGTCGAGGTGGAGTTCGACCCGGCCAAGCTGTCCTTTGACAAGCTGCTCACCGAGGCAAAGTCGATGAAGTGCGCCAGCAAGGTCTTCGCCCGGTCGGACGCTCAATTGAGCGCCGCGAAGAAGACCGTCGGCGACGCGGCCTTACGCTCCGACGAAAAGGTCCGGCCAGACAAGGAGCCGAAGTATTACCTGCTGCAGACGCCGCTTCGCCACGTGCCGATGACGCCGCTCCAGGCCGCGCGCGTCAACGCCGCACTGGGCAAGCACGAGTCCGCCGATCCGTTCCTGTCGCCGAGGCAGCTCGCCCTCTTGGCCGCGATCAAGTCGCAGCCGAAAGCCGACTGGCCCATCGTCATCGGCAAAGACATCACCGCCGCATGGGAGGATTCGAGCAGTCTCGCAAGCTCGCCGGGAGGCAAATGACCCGGCGTTCGTTCGGCATTTTTTTGAGTGCCGCCCACTGGACTTGCCGCGCGTCCGGCCATGTCTTACGATCCCTCATCCACGGCTCGCCCGCCCGAAAACCGGCCGGCGCGCCGCCACGATGGAGAGGTGGCTGAGTGGCTGAAAGCGACGGTTTGCTAAATCGTTGTACGGATTAATACCCGTACCGGGGGTTCGAATCCCCCCCTCTCCGATCGGCTCGACCCTGCGAGCCACGACAAAACCCTTAAATCGAACCGTTTACGGCGCCGGGCCTTCGCCAACGTGTTCGAGGCGCATTCATCGTGAACTCCGGCGAATCCTCTCCACAAGAAACTCCGGGCCGAGTCGGAGAGTATTGGGCACTGGCACGCCGTATCGCCTATCTGGGAACGCTCGGCGTCGATCGCCTTGAGTTTCTGCGTCGCGTCTCCACCGACCTCATTTCGTTCTCCAATTGCAGTTCGCTCGACATCTGGATGACCGATGTCGAACACGACTACCACTGGCGAATGGATCGCGGAGCAATCGACCATCCACTCTTCGAGCTTTCCGGGCAAACGGATTCCGTCGTCGTGCAGCCGGAAAGCGCCGATCGCATGGGACATCGCCTACAGGCGTTCATGAACCGACTGCTCGCGCACGACTCAGCATCTCCGCCGCGGCGGGGTTACTTCCTCTCGACCGACGAACCATCCCACCGAAGGGTCATCGAGGCGGCATCACCGGACCCGGAATTGCGGGCGGCTTTCGACCGACTCACGGATTTGTCATTGCTGATTCTACCGGTGGAAGAGAATAAGGCCGTCGTCGGCCTCCTCTTGTTGACCGTAGATCCCAAGCACCCCATCGGCGAACAAGAGGCCTGTTGGTTTGAGCCAGTTTCAGAAACGCTTGGTCGCGCGATCATCAACCGTCGGGCACAATTCAGGCTCCGCGAGCGAATCAAGGAACTAACCTGCCTGCACGGAATTTCGCAGATCGGGCATCGAATCGGCGAGTCTCTGGAGGCCGGCCTGCAAGCCATGGTGAACCTGCTGCCCGCGGCCATGCAGTTCCCGCCGATTGCCGATGCGACCCTCTCCCTGGACGACCACACCTTCTCGACTTCCCGCGTTGCCGACAACTTGCATGAGTTGTCGGCCGAAGTTCGGGTGGTCGGCAAACCGCGCGGCATTTTGAAAGTCTCGTATCACAAGGATCACCCGGAATTCGCCGTGGGTCCATTTCTGAGAGAAGAGCGCGACTTGCTTCAGAGCGTCGCCCATGAAATTGCCTTGTTTGTCGAGCGCTCAGAGTCCGCCACGGCCCGAGCCGTCATGGCTGAACAACTGCGCCACGCAGATCGCCTCGCCACCATCGGTCAGTTGGCAGCCGGCGTGGCCCACGAACTCAATGAACCCCTGGGCAACATTCTCGGCTTCGCTCAGTTGCTGCAAAAACACCCAAACCTTTCGGAGCAAGCGCATCAAGACGCCGAGCAGATTGTCCAGGCTTCTCTCCACGGGCGTGAGATCGTCAAAAAGCTGCTGCTGTTCGCCCGGCAGAGCGTGGCCGAACGGGTGAAAATGGACCTCAGCAGCCACATTCGCAGCAGCCTATATTTCCTCGAAGCGAGATGCAGGCAGGATCGGATCGATCTGCGGCTGGAGCTTTCCGAGCGTCTCCCGCCGATTCACGCGGTTGCATCGGAAATGACACAGGTCCTTGTCAATCTGGCGGTCAACGCGATTCAATCGATGCCGAATGGCGGCGTACTCACCATTCGAACCCTTCAGGAGGCGGATGCGGTCCTGTTAATTGTCGAAGACACCGGCGTCGGAATGAGCGAAGAGAGCCAGCGACGGCTTTTTACGCCGTTCTACACGACCAAAGACATTGGAGAAGGGACCGGACTGGGTCTTTCTGTCGTGCTCGGGATCGTTTCCGCGCATGGCGGTACCATTCACGTGGAGAGCGCACCGAGTTGCGGTTCGCGTTTCGAGATTCGACTTCCCGCAGTAACTGCCGCGGAAAGCCCGGCGAAATGACAGCCTCATGACAAGATCGCAGGACATCGCCCATATTCTCGTCGTCGACGATTCGCAGCCTACCGTCGAGATGATCCGCAGGAACCTGGAATCCGCGGGCTATTGTGTCCTCACGGCTTCATCCGTTCGAGACGCGATCGGCGTCCTGAACAATGCCGCGATCGACCTTGTCATCACCGATCTCAAAATGCCTCAGGCCAGCGGACTCGATCTGATCCACCACGTCCGCGAGAACTTTCGCGACACGCAGTCGCTCATGATGACCGGGTATCCCACCATCGAGACCGCGGTTGATGCCGTCAAGTGCGGCGCCGAGGACTATCTCGCAAAGCCGTTCACCGATTCCGAGTTGCTCGATGCCGTTGGGCGCGCGCTTGAGAGCCTGCGATTACGCAATCCCAACAACAATCAGAAGGAAAATGATCTGCCCTCACCATCCGGGCTGATCGGCGATTCAGAAGCCATGCAGGCCATACGCCATTCCATTCGCAAGGCAGCTCAAAGCACCGCGACCATCCTCATCACCGGTGAGAGCGGGACGGGAAAGGAACTGGTGGCTCGTGACATTCATTACTGTAGTCAAAGAGCCGCCGCACCCTTCGTGCCCGTAAATTGCGGAGGGATTCCTGAAACGCTTCTAGAAAGCGCGCTGTTCGGACACGTTAAGGGAGCATTCACCGGCGCGGTTCAGACTAGGGCGGGATTCTTCCAGACAGCCGACGGTGGGACCATCTTTCTGGATGAAATCAGCGAAACAAGTATGGCTATGCAGGTCAAGCTGCTTCGCGCCATCCACGAGAAAGAGGTCTACATGGTCGGGGCGACGCGACCGCAAAAGGTCGATGTTCGCATCGTGGCCGCAACCAATAAGAACCTCGTGGAACTCGTGGGAAGAGGTCAGTTTCGGGAGGACCTCTTCTTTCGACTCAATGTCATTCCCATACGCATCCCACCCCTGCGCGAGAGGGGCGATGACATCCTGCTGCTTATCAGGCATTTCACGGCTTCTTTTTCCGCCGAAGCCGACAAACCGATTCCACGGTTTTCCGATCAATCCCTGGCCGCGCTGAAGGGCTACCACTGGCCTGGGAATGTGCGCGAGCTTGAGAACGTCATCCAGAGACTGGTGGTCATGTCTGAGGCCGACACCATCGATGTCGTGGATTTGCCCGAGCTGATGCGATTCTCCGCGCTGCGTGGTTCGGGTCTCCATCGAACATTGGCCCAGGTCGAGGAAGAACATATCCGCCTCGTCCTTGAAAGCGTCGCCGCCAACAAGACGCGTGCGGCGGGAATCCTCGGAATCGACCGAAAAACACTCCGCGAAAAGCTCAAGGCATTCGCCCGACAAGGCTGATTCGTTCCCACCGAACCCTGCGGGGCGTTTGACCCCTGCGGTTCAACATGTCTCGCCCTGATTCTCAGGTCACACGCATTATTCGACTGAAAACGCAGGTTTCAGACCTGTGACCATGGGAACGGTCATTGCATTACCTATGAGCGTGTGAATGAAAAGCCCATGCGAAGACTGCGGGCACAACACGATTGAGGTGATACATGAATCTCATGGACACAAAAAATGATGTCATTGCCCAATTCGCCAAAAGGCGAATTCGCGGCAGCACGAGCGAAACTGAACTGGACCTCGTAAGCGAATCATCGCCCCCGGATACGGCGATCGATGAACGACGTGGATTCGTCGAAAGTGACGAGTACGAATGGGCGTCGCCGATGAGTCTGCCGGGCCTCATCGCTTTTTCTATGGAGTGCCGAGATCCACAATTGTCGTCGATCAGTTCGGCACGCCCATCGACGGACGAGTTGTTCGATACCGAAGATGGAGACGCCTCGCACTGGGTTCAGTGCCCCGGGTCACTTGCGTGCGGTTCCGCCGACGTGGTTTGCCGAGACCGTCTGGACCAGCCGCGCAACGAACTGTCCGACGAAGATGAATACATGATGTCCGCAGCGAAACAACTGCCCGGCCAAATAATCCAGCCTACCGTAAACGAAGACGCGGAGAACCGGAGAGTTGGAAGTCATGGCCTTTGCGCCGACTGCCTGAATCACGATTCGTGTGACTTTCCGAGACCGGCCGGTGGTGTTTGGCAGTGCGAGGAATATATCTGAGACGAGCCCTGCCTCAGAGATACTGAAGAGCCGTCAGGAATTCTGACAAGCAAGGTCCGAACCGTGCGAAGGAGTCCATTCGATGTTGAAAACAGACCCATCGAAAAAAATCGAAGACATTGTTACTAAGGCCCCCGATGTGGTCGAGCCCGTCGAGACCCCTCAGCCGAAGCCGGGGCCGCGAACGCTCTATGGTAATGTCATGGATCAGTTCAACGCGGCGGCCGAGCTGCTTCAGCTTGAGAGGAGCCTGCGCAAAATACTCGTCCATACCAAGAACGAGATCGTCGTCAATTTTCCGGTCAAGCTTGATAATGGCGAGATCGAAGTCTTCACCGGGTATCGCGTGCAGCACAACGATGCTCTGGGTCCTTTCAAGGGCGGCCTGCGATTTCACCCGGATGTCAATCTCGACGAGGTCAGAGCGCTCGCGGCTTGGATGACATGGAAATGCGCGCTGGCCGGTATCCCGTTTGGCGGCGCCAAGGGCGGCATTCAAATTGATCCGGCTCGTTATTCCATCGGCGAGCGCGAACGCATCACACGTCGCTTTGCCTTTGCATTGGGCGATAACATCGGGCCCGAATACGACATTCCAGCCCCCGACGTAAACACCAACGCCCAGACGATGGCGTGGATCATGGATACCTACCTTTCCACCGTTTCGCCGCATCAACGGCAGAATTGCACGCACATCGTTACGGGCAAGCCAATCGAGTCCGGCGGCAGCGCAGGACGTGACAAGGCTACCGGACAGGGTGTCGCGGACATCGTGCAGTGCTGGTGCGACGATCACGGCCTGACGCTCAAGAACATGACATTCATGGTGCAGGGATTCGGAAATGTCGGGTCATGGGCGGCTCGAATCCTGTGTTCGATGGGGGCAAGACTGGTTGCCGTGGAAGACGTCACGGGAGCGATATGCAATCCAGCCGGCCTGGATATCGATCGGCTGCTGACTTTCGCACAGTCACGCGGCGGCGTAGCCCGTTTCCCCGGAGGCGAGTTTGCCGACCACATCATGTTCATGAATACCCCGGCCGACATTTTCATCCCGGCCGCGATGGAAAGTCAGATCAATGCAGTCACTGCGCCGTGGCTGAAAGTCAAAGTCGTCGTGGAAGGCGCGAACGGCCCGACGGATCCGGATGGGGATGCCATCCTCCATTCACGCGGCATCGATGTCATACCGGACATCCTGGCCAATGCCGGCGGCGTCATCGTGAGTTACTTTGAATGGCTTCAGAACAAACGCCGGGAAAGTTGGGAGTTGAAGGAAGTAGACACCCAACTCCGCCGCAAAATCGTCGCGGCCTATGAACGAGTCAAGGCCAAGGCCGCTGAGTTTAACTCCACCTGGCGCACGGCGGCGTACATGATCGCGCTGGCGCGCCTGGAAAAGGTGTACCGCGAGCGGGGAATCTTCCCTTAGTCCGTTTCGAACTTGCAGCGAGGGGTTCAATCGCAAGACCCATTAGGACCTCCCGACCAAGCGCATGTTCAGAAGGTCTGCGCGCAGCTCGCAACCGTATCGACCGAGGGGGGCTGGTTTGGCCCCAAGCCCCCTCGCAAATCCTGGGGCCCCTCCCCGTTGACGCCGACAACTCTGTCCCCTCCTGCTACAATACGCCGACCCCCGCTGGGTCAACCTCGCACCAGGGATGGATACACCGATGCATACCACGACGCGTTCACGATTCGCCATGATCCTCTTCCCAATGGTCACGCTTTTCGCCGGCGGCTGCGACGTCAATGTCACGCCGCCAGCCGAGGCCGTCCTCTTCGGCGCCTGGCTCCTCGGTTCCTCCGACTCCGGTCAGAACGGCAAGGTCTACGTCTTTGACGCCGCCGGGAGACTCACGGAAATCCGAACCACCTCCGGCAATACAACCCTCGTCGAGCGCGACGTTCACGATAGTACGCAGGTCGTCGGCATGAACGTCAGTGTCCGCACCAAGGGAAACGTCATCTTCGAAGGCACGCTCAACGACGCCCTGAATCTCATCACCGGCACGCTGCGTTCGGAGTTCACCATCCCCTTCACCAACAACGTCATCTCCACCAATTACGGCGCCGCCACGCTGACCAAGCAGTGACGCCCCTCGCCCTTGGCGGATTCGTCCTTCGCCGGGCTTGCCTGCCCCCGTTTTGCCGGGCAACATACCCACTCCGAATCGATGTCCGAGATCAAAGAGAACCCACCCATGACTACATCCACCCTAATGCCCGGCAAGAAAGTCCGCGTCATTCAGACGATTCGTACGCGGGAGGGAATGTGGCGGACCCAGATGGAGGGCGAAGTCGTCTCGTTCACTCCGCAGCCGACCGGCAGTTGGTTCGCTCATGGGAAAAATGACAAATACTGGCTCCCGCGGCTTCGCCTGAAGCGCGCCGACGGCGAGCTTGTCGACCTCATCATCGACGACGAATCTGAGATCAAACCCCTCGATTAAAGCCGCCCATCCAATACACCCAGTCAGATAATTCACAGGCCAAATAGCCATTTAACCGCAATAGCCCCATGACTTTGCGCTCGCTTTGGCGGTCGGCCGCCGCCCGGTTAGGATGGGCTCATCTTAAACGCGAAACGAGGTTTCCCCACCGTGAAGCTCCAGGTTTTCAACGAATACAGCCTCCTAGAGGTCGTCTTGGTCCACCGCCCCGGCGAGGAGATCGACCGGCTCACCCACGAGAACATGAAGGCCTTCCTCTTCGAGGACATCCCCTTTCTCACGCGGATGCAGGAAGAGCACGACGAGTTCGTCGATGAGATGCGCGAGCGCGGCGTGAAGGTCCTCCATCTGGCAAAGCTGCTCCGCGAACTGATCGACACCCAGCCCGACGTACGGCGAAAACTGATCGACCAGGTCTGCGCCACCGAGCGGGCAGCCGGCATTGCCGCGGAGCTTCACGACGTGGCGAAGTTCCCCACCGACCTTCTCACGAGCATCCTTTTCCGGGGAGTGACGCACAGTGAATATCAGGAGATCGTCGGCAAGCCCGCGGGCAGTGCGGCGACCGGCGGTCAGTTCATTCTTCGTCCGATCCCCAACGCCTACTTCAGCCGCGATCCCGCCGTCGTCATCGGCAACTGCGCTGTCTCGTGCAAGATGCACTACGTCGAGCGCGTTCGCGAGACCATCATCACCCGCGCCGTCCTCGAGCATCATCCGGAATTCACCGGCCACCATCTCGTCTATGGGGCCTCCGATTCCCCCCATGATGACCGCCCCTTCACCGTCGAAGGCGGCGATATCATCGTCCTCAATGAAGAGGCCGTCCTCGTCGGCGTCAGCGAGCGCACAAGGCTGGAGACGATCGACATCCTCGCCAAGCGCATCTTCGGCGAGGCACGCGCCAAGCGGCTCTACGGCATCCCCATCCCCACCGAACGCACCTTCATGCACCTCGACACAGTCTTCACCATCGTCGATCGCGGCATGGTGGTCTGGTATGCCGGGGTCATGGATCAGATCAAGTACATCAACTTGTTTGAGCCGGACGGCGGCGGCGGCGTGCTGCAGAAAGTGGAGGAGCGAACGCTTCCGACCATTCTCAGCGACGAGTTCGGCTGCGAGGTGACCATCATCCGCACCGGCGGCGGCGACGCCCACTATGCCACTCGGGAACAGCGGACCGACGGCACCAACATTCTCGCCATCGCCCCGAGGGTCGCGTGTACCTACGAGCGCAATGCCCGCACCATCGTCGCCATGGAGAAGGCCGGCGTCGACGTGGTGAAAGTGGTCGGCTCGGAATTGGTTCGCGGTCTGGGCGGCCCGCGGTGCATGACCATGCCGCTTCGCCGCGCGGGAACCTAGCGGTCGATCTCGCCGGTTGCCCCCGGAACTCACAATTCACCAACCGCGATTCGTAAAAATAACGATGCCCGGTTGGCGTCGTGCCAACCGGGCATGTTTAGCAGAAAAGGAGCAGGAGTAAGGACAGTATTCCATACGCCGACCGGTCTGGACCGGTTCGGGGGAAAATCTCTTTTTTTCTACCTCTGGCTGCCGCCCGTCCGGAAGCTGCGAAACTGACGCTGTGGATTGTTTCGCTCCAGGGCCTCGTTGCCGCCGAAGTAGTCGCGGTAGTACTCGACAAAATAGGTCTCTTCCGGGGCTTCGTAGGGCCCGTCCGTCGCCGGCCAAGGGCTGCGGGCCAGGCGGGTCGCGTACGGGGCCGACGGCTCCCTCCCCAAAAGAAGCGTCGGACTCACCGAGGTCATTCTCGGACACTCCGGGCTACTGGAGCACCCGGCGGCGATGATCATCGCGGCCAGGAGGGCCAGTGCTGACAGACATCCAATCGACCTTGCCATCTCTCGATCCCCCCATTCGCTCTCGCTGGTACGGAGGGGCAACGACCGTGCCGCGGGGGTTTTGGCGGTCGCGCGCGTTCGTCTGAAATCTTCGAATTGCGGACGTTCGAAGCGCAACTCGCGCGAATGGCGGCGATTAGCTTTTTGGCGCCGATCGCGCCGGGTCCGCAAATGCGTTCCGGCTGTGACGCCTGGTGAAGGCCTGCTGCATGGGCCGACTTCGCGGCTCGTAGCGGACGACGCCTCTGGTGCAACGCCGTCGGCATCATTGGCCCGCCGCGTTGCCCGGCCGCATCAATTCCGCCGTTCTCGCCGCCGCCTGGCCCCGTTCTCAGACAGCGCCGGCGAGGTGAAGCATCAGCGCCTTCTGGGCATGCATTCGATTCTCGGCCTCGTCGAAGATCGCCGAGTTCTTCGTCCGCGTTGCGTCGTAGGCGATCTCGTCGCCGTAGTGCGCCGGCAGACAGTGCAGCAGCACGCAGTCCGGGTCGGCCATGCCCAGCACCTTCATATCAATCTGGTAGCCCTTGAAGATGCGCTTGCGCTCCTCGGCCTCGGCCTCTTGGCCCATGCTCGCCCACACGTCGGTATAGAGCACGTCGGCCCCCTTCACCGCGCCGGGCATGTCGCCGCTGACACTCACGCTGCCGCCCATCTTCTTCGCGATCGCCTGGCTCTCCTCCACCACCTTCGCCGCGGGCTTGTACCCCTCGGGGCTGATGATGGTCACGTGCATGCCAGCCAGCGCGCCGCCGAACATGATCGAGTGGGCCACGTTGTTGCCGTCGCCGCAGTAGACGAACTTGAGCCCGGCGAGCTTGCCCTTGCGCTCGATAACGGTCTGCAAGTCGGCGAGGATCTGGCACGGGTGCTCGTAGTCGGAGAGGCCGTTGATGACCGGGACGCGGGATGACTTGGCGAGGTCGACGACGATGTCGTGGCCGAAGACGCGGGCCATGATCATGTCGGCCATGCGGGAGAGGACGATGGCGATGTCCTCGGTGATCTCGCGCTTGCCGATGCTGATGTCACTCGGCGAGAGATAGATCGCGTGGCCGCCCATCTGGGTCATGCCGGCCTCGAAGGAGACGCGCGTGCGGAGGCTGGGCTTCTGGAAGATCATGGCGAGGGTCTTGCCGGTGAACCTGGTGGCGAACTCGCCGGGGCTCTTCTTCACCTTCGCGGCGGTCTGGAGGATGGTCGCCAGCTCATCCGGGTTGATGTCGGTCATGTTGACGAAGTGTCGGCCTTTAAGCGGGCTGGGCATGGGTGGCTGTCTCCTGGTATGAGCCGTC
>CAZCGF010000144.1:0-11245 GCA_964498115.1 uncultured Planctomycetaceae bacterium | reverse complement strand
CGGCGGCGCGACGCTACCAGCGGAGTGGTCCGCAGCCCGTCGGCGCCCTCCCTCAAAAGAAGCTCGGCCTCAGCCAACTGACCGCGGGCCATTCGAGTTTCGCCTAGAAGTGACTTAGCATGAAAGACGCACCATCTGGTGAGGACGGAGTCAGGGTCCGCATTCAGGATTTGCTCTTCCAGTATCGCCTGCGCTTCGTCGTAACGACCGGCATCCACCAGCAGGATCGCGAGATTCGACCTTACGATGCACGCGGTCGTATGCCTTCCCGCGTTGAGACGAGCGGCATTCGCCAGTGCCGAGCGATAGTGGGCCTCCGCGCCAGGCAGATCCGGCATCCGCTCGCGGATTTCGCCCAGCGTTTGCTCATGGCAGAGAATCCGTGGATTGTCTGGCCCGAAGATGCGCAACTCGGCTTCATGGACTTGGTGCGCCAGGACTTCGGCCTCCGCGAGCCTGTTGGTGCGGATGTACAAGGTTGCGAGGTTGGCTTGCGGTGATACCACATCCGGGTGGTCGGGGCCAAAGACCTCTCGCCCCAGCGCGATGGCTTCAAGATAGCGCGACTCCGCGTCCACGTCGTTTTGATTAGCCGCGAGAATATCCGCGAGAGAGGAGAGATTCTGCACCATGTCGGCGTGCTTTCCCCCGAAATGCCGGCGATTGATGGCCAGTGCATCCTCGAGGACTTTCAGCGACTCACTTACTTTGGAGCGATCGTGCAGGAGCGCCCGCGCGAGGTTGACGAGCCCTCGTGAGACGCGAAGACTGTCCTCACCCTCGAGCCTGCGATAAAGGGCGATTGCCTCGCGTATCAGCGGCACTCCTTCTGCGGATTTCCCCTGGTCGATCAGGGCTTTTGCCATGCACTCCAGGGCAATACCTTTCTGCACGTGATCGCCCGGGTACAGGCGCCGCGACATGTCCAGGCAGCGGCGGGCCAGCGATTCTGCCTCGTTTCCGTCAGTCTCCACCAGTCGCACCAGTGAAAGCAGTCCAAGGGTTTCGACAATCTCCGGAGATTCGTCGCCGCGTATGTCAGTCCACATTTTCAGGGCGGTTGTCAGCTGCTGGGAAGCCTCCTTCGGATGCCCGATACCAAAAAACGCCGCTCCCAGCGTGATTCGAGCCCGCGCTTCCACATCCGGTCGGTCCGCCGCGCCGACTTCAAGTTTTCTTGCGGCATCTTCAAGAAGCTCACGTGCGGTCACTTCGCGATTGGAATTGTGATAAGGACTTGAACCGGTCAGTAATTGCTGCAGCAGCGAATGAGTCGATCTCGCGTGTTCCGCCTCTGACTCAGCCCGGGCGCGCTGTCGCGCCTGCTCCCGTTCGGACGCCAGCGTTCGATCCCGCTCACTCAGTGCGGTCTTTTCGGCATCGGCCGCGACGCGCCAGAGCCAGACAGACACGATCAGCGCACTGACCACGAGAACCATGAATGTCGCCGCGATCCCCACCGGCATGGCGTAGCGGCGGGCGGCCTTCTTGATCAGGTACGGCAGCGCGTCCCGCTTTGCGGCAATGGGCTCGCCAGACTGATGCCTGCGCAAGTCCTCTGCGAGTTCACCGGCGGATTGATAGCGGCGCGCCGGGTCCTTCTGGAGACATTTGTGGACGATCGTTTCCAGTTCATCATCTATGAGAGCATTGCGCGAACGGACGCGCGTGGGTTCCACGTTCTGAATGACGTTGAGCATTTGGGCCGGCCCAGCGTCAATGGGATATGGAAACGTGCCGGTAAGCATCTGGTAGAGAATGACACCCAAAGCATAGACATCGCTACGGACATCCACTTCAGTGAATCGCCCCGCAGCCTGTTCCGGCGATGCCCAGGGCATTGAGCCGAAAAAACGGCCGCTTTGCGTCATCGCCGCGGCGCTGCTGCCGCCCGTACCGGCGTCCTCTACCTTGGCCATTCCGAAATCCAGAATATGCGGCTCGCCGGCGGAATCGACTTGGATATTGCCGGGCTTGAGATCGCGGTGAATGACGCCGCGCAGATGCGCCGCGTGAATGGCGTTGGCAACTTTAAGAAACAGTCTCAGAATGTCGCTCAACTCTTCGCGGCTCCGACCTGTACCGCGATTGAAACGGAACGAGCGGCGCGCAGACGACCGTTCCCGCTTCGGCTGCGAAAGTGACTCGGCCCGGGTGCTCATCCACGAGCCAAGCGGCTCGCCTTCCACGAAGTCCATGACGAAATAGAAGAGTCCGCGCGACAGCCCACTGTCGATGATGCCCACGATGTTGGGATGATCGAGCTGCGCAAGAATTCGCGCTTCGCGCTCGAAGCGCAGACAATCCTCCCGGCTCGAGAAGGGACCGTCGCGCATGATCTTGATGGCGACCCGGCGTCCGGTGGAATTCTGCACCGCCACGCACACCAGGCCTTGGCCGCCGCGAAAGACCTGACCGGTAATCTGATAGTGTTCGAGCAGTTCTTTCGGCAGGGTGTCGAAATCGAAAGGCTCGCTTCTTCGCGAGTCTGCATCCGCCAGCGAGGCCCGCACCGCGGCGATTCGATCGCTTCGATCGGGGAGGTCGCGGGCCGCCTCCGCCTGGCGCCGCGCGCCGGCGATGAGGTCGCGATAGTTGGTGTGGCCGGAGGTGGGACGGTTGTTCGTCATGCCAATTCGTGGACCGGCGGCGGTTCCCCCCTGGGGTTAAGCGGAAATGGCTTCCCGGTATTTACGCGCATTGTGAAAAAAAGGCCGTGTCGGAACCGAGTATTTCCCGAAGATGCTCGTGGGCCCGCGTGCGGAGCATGTGGACGGCCCCGGTGCTCCGTCCCATGGCGGCGGCGACATCCCCGATCGACTTGCCTTCAAGGTCATACAACCGCACCACAGTGCCGTAATCCGGCGGCATCAATGCGATCGCACTGTTGATGGCGGCGCTGACTTCCGCGCTCGCAGCGTTGCGGCTGGGCGTTGTGGTTGTCATCCCCAGATTGGCGAGCAGAAGCAAGGCCGAGTCCTGCTGACCACCGGCCCCGATACGCTGCCCGGGCGGGGATCGCTTGACCGCGGACAATTCGCGAAGCGCATCGCGGAGATTGTTCTGGGCAATCCGATTTAGCCATCCGAGAAAGGCCCCAGGACCTTCCGCCTTGAATTTGCCGATCTGGAGAAACGCATCCAGGAATGTCACCTGCAGCACGTCATCCGGATCGAGCACGCTGGCCCATTTCGGATCGATATGCAGCACGGCGCGCACGGCGCCGCAGTTCTGCTCCAACAGCAGCGTCAAAGCGGACATATCCCCGCCAATCGCTCGATTCACCAATTCATCTTCGGAGTCAACCATGGAAGAACGGTTCCTCGCGCGAGCCTGCGGTTTCGCGCCGCCAATTCCACCCATTCTAGCAGAAACGGAGGGGTTCTTCGCTTGAGAAGCCCGCATCCCCATTGGTTAGCGCCCAAAGGTCTTGGCGATCAATGGGGCATTTATTATCTGGCTTTGTCCTGCGATCCGGCGTGTATGCAAGCCGCGATCTTCCGCTTCATTCATTATCCAGATGGCCACCGGCTCATGGTCGGGATGCCAGTTTTGATAGCTCGTGAACCATGGAGACTTGGAAATGCGACGCCTGGTAAAATCATGCACGAACGGGCCAGGGGGGACAGCTTTACCAGGGGAGCTTCGCTGTCCGCACGGTAAGGAGACACGAAGTGTGCCGTGGAAACTTCGCGCACCGCGTCGGCGTTTGCTCGCTGCCGCCGCTTTGCTCCTGCTCGCCGCTGTCCCGGCGGCGCGGGCGCAGTACACATTCACCAATATCGCCGACACCAGCAACCCGGCCATCACTGGCTTCGTCGGCCCCTTTCCTTCGTTGAACGCGGCGGGCACCCTCGGCTATTGTGTGTTCCTCTCCGCGGGAGGGCAGGAACTTTTCACGAGCGACGGGACGACGACGATCCCCATCGCCGTAGCGACCGGTTCGCCATACTTCGTCTTCGGAATTGGTTCACCAGGTTCCTATGCTCCATTGACCGCCACCGGCGCAGTGGGCTTCCGGGCGGAACTCGGTGCCGGGCAGGCAGGCCTCTATCGGAGTGATGGGACGACGACGGCGACGATCGCGTTGACGAGCGGTCCAACCTTTGCCTTTGTCTGGCCTCCCTCCATGAACTCGGCGGGCACGCTGGGTTTCCTCGCAAACTTCGATGTAGGTGGCGGCGAGGGACTCTTCACCAGCGATGGGACGACGACGACGACCATTGCCCTGACCAGCGGACCGGTCTTCAAATATCTTGGGGTTAGTCCCATGATCAACGCGGCGGGCACGCTGGGCTTCATGGCGACTCTCGACGCCGGAGAGGACGTAGGGCTCTTCACCAGCAATGGGACAACGACGACGACCATCGCCTTGAGAAGTGGCCCGATGTTCAGCGCTTTCAATGAACCCTCGATCAACGCGGCCGGCAAGCTCGGCTTCACCGCAAACCTCGAATCGGGGGCCTATGGGGTCTTCACCAGCGATGGGACGACGACCACGACCATCGCGCTAGGAGGCCCGACCTACAGCGGCTTTGTTAGCAATGTTGCAATCGATTCCGCGGGCAGAGTGGCCTTCAACGCAGGCTTCCAAGCAGGGGGACGCGCGCTCCTGATCGGCGACGGAACGACAACGACTCAGGTGCTCCGTACCGGGGACGCCCTCTTCGGCTCGACGGTGCTCGGCTTCGCCGTCGGCCGGGAAGGGCTCAACGACGCGGGGCAGGTCGGCTTCTATTACCAACTTGCCGACGGCCGGTATGGCGTCGCCATCGCTACGCCAGCGCCCGGATGCCAGGTCGATACGGACGGCGACGGCACGGTGGATTGCCAGGACGGTTGTCCCAATGACGCGGGCAAGATCGCCGCGGGCCAATGCGGTTGCGGCGTGGCGGACACCGACACGGACGGCGATGGCACCGCTAACTGCAACGACGGGTGTCCGAATGATGCCACCAAAACGGCACCCGGTATCTGCGGCTGCGGCGTGGCCGACACAGACTCCGACGGAGACGGTACGGCCAACTGCAATGACGGATGCCCGAACGATCCGAACAAGACCTCGCCCGATACCTGCGGTTGCGGCGTTGCCGACACCGACACTGACGGCGACACCATGCCGGACTGCATCGATGGTTGTCCGAATGATATCAACAAGGTCGCCCCGGGCATCTGCGGCTGCGGCAACTCTGACACGGAAGACGCCGATGCCGACGGCACGCCGGATTGTCTCGACAATTGCCCCGGTACGCCCGACGTGGACACCGATGGTGACGGCACATTCGATTGTTCTGACGGCTGCCCGAACGATGCCAGCAAGACTGTCCCCGGCCAGTGCGGCTGCGGAAATCCTGACACTGACACGGACGAAGATGGAACCTCCGACTGCATCGACGGCTGCCCGAACGATTCCACTAAGACGGCCCCCGGCACCTGCGGTTGCGGTGTTGCGGATACGGACACGGATGGTGACGGCACGGCGGATTGCAACGATGGCTGCCCGGCTGATCCGTTGAAGACGGGACCGGGCGTCTGCGGTTGCGGAAACTCCGACACAGCGGACCCGGATGGCGACGGCACCATCGGCTGCCAGGATGGCTGCCCCAATGATCCGAACAAGACCGCGCCCGGCACCTGCGGTTGCGGCGTGGCCGATGCCACCGACACCGATGCTGACGGCACGGTCGATTGCAACGACGGATGCCCGAACGATTCGAACAAGATCGCGGCGGGCGCTTGCGGGTGCGGTGTGGCGGACACGGACACTGACGGCGACGGCCATCCCGACTGCGTAGACAACTGCGATGCCGTGGCCAACGCCAATCAAGCTGATGCGGATGGCGACGGCATTGGCGACGCTTGCGAAGAAAACCCCGCGCCCCAGCCAATCACAAGTGCCTGTGCTCAGCAAGGCTCGACCTGCGGCATGGGCACGACCGGATTGATGCCGCTTGCGTTCGTAATGTTTCGAGCCATGCGACCGACGCGGCGAATCCGTCGGAAATAGTCGTCGCACAATGTAGACCTGGGATCGTCCTCAATCAGCGGAATCGCTGTGCGCTCAGTTCCTGGAATCGATAAGGAGATTGGAATGTTCAATAGGAAAATGTGCGGGGTAGTTGCCTTGCTTTCAATTGGTGTAACGACGGCTCGCGCCGCGATCGTCCTCCAGGACAATTTCAATCGCAGCGGCCCGCTGAACGGCAGCACGCCGACGATCACGCCCGGCGGTGCCTGGACGGCTCATCCCGGATTCGCAACCGACGGCGCCAGGGTAAACGCGTCGTTTTCGCTGTTTGAGTTCCTCGTGTCGGCCTACGTGCCGATGCCTGTCACCATCACAAGCGGCAATGTCTACACACTGTCTGCCACCACCTATCGCGGGCAGTCGACAGACAACACGGCCATCATGATCTTCGGCTTTTTCGATGCGACGCCTTCCTGGAATGGAAGTGCCGTCGTGGATGAGGGCCACGCAATCGCCATTGCGCCTCGCAATAACCAGTCGGCAGTCAATCGCATCCTCAATGGATTCATCGGGACCGACATTTTCGTGGCGGATGGGACCAACGGCGTCACGTTTGGCGTGCGCCTTTACGAAACTACCCCCAATAATTGGGTGGCGGTCGCTGTCGAATTGGCTCCCACGAACCTGGTGATCTCATCCCCGCCGACGCCGATTTCCATCGCCAACATCCATACCATCGGGATGATCTCGGGATCGCTCCTTCCACCCTTTATCGATAATTTCACGCTCGACGTGTCGCCGGCGACGAGTTGTTCCTGCCCCGGCGACATGAGCGGCGACGGTTTCATTGACGGCCTTGATATCCAGCAGTTCACCACCTGCATGATTTCTGGCGGTAGCTGCACGTGTGCGGAAATGGACGGCGCCTCGGGTCTCACCCTCGCCGACGTCACCGCCTTCGTCGAAGACTTGCTGAACGCTGCGACGTGTCCATAACCTGGCTTCGCCGGCGTAGCTTCGGGACGGTGTTTAGGAATTGCGCCCAGGCTGTGCGCTGACGCCCGGTCCAGCGCATGGATGTAATCTACGGGGCGCATGCGAGCACCAAGAAACCTGGCATTCTATGCCATGCCTGCCGATTCGTTTGCAATTGAATTCTAAACGGCCTTCACGCCGGCGGCGGCGTCAAGTACCGGGAATGGGCCGGAAGCACCGTCCTTGCCAAACAGGTCACCGAATACTCATACCACCTGGTCACCGGTGAGCTAACCGGCATCACTTATGCCAATGGGCAGGTGATTGTCGGAGAAGTTGGTTCCCTTGCGCGCCCTTTCCGCTGGAAGCAAGAAAGCGAGCTCGTTTGCTCCGGGCTACCTGCAAATGGGTCAAATCGAGGATACGCGAATGATGTATCCGGCGACGGGCTGTCGATCGCTGGCTATTCGGAAAAACTCAATGGGGACAACTTGGCGTTTTCTTGGCGAGAGGGCGTTGGCTTTCAGGATCTTGGGTTCCCGCCAGGGGATCGCGAAAGCGTCGCAAACGGAATCTCAGGCGATGGCAATCGTATTGTCGGCTACAGCCGTCGCGCGGATTTTAGGGCCGTGCTTTGGGATGGAGCGAATGGCATTCGAGATTTGCGGCGATGGTTGGTGAACGACTTCGGCCTGAACCTGAACGGCTGGCTACTCGACACCGCCTACGCAATTTCCTCCGACGGTAACACGATCGTCGGTGTCCGAATCACCCCCAAGGCGAACGAGAAGCCTTCCGCGCCGTCATCCCCGAACCCGCCACCGCCCTCGTAACGCTCGCGGCAATTGCAATACTTCGCCCCCGTCGCCGTTCACACCCGTCCCGACTCCATTGGGCTGCGCTCCTCATTAGGCCAGCTGACGTCCGCATCTGAAGGTCGAAAACACGGGTTCCGGCCAGAACAATCTCTACTGGCGTCCCAGTGTCTCCAGTTCAATGGAACCATTTGAATTGACTGCCGGTTTATCTTTGGCGGCGGCCACGGTCGAGATCATTGCCTTCTAGATTGAACCGGTTCTGGACGAATCCGGCTCCATTCAATAGAAAGCCCGCCCAATCGGCGTTTGGGAGGATGAATGCAGCTCGATTTTTCCTGGCTTTTCTCCGAGACACTTCCGATTCACCGGGTCGCACCGTGCAATCCGACTCAAAGGCTACGCCAATCCTTCATTCGCCGTGCGACGGTGCCGGGAGACCAATTTCACTCAATTGAACCGAGTGCATCGCAGGGTCTTGTTACGGGATCACCTCATCCAGGCTTAGCCACTCTTCAGCGGGCATGATCGGCGATGGAAAGGAGAGAACCAAAACCAGTTCCGCGGCAGTCGTTATCTTCGCGAGGACGAAGAATCCTGCATAATTAGCATTTAGCAGAGCAGGAGTCTTCCGACAACTGTATTTAGTCATAAAGAGCCGGTTATTCCTTTTGGCTTGTCGATATGATCCATACAAAATCGGGCGTCAGGTAACGTAGCTGCCAGGGAGTCACCAATTGATCCCAGAATTCGCCGCTGCCTGGCGATCCAATTGGATTTAACGGTCCTTCGACGAAGTTCCCGCGTGAGTCAATCCTCGCAAACGCATGACACGTGATGCACGAGGTTTCTGGAGTCCCTTCGATCGCGCGATTCCCGAGAATCGTGGGAACTCCGCGGGCGTCGCAGAAAGAAACCTGCGTGCCTACCAGCTTGTAGTGCGCCCATTTCGTCCCGCAGATTTCCTGCCGTCGATTGTCCTGGCTGATTCGGTCATTCTGATCGAGATAGTCCTCGTGAACGAATGTCGTCCAAAACCAGAGAGGAATGTCTTTGGAGACGATATGCAGAGCGACCAAGCCATAGGTCTTACCGTCCTGGACTCGCCAATGATAGCGGAGCCTGTCCTTGAGAATAGGTAGACTTCTCCAAATCGCCTTTACTGTCATCGAATCTGCGGGAAATGAGATAATGTCGGCGTTACCGGACTGCGCCGCCCGCTGAAAGAGTTCGATCAAGCACTTGCGACTGTAAAGCTTCTCATTGACAACATAAGAATATGCCGGCTCATTCAGCCGCACTTCCTGCCCGGACGCCTGAAAATCCATGACGTCAACCATTTCCGACTGAGGGCGCAGGAAATTGCATAGCGAATCCGTCAATTTGCTCAACGGCTTTCTAGGCTCCGGACGAACTAGCTCGCTCCACTTGCGAGGAGATCCCCCTAACAGAAATACCTCCGACGCGTAGTCACTATTTGACGAGGCACGAGCCCAGGTTTCCCAGACTACGTCTTGGTCGTCCTCGTAGTGCCTCAGACTGCCAAAACGCGGATCGGCACATCCTGCCCGATTCGGAAGTGCCTGGCGATTGAGGGAGAAAAAAAGCCTCCAGGCGTGGTCGTCGCCGTTTGTCATTGCTCGTCCCGCTCGAACGACAGGTGAGGTGGCCGCCAAATGCGATTCGACCGTGGGCCCACAGCAGACGGTCAGCGTTGGCAGCGCCGCCAACAGGCACAACATTGCCCACGCGCCTCCGGCTCGGACTGGAGGCAGATAGAGCGACGAAGCAATACGTTTCGATTGATCATGCTTAACCGATCGCGATCTCTGCGTAGCCATGGAGATCTCCGTACTTGGCGGTGTTCGTTACAGAAGGCAAGCCGGTGGCGGTACTGTTGATGATGATGATGGCGATGTGCCCAATGATTTCGCCGCTTGAATTTGTTACGGGCGTATAAACGATGGCAGTCGTGCTAAGCGCAAGTGGAACTCCCTCAGTAACTAATTTTTGATTAACAAGTTCCACCGCCTCCATGTTGGCCTGCCTCCATGACTCTGGAGAAGCCGGATCGGTAACCGTGCCGGTCCATGGCTTCTTGAAGAGGTAATCAAGTGCAGCAGACATTCCTGCCGCGTGAGCGGTTTTCTGAGCGAGCGTATCCGGACGAGTCGCTGGATCAGTTCCGTTTGCGCCGCCCAAACGAACCCCCAGGAGGTGTGCAGCTCTGGCTTTGACAGTAATGGAAGGCATTTTCGTCGCTCCTTTTCTTGTCAATGGTTGTTTTTCGGCCATGCGCTGACCGCGCATCGAAAGCCGCTATGAGGTGATGGAAAACTCAATGGCTGTTGACTGATAATCCCGAGATGGTGTGACTTTACTGGATCAAACCAGGCCCGACCCACAACGAAAACACTGGCGTTCGTGAGTGAGACTGTCCCGCACAACTCGCGGACGCTTGAGTGTGTCTGGAAGGGCGGCCCGGATGCATCCAACTTACGAACGGGCAGGGCGTGCTTCATGTAAGCTGCTCGCTGCCGCTCGCCGCTCGTCGTCTCGGCGCTTCGCAACAATTCAGCGGGCGGCTCTTCCATGGCCGGAGTCGTAACTCCGCCAGGGTACAACTGTCCTGTCTTTCCACGTGCCGCGGCCTGCCACTCCAGCAATGTGGGCAGCCTCTTGCCGCGCCAACGGGCGTAAGCCTCCGCCTCTTCCAAGGTAACTCCGATGATCGGTAGGTCGAGAATCTTAGCGGGGTCATTGGCCATCCAGAAATTGGGTCGCCGGTACCCCGTGGCAGATACAAACTCGGCGTACTCACGATTCGAGACCTTGCGGGTATCAATGTAGAAATCGTCAAGGATAACTGTCTCGGGAATTGACGCTCCGGCGTTCGTCTCACTGCCAAAGTTGTATTCACCACCCTTAACAAACATCATTCCATCGAGCCTGCCGGGGGTATCGGCATTCATGACACCGACCATGGTTCTGCCCAAATCCGCCAATGCACGGGGCCGAGCTGCCTGGGGATACCAGCCTCCTTCATTCAAGACCAGATACCGCGTGAATTGAGGTCCCAAGTCTCGAAGGACCAGGTTGAATTCAACTGCGGAACCATCCGATTCGCGAATGACGGTCAAACGGTACTGGCCTCCGCTTAACGACTGTGCGGGTAGGGGCGTTTTTCCAAGAAAGCGCCGATTGGGTTCCGGAATAAATGTCTGCGGATCAAAACTCTGGAGGTACACATGGCAGGGAATATGTCCCGTTTCCAGGTGCACCCATGCGGTCGAGGAGTCCCGGGCATCTTGAATAAGCGACCGCGAAACTAACACAGTACTGAGCACGGCAAGCGTCGCTGCGAGGCCCAATACGATTCCGCGATGTCGACGAAACCCAACGATGATTCTTCTGGCAGCGCTCGGCGGTTTCGCCAGGATCGGATCTCCTCGAAGGAAACACCGCAGGTCGGCCGCGACGTGCGCCG
>CAZCGF010000143.1:3751-11263 GCA_964498115.1 uncultured Planctomycetaceae bacterium | reverse complement strand
CGCAGGTCTGTCACCAGGGTCGGTTCATAGCCCAGCCGCTTCATCAGCGAGGCGGCCATGACGGCGCGGCCGTCGCAATCTTCGCGGAGCTGCCCATCGGCGGCGGCGGCGCGCTCGAACATCTCCGCGACCGTCGGCATGTAGTCGGCCGAGCCCCACTGGTCCCAATCCCAGGCGTACTCGACCTTTTCGAGCACGACGCGCTCGACGGCCCGTTGAACGACCGGCGGCGAGTCGGCATCGGCGGGGGCGGTGGTCGTCAATCGTTCGCGCACCAGCGCTTCGAGGTCCGCGAGCTGCGGCGCGTCCGGCGCGATCATCTGCTGCATGTCGCGCAGGTGGGAAATGTGCCGCGCCAGTTGCGACGGGCCGGGAAACAGAACGAAGAACGTGACGACGGCGAAGATCGCCAGCTTGAGTGGGATTCGCCAGTACCATGCGAGCGGGGAATTCTTCGAGCGATTGTCAGGCGGCGACGCGGCGAAGTGTTGATCGGCGGAATGCATCATGGATCCCGCGTGTGGGCTCAGGTGTCAGGGCGCTCGTCACGCGCCGACGGGCTGCGCCGGATTCTCGGGCGGCGATGGCTGATGATCACGGTCGAACCAGAAGTTGATCAGCAGGATCGCCACGCCGAAGACCAGCAGGGCGTCGGCGATGTTGAAGATCCACGGCCACAGTTCCAGCTTTCCGATCTTAGCCTCGATCTTGACGAAGTCGCGGACCACCGGTTGAAGGCCCGACTTGGAGGTGGGCGGCGGCTTGGGGAACTGTCGGGCATTGACCCCGTTGGGAAAGTCGCCGATGCGGATCGTGTTTTCGCCCTCATCGACCAGCGTGCCGATGACCCTCGACCCGTCGGGATAGTGTGCGACATAGGCAGCCTGCGTGGCCCGGTCGTACAGGTTGCCGAGCGCGCCGGCGAGCACGAGCCCGAGGGCGATGTGCATGGACCAGCGCTTGATGGAAGAGTTCGCAAAGAGATAGAGCACGAACATGAGGGCCAGGACCGAAGCGCCGACGAAGACCGGCGCGAGGCCGGCGCCGATGCCGAAGAGGGCCCCGGGATTGAGCGAGAGCTTGTAACTGGCGAGGTTGGGGATGATCACGCGCGACTCGTGGGCGCCGAGCTCGCGAAAGGCCCACGCCTTGGTCCACAGGTCGGCGGTCAGGCCGAGGACGGCGACGATCCAAAGGCGCAGATGGCTGGGGGCGTGGCTGATGGCCCATCGATCGGCCGAACCGGGTGTCGCAATGGTTGAAAGGGCGGGTTCCGACGTGGCCGTCATCATGAAGTTCCGTAGGTTCTCTCGCCCCGCCCTACCTGCGTCGCTGTTGTTCCTGTGAACGTTTGTATTCCAGACAGAATCGGGCCCACGGCTTGATCTTGAGGCGCGCCTTGCTGATGGGCTTGTGGGTCGCCTCGCAGATGCCGAATGTCTTGCTTTCGATTCGGGCCAATGCGTCGTCGATGTCGCGGAGCATGTCTCGCTCGTTGGCGACGAGGCCGAGGGTGAACTCCTGCTCGTAGTTGTCGGTGCCGATGTCGGCCATGTGGATCGGCATCATGGACAGATCGCCGCTGCCTTCGGAGCGCGTCTTGCGAAGCGCTTCGCTTTCCATGGTCGTGACCGAACCGATGAGCTCGGCGCGCTTCTGGACCAACTGCCCGCGGAAGTGCTCAAGCTCGGCATCGGAAAGATGAGTCATCGGCATCGGTGTGGTTGGCTTCGCATGGTCCGCGCGACGAGGCAGGGCGCCTCCGAGGGCGATCGTCGCCCTTCGCCCGTTTACCTTGGGCTGCCGCGAGCCGTTTGAATCCGCGCCATTTATTTTCTTCGACGGTCTACCGTGACCGTTCGAGTCAACTCGACCCTTCGCCACGCTATTCCCTCCAGTGCCCGGTTGCGTCCCTGCACCTGTTGAGTAAGAGCTCCGTCTCGATTTCCGGACCAGCGCGTCCGCCCCCTAAAAACCCGGTCGCGCGTGCGAACCGAGACCGGTTACTATATGTCCTTCCGGGCGGTCTTGTCAAGCCGCGACGGCTTCGCAAAGATATGTCCGAAGCGATGCCCGGGGTGGATTTTTTAACTCGGTAGTGCCATCATAATGGCACTACTTCGACACCCCGTCCCCGACCGGAAATATATCCCGATGTCTCCATTCACCTTTCAAACCCGGGCTGTCGCAGGGCGCGCCCGATGCGCCGTGCTGGATACCCCGCATGGCGAAATCGAGACGCCCGCCTTCATGCCGGTCGGCACGCGGGCCAGCGTCAAAGGCGTCACACCGGACCAGCTCGTCGCCGCCGGCGCGAGCATTATTCTCGCCAATACTTATCACCTCGCCCTGCGTCCCGGCGCCGACATCGTCGCCGAAATGGGCGGGTTGCATTCGTTCATGTCGTGGGACCGGCCGATCCTCACTGACAGCGGCGGCTTCCAGGTCTTCAGCCTCGCCACGCTCAACAGCATTGATGACGACGGTGTGACATTCAAGTCGCACATCGACGGCGCGGTGCTGCGTCTGTCGCCGGCGGGGGCCGTCGAGATTCAGGAGAAGCTCGGCGCCGACATCATCATGGCCTTCGATCAGTGTCCGCCGCTGCCCGGTTCGCCGGAGCTGCTTCGCCAGGCGGTCGATCGGACGATTCGCTGGGCGCGCGACTGCCGCGATGCGAAGCGAAGAGACGATCAGGCGCTATTCGGCATTGTCCAGGGCGGTCTCGATCTCGACCTGCGCTGCCGCTGTCTCGACGAGATCGTGAAGCTCGACTTTCCCGGGTACGCGATCGGCGGCCTGTCCGTCGGAGAGGCGCCGGACGAGATGGCCGCCTTTTTGAAGGACTTCACTCATCGCATGCCCGATGACCGCCCGCGCTATCTGATGGGCGTCGGTCGGCCGATTGACATCCTGCGCGCCGTTGAGACCGGGGTCGACATGTTCGACTGCGTTCTGCCGACGCGCAACGGCCGCAATGCGTTCGCCTTTTGCGACGGCGGTTTCGTGCGCATCCGCAATTCCCGGTACAAGACCGACCCGCGTCCGCTGGCGGGGAATTGCGATTGCTACGCCTGCAGCCATTTCTCCCGGGCCTATCTGCGGCACCTGTTCCTGGCGGGGGAGATGCTCGGCCCGATGCTGGTATCACTGCACAATATCGCCTACTATCAACGCCTCATGCGGCGGATTCGGGAGACGATCGCCGCAGGCACTTTTCACGAGTTGCTCGCCGCGTTCGAGGCGAGCTCGACGACCACGATTGACAACGAGGACGCTGAATGATTCCGCTGATTTCGCTCATTGCACAAACGACGCAGCCCAATCCCGCCGCACCGCAGGGACTTGAGTCCATGCTGCCGATGCTCGCCGTCATGGGCATCGTCATTTACTTCCTGATGATTCGCCCGCAGAGCAAGGAGCGCAAGGCCCGAGCCGCGATGCTGGCCGCCGTAAAGAAGAACGACCGCGTCGTCACCATCGGCGGCATCCTCGGGACCGTGCTGGCCGTCAAGGATGACGAAGTCACGTTGAAGGTGGACGAGTCCAGCAACACGAAGATCACCTTCAGCCGCTCCGCCATTCAGCGCGTGGTTTCCACCAGTCCCGGTGAAACAACCGAGGCCGCCGCGGCCAAGAAGTGAAAGAGGGGAGTTGACGGGAAGTGACTCGCCACTACTGCGAAAGCAGGACGTCGACAAATGCCGCGGCGTCGTCCGGGGTGGCCAGGCCGTCTCTGTTGATGTCTGCCCGGCAGCGGTCTTCCGCCGACATGGCCATGGGGTTTAGGACGATATCGACGAATGCCTGTAAGTCGAGGGCGTCGATCATTGTGTCGTTGTTGCAATCACCGCGCGTGCAGGGCGTCGTGGCGAAGTAGAAGGTGAATGGATCGCTGGGTGCGTAGCCGGTCGAGCCGGTGTCCACGAGCTTGAAGGTCGCCCGCCAGAGGACCTTTTGCGGATCGAACATCGGATGATCTGAGTTGACCAGCCACGTCAGGTGGGTGTGCAGCGTGCTGCCGCCTAGAAGCAGGCGCTCGCCGGGATCATCGATGACCGCCAGCGAAGCGCTGATCGCCTGAAACGCGATGTCCACCTGCACGACTTCGATTCGCACCTGGCACCCGCTTTGCAGAGTCAGAAAGTCGTTGCCGGGGTCACTCGTCGTCAGTCGGTCGAAGCCCGGGTTGTTGTCGCTCCATCCATTGAATAATCCCGGGGGGCTGCTGACCGGCGGCAGCACCTTGATGTTCTGGTCGGGAATGTAGCCCCCGCTGCCCGGCGCGCTGACTCGGAGTTGCCCTGCCGCCGAGCGACCGACGATGACGTCGCCGGCGTGCTGTGCCCGGGCAGTTTGGCCGATGCCAAGGATCGCGACACAGATCGTCGCGGCATTCACTGCATATTTTTTCATGGACTTACCCTTGTCGTTCGAAATTCCAAAAAAGTCGTGAACGCGATGCCGAGGCGCTGGGACTCGGCATCGCATTCATCAACGGTCCTACGGACCGGGAGTATGGATGCTTCTTTCCCCTCCCGGTGATGGTTCATTACCTCGTTCGCCGACGCGCGAGCGTAAGGGCGCCCAGGGCAAGCAGGCTCAGCGTCGTCGGCTCAGGCGTAAACGTCACGGTAACAGGGTCACTCGGTGCGTAGCCCGTCGAGCCGGTATCGAGCAAGCGAAACGTCGCGTTCCACTCCGTCTGCCCCGGTGGAGCGACGAAGAGCGGATCGGTCGCGTTAATGTGCCAGAACGGATGGGTGTCGAAGGGCACGCCGCCGATGTTCCACGTCTCGCCGAAGTCATCGAAGACCCCGGAGAACCCCGGCCGCCATCCCTGCAGCGCGTCGTCAAAGCTCAGTACTTCCAGGACGATGTTCGCGCCGGCGCCGAGCACGAAGATGTCCTCATCGGGTTCATCTTCCTCAATGGTGAAGAATCCCGGCTCATCGAGACCGAATCCGAAGAGGGGGCCGGCCAGTTCCGGCAGAGCAACGACCTCGCCGCTCCATTCGACGACAATCTGTCCGCCGGAGGTGACGCCGATGTTGATGTCACCATCCTTGTGACCATGTCCGTCGCCCGCCAGGGCTGTCGGCAGCGGCGCTAAGACCGTCGCCATCATGACAAAGAGAATCTTGATCGCTTTCATATATGCTTCTTTCAATACAAATGGAATCATTCACAAATCAAAACATCACCCCAGCGCGGGGCTTTACCACCCCACGCTCGGATCGTATTTGTTGTGATTCCACGCGATCTTCGGAAATCGGCTGGCCGCCAGATTGATTGAATAGGTATCGTCGAAGGAAATCGGCTCGGCATGACCGTCGAGCAGGGCGTAATTGGCCCGGCCCACGTGGCGCTCATACTGAACCTCGCGCGCGGCCAGCGACCGCGGGCTCGCGAACCATGTCTCCGGATGCACGTGATCTGCAACGGCAAAGTCGCCCTGCTCCGCCAACTCGGCCCAGAAGATGGTCGTCGACGGACGCTGGATTCGCGTCATCACGTTGAACTCCTCACGGCCTTCGATCGTGCCGACCGTGTAGTAGTTGCTCGCGTATGACATGCGGCGAAGCTGATCGGTCCCCTCGACAATCGCTGTCCAGTGCGGGCTTCGATCATCCGGGCACCGCGTCACCTGCAGCGCGCCGTACTCCTTTGACATGGTATTGATCCACGCCGCCCCTTCATCGACGCTTCCGCCGTGCGCCAGACCGACCGACGGCAACCGGCCCTCGTTGCCGTCGGCATACATCTGTATGGCCTGGGCCAGCGAATGCAGATTGCTCAGGCAGGTCGCCGCGCGGCCGAGTTGCCGCGAGCGCGACAACGCCGGCAGCAGGATGCTGATGAGCAGGGCGATGATCGAGACGCTGATGAGTAGCTCGATCAGGGTAAATCCGCGCCTTTTCATGCGCGTGTCCTTTCGATGTCTCGTCGCCGCGACACGATCGCCGCGGGTCCGCAATTAATTCGATTCAATTCAATCTGACGGGCTCCGGGCCGATGGTCCGAGGCTGTGGAAATCACTGGGGGATAGAGGGCGTGCATCGCCGTAAGGCTGCGCGCAAACGCGCGAGTTCATGCGCGCCGAAATTGATCGGCGCACGGCAAAGCACGAGCATCGTTGAAAGGAATCAGCGAGGTGGGGCGCGGGACGACGCACTGCGCGGGCGGCCCGATACGCGTGGAAGCAAGACGAGGGCCGGCAGCGCCGGTCGGACTTCGCGGATATGCAACCAGAGTCCGACGAGAGCGACGATCAGCGCCGAAATCGCGACCGTCAGCCAGTGACAAATCTGGCAGTCTTCGGCCCCGAGCTCATGCCCTTCCTCGTGGCAGTGAAGCATCGTCGCGGCGCCGGTTGCCACGAAGAGGATGCCCAGGGCGAGCAGGATTTTCAGGAATCGACGGTCCATTTTCATCCGATCGGTCATCGCGATGGGCCAAGCCCACAGAATCGCAATGTAATGATAGTATAGCATGCGACCTGGCGTGGCAATCAGACGGCGCGCATCTCGCAGGGATACGTCGCCGACCATGGGACGAGTCCCTGACTTCAGTCCGTGCGGTTCTCCGCCCGCCTGATGTCTAATGACTCAGTATGATCATTCGAGAGATCCTCAATTGGCGCCAATCAGCGATGACAATCAGCCGTTCGTCGTTCAGGCCTGCGGCCGGTTCCCGATGGACTGCGTCAGGATTGCGTACGATGCCGCGCCCCGGCCGACGACTGACGAACTCGACGCGGCCATCGCCGTCGAATGGGACCGGCAACTGGCCCTCGCCCAAGGTACCGACCGCCTCCTGTTCAACGGTGAACTGCTCCGCTATGTCCGGCACGAGGTCCGGCCTTCGCCGCGCGGCGAAGTCTTCACGCTCACCGTCGGGCCGACCTGTTACCGCGATTTCGTCGGCACGAATCTCTACAACAAGCATCGCCTCGACGAATTCGGCTGGGAGCGCTTCGCCAATCCGATCGGCACCACGGCGACGATCGTCAGCGCCGACGACCGCATCTGCTACGGCCGGCGATCCTCGCGTGTGTCGTACCACGCGAATCACGTCCACACATTCGGCGGCGCGCTGGAAATAGCCGACATGACCGCCGACGGCCGGATCGACGCCTTCGCCGCCGTCGCCAGGGAGCTTGAGGAGGAACTGGGCCTGCGCCGCGAGGAGCTGCACGATCTCGTTTGCGTCGGCATGATCCGCGACAAGGAGATTCACCAGCCGGAAATGCTCTTCGAGGCTCGCATCGAACTAACGGTCGAAGAACTGCGCACAAGATGGCAAACGGCCGAGGCAAAGGACGAGCACGACGAAATCGTCTGGCTGCCCAACGAGCCGGGCGCCATCGCCCCATTCATCCAATCCTGCGGCCCCATTGCGCCGGTCGCTGTCGGCGCGCTCTTCATCCACGAGAGATTGCAGAAACTACCCAAGTCGTGAAGAACGGACGCCTTACTCGTCCTCGTCCTTGTGCGGCTTGTAGGCGGCGAT
>CAZCGF010000143.1:0-3651 GCA_964498115.1 uncultured Planctomycetaceae bacterium | reverse complement strand
ACTTCGATATCCACAATGGGCTCGAGCAGGACGGGCTTGGCCTTCATGATCGCATCTTTGAAGGCGTATTTGCCTGCCGTCTTAAAGGCGACTTCCTTCGAGTCCACGGGGTGATGCTTGCCGTCGGTGATCATCACCTTGATGTCCTGAAGCGGAAAACCCGCCAGCGCGCCGAGGCCCATCAGTTCGACGACGCCCTTCTTGATGGCCGGCTCGAACTGCCCGGGAATCGCTCCGCCGAAGATGTCCCACGACCATTCAAGTGAGGGCTCGCTGCCGCGCGGCAGCGGCTCCACCTTGAGGAAGACCTCGCCGAATTGGCCCGCGCCGCCGGTTTGCTTCTTGTGGCGGTGATGGCCGTCGGCTTTGCCGGTGATCGTTTCTTTGTAGGGAATCTTGGGCGGCTTGGTATTCACGTCGAGTTTGAACTGGCGGTGCATCTTCGCGAGGATGACGCGAAGGTGCATGTCGCCGATGCCGCTGATGACCAGCTCGTGGGTCTGTGCGTCGTGATGGGTCTTGAAGCACGGATCGCAGTCGGTGAATCGACGGGTGGACTCGGCGATCTTCGTTTCGTCGCCGCGGGCCTTGGGTTCGACCGCCAGCGAATACATCGGGCTCGGAAACTTCGGCATCGGCACCTTGCCCTCGGTCTGGTGATCGAAGACGGTGTCGCCGATATGCAGCTCCAACTTGGCCACCGCGAAGATATCGCCGGCCAGGCCTTCGTCGGTCTCCTTGTGCTCGTGTCCCTGAAACTTCAGCAGATGGCCCGGGCGTACGCCTTTCTTCTCGCCGGGGGTCGTCAGATTGGCATCGCCCTTGAGGTGACCGGAAAAGGCACGGATGAAGGCGTACTTGATGTTGCTCTTCGATTCGATAGCGATCTTGAAGACCTGTCCGCAGAAGGAGCCGTTGGCAGGCAGGGGTTTTTCCTCGCCGCCGACCATGAGTTTTCGCTGCTTGCCGTCCAGCGGCGAGGGGCAGCACTTCGCGACGAAGTCGAGGAGCTCCTTGACGCCGACGTTGCCCAATGCGTTGGTGTAGAGCACTGGGACGATCTTGCAGCTGGCGACGGCCTTGGGCAGGTGGGCGATCACGTCATCAACCGACAGTTCGCCCTCCTCGAAATACTTGTTCATCAGCGCGTCATCGACTTCCGCGACGCGCTCCATGACGTCCTTGTGGCACTGGGCTACGCTGCCGAAGTCCGACTCGCCGTCGGGGCTGCCCACGCAATCGATGACGCCCTTGCGACCCGGCGCAGGCAGATTGACCGGCGTTAACTCCGGTCCGAAGCTGGTCTGCAGGGCCGTCAGCAGCTCGGCGAGGTCGGCGCTGGAGGCATCGATGTGGTTCACGACGATGATTCGGGCCAGGCCGAACTCCTTCGCCTGTTCGCGCATCCGTCGCGTGTTCACCTGAATGCCGGCGGCGGCGTTAATCACCACCATCGCGGTCTCGGCGGCGGCGAGTGAGGCGATGGCCGGACCGAGGAAGTCGGGCGAGCCCGGCGTGTCGATGAGATTGAGCACCTTCTTCTCGTGATTGATGCTCAGGACGTGCGAGTCGATCGAGCAGCCGCGTTCCTTCTCTTCTTCATCCGTATCGAGGTGGCTGGTCTTGTCGGCGACGTTGCCCAGACGGCTGGTGACGCCGGTGGCGTGAAGAAATGCTTCGCAAAGAGAGGTCTTTCCAGATCCGCTGTGACCGACCAATGCGACATTGCGGATGTCCGCGGTGGTGTAGCTGGGCATGGTGCCTCCGACTCAGGTTGAACTAAGGTTGGATCGTGTTTCTTACCCTGCCTAAAAAAGACGCGTCCGGCGGGTTGCGACAGCCGACCGGCGCGCAGAAGCAGCATGTTACCGGCCCGGGAAAACGGCTTCAAGGCGGGGGAAATCGCGTTCCGTGATGTGTTCAAAGTCGCCCGTGGGCGCTACGCCGTTGCACTGCCCACCTGTGCCAGCGCCGGGATCCGCAGCACGTCCTCGCTGCGGAATTGCTCCACGCCGCGAATGACTTCCTCGGCGACCGCGGCGCGCTGGTCTTCTGTCAGGCTGTCGTACACCTTGCGCAGGCTGCCGCCCATCTGGGACATCATCTCCCAGAACTCGGCCCCGCTCTTGGCGAAGATTGAGAGCCGCACCGGTTGCACGCGTATGTCCTTGAATCCCGCGGCGGAGAGCGCCCCCTCCAGCTGACCGGGCTCCGAGAGCTGCGCCATGCACGGCTTGGTCGCGTCGAGCGGTGGTAGATTAACCTGCCGGTTCAGTGCCGTGTTGATGATCTTGAAGCCCGGCGAATTCTCCTGCGGGGTCCATGTCGCCATGGCGAACCGCCCGCCGGGCTTGAGCCAGGCGCGCACTCTCCGCAGCACCGTGACGACGTCTTCGCAGAAGATAAACGACCATCGTCCGCTGGCCGCGTCGAGCGAGCCGTCGGCGAGCGTCAGCTCTTCGATGGGGCAGGTGTGGAATTCGATGTTGGTCAGTCCGAAGCCCGCCGCCCTGGCGCGGGCGGTCTCGACCATCTCTGCGACGGGATCAATCGCGATGACGCGGCCGGCCGAGCCGATCTTCTCGGCAATGGCGATCACCGGGTCGCCGATGCCGCAGCCGACGTCTAGCGCCGTTTGTCCCGGCGACAGATTCAGCGCATCGACGATGCGATGCGTGACCGGCCAACTGTAGGCGATGTTGTGCGCCTCCCACCGTCGCCATCCGCCGGCGGCGGCGGTCCAATCGGAGACAATGCGTTCACGCGTGGATTGGGGTTGTGCCATGGTTCCTACGCGGCACTGATCGGAACAAGGCGAAATACCTTCGCCAGTTTTCCGGCCGCGGATGTGTTGCCCGACCGTAGTGCCTCGCGTACCCGGTCCAGTTTCTTCGCCTCGTCAACGGTCAGGTACGGCCCCCAGCCGTCCGGGTCGTTGATCAACTCCAACTGGACCTCGGCGATATAGTCCCCCTCGCGCAGCAATTTCACTTGTGTGTCTTTGCTCATGACTTTCTCCGCGTCGTCGGGCTCTGCCATCGATCCGGATCTGGCCGATACGCTGTTACAAGAACAGCCGGAGTCGTTGTACCCCTGCGGATTCCCCATACTGCATGAATGGGCCCGCCCGCATGATCAGATTGTAGCACAAGAACGCATCGGCCTTTCTGGTAATCGGGGTAATCCTCGATTTCCTGGGCCTCCGATACGCCCCTTAACACCTCGTCGACTGTAAGGCCGTCGGCCGCGAGTTCATCATATCCATGGTCCGAGATGACAACTTCACCGGCTGCGATCAAGGCCTTAATCAATCCAAGTGTGGATTCCATCTTCAATGACTCTCAGATGGTCCGACATCATGAGACTGAATGGCTTTTCGGTCAATCCAGTGAGGGCGTGAATCGGTATGTTTCAATCTCCCGTCTTCGGTAACAACGATTCGCCCAAAGGAAAACTCGGCTACGCCGCTTCCTTCGACTGCTGGCCCTCCGCCTTGACCTTCAACTCCACCTTCTTGCCGTCGCGGATCACCACTACCGGCACCAAGTCGCCGGGCTTGTACTTGCGCAGTGAATCCATGTAGCTATAGACGTCGGTCACTTTCGTGTCGCCGATCTTGTAGATGCGGTCGCCGTCCTTCATGCCCGCCTT
>CAZCGF010000142.1:0-11326 GCA_964498115.1 uncultured Planctomycetaceae bacterium | reverse complement strand
CTCCACACCACTGGAAACATCCACCGCCCATGGATGTATACGACGAATCCCGGCCCCGACATTCGCGGCAGTCAGCCCGCCCGCCAGAATGATCGGCGGAGCCCCATTCAGCGCCCCCGCCTCGCGGGCCCCGGCAACGAGGTCCCAGTCGAAGCGCTTGCCCGTCCCACCGCGTGCCTTGGGGTTGAATGCATCCAGCAGGACGCCGCTCGCGCCGGCGTCCGCGAATCGGCGCACATCGTCAACGAACGCCTTGTGTCGCACCGACATCGCCTTGATCACGCGCAGCCCGCCAAGCTGACTAACCATCGCCGGCGGCTCATCGCCGTGAAGCTGCACCGTGGAGATTCCCACCTCTGCAGCGATCCTGAGGACCGTCGCCGCCCGTGAATTCACAAAGACCCCGACCGCGCTGACAAGCGGCGGCAGCGACGCGACAATCTCCCGCGCCTGCCGCGTCGTAACGCGCCTCGGCGAATCCGCGAACACAAGACCGATCGCATCCGCGCCGGCCTCGGCGACCGCCATCGCATCTTCAACTCGCGTGATACCGCAAATCTTGATTCGCACCATGTGAATCGTCGCCTGATGAGTCCAGACCGCCCGGTTTGCCGTCGGCCGAAGACTCAGCGTACCATGCAGACTATCAGCGGGGAACACACCCGCTACCCGCGAAGCACAAAGGACGCCGTCATGCCCAAGGATTGGGTCATTCCACCGCCCGCAGCCGAGCGCGACGACCTCGCCCGAACGCTCCGCATCTCGCCCATCGTCGCCCAGGCCCTGTGCAATCGCGGCGTAACCGATGCCGCCGTCGCCCGGCAGTTCATGAAACCGCAATTAACCGACATGTTCCCCCCCGAGGCCTTCCCTGCGACCATCCGCGCTGCCGAGCGAATCTGCGACGCCGTAAGCACCGGAAAAAAGATCGTCATCTTCGGCGATTACGACGTAGACGGCGTCACCGCGGTGTCAATTCTCTGGCACTGCCTCACCCTCGCCGGGGCTTCTCCCGGTTTCTACATCCCCCACCGCCTCGAAGAGGGCTACGGCATCAGCGCCGACGCGATCGGCAGCCTCGCCGACGATGGGGCCCAGCTCGTCATCAGCGTCGATTGCGGCATCACCGCGATTGAACCGGCGAAAATCGCCCGCCGGCGCGGCGTGGAATTGATCATCACAGACCATCACCAACCACACCGCGACGCCGACGGAAACCCCCAACTGCCGGACGCAATGATCGTCCATCCCGGCGTCACCCTGCCCGGCGATCCCGAATACCCCAATCCCCATCTCGCCGGCGCAGGCGTAGCCCTCAAGCTCGCATGGGCGATCGCCCAGCGCGTCAGTGGCACGGCCAAGGTCCGGCCCGACCTGCGCGACTTCCTCGTCGACGCCATCGGCCTCGCCGCCATGGGCACCGTGGCCGACGTCGTCCCGCTCATCAGCGAGAATCGCATCATCGCCCACCACGGCCTCCTCGGTCTCCCACAGAGCAAGCTGGCGGGCATACAAGCGCTGCTCCAGATGTCCGGCGTCACCGGACGCAAACTCGAGGGCTACGACATCGGCTTCAAACTCGGTCCACGCCTCAACGCCATCGGCCGCATGGGTCACGCCCGCCTCGCCGTCGAGATGCTCACCCGCGCAAACCCCGACGAAGCCATGAAGATCGCCCAACACCTCGACCAGCTCAACAAGGACCGCCAATCACTCGAGCGCCGCATCTCCAATGAAGCGCACCAAATGGTCGCCGACACCGGGCAGGACTCAGACGCCGCTCGTGCCATCGTCCTGGCATCCCCCGGCTGGCACGCTGGCGTCATCGGAATCGTCGCCGGCCGCATCGCAGAGTCATTCGGCAAACCGACCGTCATGATCGCTATCGAAAACGGCACCGGCCAGGGCTCGGCCCGAAGCATAAAAAACTTCCCGCTCGATCGGGCCTTCGCCGACTGCGCCGAGCATCTCATCCAGTACGGAGGCCACGCCATGGCGGCAGGCCTGAAAATCGAGGCGGCGAAAGTGGACGCCTTTCGAGATGCCTTCGCCGCCCGCGCAGCCCAGCTCCTCACCTCGCGCGACATGCAGTCCAAACTGACGATCGACGATCAGGTCTCCCTGGGCCAGCTCGATGAACCGCTCGTCCACGACCTGTCGCGGCTCGAGCCGTTCGGCGCCGGGAATCCCGCCCCCCTCCTCGCCACCAGTGAGTTGGAAATCGTCGGCGAACCGCGCACTGTCGGCGGCAAGGGCACCCATCTGCAAATGACGCTGGCCGAGGGACGCAGGCAGTTCAAGGCCATCGCCTTCGGCCAGGCCGCCCTCAAGCCCACTCTTCTCGATCATCGTCGATGTCGCGTGGCCTTTCGGCCGATCATCAATGAGTGGAACGGCCGACGAACAGTCGAAATGCAGGTCGTGGACTTTCAGTTCGCCCAGGCATGACCGAAAACTCCTCTACCGACAATCCCGCCGCGTCGATGGGCTCCCGTCGCTGCGACTTCATCGCCTCGATTCTCATCCTCATCGCAGTCCTTCTCACCGGTGCTCCAGGCATCACCGAGGGCGGCCTCGGCTGGTCTGACGCCCCCAACCACACCTTCGACGGCGTATTCATATACGAGTTCTTCCGAAACTGGCCCCTCGATCATGCCCGCGATTGGGCGGAACAGTTCTATCTTCGCTATCCCGCACTCGGAATAATCGTCTATTACCCGCCCGGCTTCGCCGTCGTCGAGGCAGGACTCTTCGCAATCTTCGGCGTAAACATCGCAGTCGCACGCGCGACAGTCCTCGTCTCCGCATTCGGCGCAGGCTGGCTCATGTACCTGCTCGGCCGCCGATGGTTCGACCGCCCCACCGGCCTCCTCGCCTCCCTGCTTCTCATCACATGTCCGCACGGACTCTTGTGGATGAACGACGTGATGCTCGAGTGGCCGGCGACATTCTGGATTCTCGCCTCCGTCTGGACCTACGAGCAGCACCGACAGTCGCATCGTCCAATTTGGGCAATCGCGCTGGCAGCAGCAATCGTCATGGCATTCATGACCAAGCAGACGGCAGGCTTCATTCTTCCGGTACTGCTCGTCCACGCGCTCTTGCAACCCGACCGCCGCAAACATCTCCTTCGTCCGTCGCTCATCGCGAGCATCATCGTCGCCTGCGCAATCATCGGCGCGTACATCCTGTTCTCGCGGAAGTACACCGCCCTGCCATCGCAACTCTTACGGGTATCGTTCGATTTAACCGGCCTGGCGCACTGGCCGGCGGAAATCCTCGGCTGGCCGCTCGTGCCCATCGCCCTTCTCGGCCTGCTCACATTTCTATTGAAGCCCGATCGCGGTCCCCGCGCACTCCTGCTGCTGTGGTTCGCCGCATGGACCGGCTTCAGTCTCTCCATCGCCGCCAAGGAACCACGCTACCTGTTCTTCTCGATTCCTCCGTTGGCATTCGCCGCCGTGCGATTCGGTTTCGTCTCCGAATTGTCGGGTGGCTCGAAAAACACCCTCTCCTGGTCGGCCGCCGCGCCGCGACTCGCACTCCTGAGCACCCTCGTTCTCGTGCAGGGCGTCCTCGCTCGGTCCCATGACACAGGCCGATTGCCCGACCACGCCGCCGCCGTGGCGAAACTGGTCGACCTTGGAAACGCCGACCTCGTCCTCATCGACGCCGTTCGCGACGGCCAGTTCATCTTCGACGTCTATCAAAACGCCGCCGCGCGAGACAGAATCATCCCGCTCCGCGCCAGCAAACTGCTCTACGCAAGGGCCGCCCGCGAAAAATACGACTACCAGCAATTCGTCAATTCGCCCGAGGAAATCGTCGCCCTCTTCAATCGTTACGGAATCCGCTACGCCGTCATCGAGTCTGAATATCCGAAAACCCCCTACGCCGACGCAGATCCGCCGCCGCGCAAGATGCTGCGAGAGCTCTTGGCCCACGACTCCCGCTTCACCCTCGTCGAGTCATGGCCGATGAAGTGCGGCGATCCCATCTGGGATTCCGTCGAACTGCAACTCTACGAATACCGCGACTGCCCGCCGCGCACCCACAAGAAAATCAAGCTCTCAATCCCCGCAATGAACCGCGAAGTGGAATTGGAGCTTCCCTAGTTCGTTGACGCTGCATCCGCCCCGTTCGTACAATCCGCAATCTGGAACCAATGGAATCTCTCGCGGAGTCTGCCCATGCCTTTTGAGCGCCCCGAGCGGCTTGCCGTCCTGCCGCCCTATCTGTTCATCGACATCGACCGCAAGAAGCGCGCCGCCATCGCCGCCGGAAAGGACGTCATCGATTTCGGCGTCGGCGACCCCGATCGGCCCACGCCGAAATTCATCATCGACCGCATGGCCCAGGCCATCTACGACGCGAAGAATCACAAGTATCCCTTCGATACCGGCGTGCCCGAGTTTCGACTCGTTGCCGCCGACTTCTTCAAGAAGCGCTTCGGCGTCACCCTCGACCCGCAAAAAGAAATCATCGCCCTCATCGGCAGCAAGGAAGGCCTCGGCCACCTGCCCCTTGCCGTCATCAACCCCGGCCAGGTCGGCCTGATCCCCACGCCCGGCTATCCCGTCTACAACGCAGCGACCATCTTCGCCGGCGGCGTTCCCTACGAGATGCCGCTCCGCGAAGAGAACGGCTTCCTTCCCGACCTCGCCGCGATTCCCACCGACGTGCTCGATCGAACGGCCTTGATGTTCGTCAACTATCCCAATAACCCGACCGGCGCCGTCGCCCCGTTGGACTTCTACGAGCGATGCGTGCATCTGGCGAAGAAGCACGACTTTATCATCTGCTCCGACGCCCCCTACACCGAGACCTACTTCGACGACAACGACCGCCCGCACTCAATCATGGAAGTCCCCGGCGCGATCGACGTCGCCATCGAAATGCATTCCCTGTCCAAGACTTTCAACATGACCGGCTGGCGAGTCGCCTTCGCCGTCGGCCACCCGGAAGTGCTGGCCTCACTCGCCAAAGTCAAGGGAAACATGGACTCCGGCGTCTTCGGCGCCATCCAGCATGCCGCCATCACCGCCCTGGAAGGCATCGACCGGCCCGAAGTCGCCGAGATTCGACGCATCTACAAAGAACGACGCGACGCCCTTGTGCCGATGTTAAATAAGTACGGCTTCGCCACCGAGCTTCCCCGGGCAACATTCTTTGTCTGGTCGAAGTGCCCGGAAGGATACGCCTCGATGGAGTGCGCTTCGAAATTGCTCGAAGAAGCGGCCATCGTCGCCATACCCGGCATCGGCTTCGGAAAGGCTGCCGACAAATACGTGCGTTTCGCCTTGACGGTGGAGAAGGATCGAATCGCTGCGGCCCAGTCGCGGCTGGCGGGGATCAAGTGGTAAACGGTCGCAGAAAAAAGCAAAACGCGTACATTGCCCTGGGTTCCAACCTCGGACGCAGAGAACGAAACATCTCCGCTGCGCTCAACGCCCTCGAGACGACCAAGGAAATCGATGTCGCCAAGGTCTCCAGCCTCTTCGAAACCGAGCCGGTCGGCGGGCCCGACGATCAGCCTCGATTCATCAACGCCGCCGCGCACCTTCGCACATCCTTGTCGCCCGAGCGGCTGCTGGCTGTCTGCCAGCAGATTGAGTCCTCGCTCGGTCGCAAGCGAGAAGTCCCCTGGGGGCCGCGTTCCATCGACCTCGATATCTTGATTTTCGCGGACGAAATAAGGTCCGAACCCGAACTGATGATCCCTCACCCGCTCCTGCACGAGCGACGATTCGTACTTGAGCCCCTTGCAGAAATCGCACCGGATCTCGTGCATCCAACGCTCGATCAGACCATTCAGCAGCTCTACGACGCCCTTCTGGCTGCTTCATAGCCCTGCCATGACCGATTTCTGACCACGCTGATATTCGATTGAATATCGTTATTCCCGGTCAAAGGTCGCACGCCCGCAATACCGATGAAAAATGACCCAGTCAGCCCTCGCGGCGGCTTCGAAACTTGGATGATCACCAGGAGTTCGTCCCTCAAATGGATCAGCTAATCAACATTCACATTCTTCGACGACTGAGCAGCTCCGTCGCCGCCTTGATCCTGGCCGCAACTTGCCTGGGAATGGACTGCCAAACCGATCCACTGATGCAAATGGACGACTCGACCGTTTCGTTCTCGCGCGAGATTCAACCGATCTTTGACACCCACTGCATCCGATGCCACGTCACCGGCGGTTTCGCCAACAACTCCGGCATCCCCCTTCGGCTGATCGAAGGCGTATCTCACGGATTACTGGTTAACAAGTCGAGCGTGCAGGATTCTGACTGGCAATTGGTCATACCGGGCGACCCGGACAACAGCCTTCTCTATCAGAAGATCACTCAGACATCGCCCCCTGTTGGAAGGCAGATGCCCTGGGACGCCGGTACGGTCGTCTCGCCCGATGAGATCGAATTGATTCGCCGCTGGATCGAAGAAGGTGCTCGCAACAACTAACGAACCGCCCTCCGCCGACCTCGCACATAGCTTCTCCCGCCTAATAGGGCCGCAGAGACGATCACGAGCGGCAGAACCCCCATCGCTCCGCACATGCTCTGGAACAACGAGAGCCACGGGAAGAATCCATTACCAAATCCCGGATCGATCGGGCCCGGGAAGTAGTAGCCGCAATCCCCGATCGCAAAACGCGACATCTCATCAGGCGTGAAAAACGCCACGCTTCCCGTTGCCGCCGGCTCGTCTCGATCGGTGATATCGACAGTCTGAAAGCCCGCCTGTGACAGTGAAAAGACTCGACTGCCCACAACGCCCACGCGCTCGACCCGGCCGTCGTGCTCGAAGAACCCCCTCTGCGATAACGCCGCGTCGCCAAAATCGACAAGCTGCACGCCGCTCTTGCACTGCGGAACGTAATAGTCGCTGACAATCCCTTGGCCGTTCGGCCCCCCCAATGGGACAGGATCGCCGGAATACTCATAGTGCGTAAATGGAACCGCGATCAGGCCGAGCTCGTCGACGATCTTAAACGCCTTCTCGTCATACACCGCCTCCGACTCCGTGAATGAGCCCGGCGGACCCAGCACGACTCGACCGATCTGAGTCGGATTGGCGGGGTCTTCGACGTTGTAATACGCCACGGCAGGTCGCCGCCCATCAGTGTCGTCAATACCAATGGCGATAAGCCGATTGCCCCGCGGCTCGATGTGCGTCGAGAAACCCGGCACTTCAAGCTGACCACTGACCGAAGGCGCCGTCGGATCGCTCAGATCAACCACGAAGAGCGGATCCACCCTCAGAAACGTGACAACATAGCCCTTGACGCCGTCGAATCGCACCGCCTCCAGTGACTCACCCTGTATGACCTCAACCTGGCCGAGCGCGACGACGTTGTCGAGATCGGCAAGATCGTAGGTGAATACGCGAACCTTTCGGAAGCCGAATCCCCCGGACTCGGTGGCAATTCGAAACACACCGCCGAAATCATCCATATAAAAGCGATTGCGAATCGCGCCGGGAACATTGAAGAATCCGCGCACGTCAATCACGCCGGTCGCATCAGTGATGTCCACCAGTTGCACACGCGTCATCGACTGGCCGGAGTTTACATCGTAATTGCGACTCGCAACCGACAGGAGCGACTCGCTCACGTGCATCTCCAGTCCCGCCCCCGCAAACGTCTCGCGCTGAACGGGAACGATGTTCGCAGGGTCGGCCACATTGATTGAAGCGACGAAGCCCTCATCGACATGATCGTCGCCGCTCATGGAATCGAATTCATACGGAATTAGGTTTCGACCGATGACGTAAATCACACTGCCGACGCGGCGACTGTCGTTGGCGAAGCCGACAAGGTTGATCTTGCCTTGAAGCGCCGGTGCAGCCGGATCACTTACGTCGATAATCGCAAGCTGGCTTCCATCAAAATCCGGCGCAGGCGGCGGAAACACATCCGGCGCGATTGATGAACTCGCCCCGATAGGACCGCCCTCGATATATGGAAAGTAGTAATCCGCGCTCAACAGGGCGAAGACCTGCGACCCCACGACATACATCTCGACACCGCGACCACGAAGATCGAATTGCCCCAGAATCGACGGCGCATCAGGATTCGCCACGTCAATGATGATGAGACCCTTGAATCGATTCAGCGCATACACGCGATCGCCGACGACTTTGACGATGTCGGCGTCTTCAATCTCTCGCGCGGCAAGTCCGGCAGCACCGTCTTCCGACAGCGGCACCGGGCTTCCCGCCGGCGCTGAAAATGTGCCGCCTGAGACGTCGGTCGCCAGCCGCTGGCCATCGCAAGCGCCAATGAGCAGCAATGCGGCAACCGACAGACACCATCCGCTCAATCTGCCAATTAAAACTCGCGGATTCTGATCGCAGAACAAAGTTCGGGGAGTCATATTGTTCGACCCTTGGGCGAGGAGGGACCGTGCAGGCGGGGGTGCAAACCCGAGGCGGGTTGCAAGACCACCACAGGCACTTAATAGCATATCACGTCCGCGCTCCATAACAAGTCGGACCGGAAAAAAGGCCCTTATCGGGTAAACAATCCCCGATGGGTCTTTGATGCCGACAGCAACCTGCCTTAGTGTTTTGTCCATGCTTCAGCCCTGCATCGAAACACTTCGCTATTCCGACGGCTACCGCGCCGCGGTGCGATGGTGGCGACCGCCGGAGCCGCGCGGCGCGGTGCTCTACTTTCACGGCATTCAATCGCACGGCGGATGGTACGAGATGTCCGGCGCACGCCTCGCCGAGGCGGGCTTCACCGTCCTGATGCCCGATCGCCGCGGCAGCGGGCTCAATCAGACCCAACGCGGTCACTCGCCGTCGATCGAACGATCGGTGCAGGACGCCGAGGAGAGCCTCAGCGAAGTCCTGCGAATCTCGGGAAAACCCGCGGCGCATTTGGTGGGAGTCAGTTGGGGCGGCAAGCTCTGCGTAGCGCTGGCCGCGAAATTGCCGGAGCAGGTCGCGACAATGTCCCTGATCGCGCCCGGCCTCTTTCCGAGAGTAGACGTCTCGGCCACGGAGAAGATTCGCATCGCCCTGTCGATCGTCAACGACCGCGAGCGTGCCTACGACATCCCGCTGAACGACGCGCAGATGTTCACCAACAACCCCGAGCGGATTCGCTACGTCGAGGGCGACCGACTGAAACTCGTCCAGGTCACCGCGGGATTCCTGCTGATCTCGCGGCGACTGGATCGCAGCACGGCACGGCTCGCCGAGTCGGCCTATCGAAACCCCATTCATTTGCTGCTCGCCGGACACGACAAGATCATTCACAACGACCGCACCAGCGACTGGCTGCGCGATCTCCCTTCGCCGGATCGGCAGATCACCATGTACCCCGAGGGGCACCACACCCTGGAATTCGACGCGGACCCGACGGCATTCATCGAGGATTTGTGCGCCTGGATCGCCAAGCGCGCCTGACCGTGCGCGACGGCGATATCCGATCCATCCAAGTCCAGGCGGATATCCGGGGTGATTCCGCCCTCGCATTCGATGCTTTGCGCAGGTCGGAAACGTCCGTAGAATCACCGCCGTTTTAATCACCCTGGAGTTGTCATGGCGAAACGCCGCTTTCTCATCACCGCCGCCCTGCCTTATTCGAACGGCCGCCTGCACGTCGGTCACGTGGCCGGGGCCTATTTGCCCGCCGACATCATGGTGCGCTACCTGCGCTCGCGCGGGGACGACGTCCGGTTCATTTGCGGCAGCGACGACAACGGCGTGGCCATTGAGATATCCGCCCGCAAGGAAGGCACGACGCCGGCGGAGCTTTGCAGCCGGTACAACAAGCGGCAGGCGACCGACTTCGAGGGGCTGGGGATTCACTTCGACATCTACGGCGGCACCCACCAGCCGCAGTTCGTCGAGCTGCACAACCAGTTGAGCCAGGATTTCTTCAAGACCATCCACAAGAACGGTCACTTCGTGAAGCGGACGACCGAGCAGCTTTACGATGTCCAGGCGTCCAAGTTTCTGCCGGATCGCTATGTCAACGGCGCCTGCTATCACAAGATGCCTGACGGCAAGCCGTGCGGCAATCCCGCGGCGCTGGGCGACCAGTGCGAGCAGTGCGGCAACAGCATCGACCCGCTCAAGCTGATCAACCCCATCAGCACCATTACGCAGACGACCCCGGAGAAGCGCACCACGACGCACTGGTATCTCCAGTTGGAAAAGTTCCAGGGCATGCTGGCCGATTGGTTCAGCCTGGTGTCGCTCGACTGGCGGCCGATCGTGACCAACTTCGCCCTCGGTTCGATTCGCACCGGCCTGCCCGAACGGGCCATGACGCGCGACCTTGAGTGGGGCGTGCCGGTTCCGCTGGAGGACCCGGACGCCAAGGGCAAGGTGCTGTACGTCTGGTTCGATGCGCCCATCGGATACGTGAGCTTCACGGCGGCCTTGTGCCAGGAGCGCGACGGCGACTGGCGCAAATACAAGGATTGGTGGCAGAGCCCGGACTGCGAGATCATCCATTTCATCGGCGAGGACAACATCGTCTTTCACGCCCTCATCTGGCCGTCGATGCTGCTGGGGACGCAGTTCACGGCCGCGGAGATCGCCGCGCGCGGCAGCAACTACACCAAGCCGAAGGACGAGGGCTTCTATCAGCTTCCGACGAACGTGGTGGCCAACGCCTTCCTGAACATCAAGTTCCCCGGTCGGGAAGAAGAGAAGATCAGCAAGAGCCGCGGCACGGCCGTCTGGATTGAGGACTATCTTAAATCATTCGATCCGGACCCCCTTCGATACTACCTGACCATCAACGCGCCCGAGTCGCAGCGGACGGCGTGGAGCTTTGACGAGTTCGTCGAGCGGAACAACGCTGAGTTGATCGCGACGCTGGGCAACTTCGTGAACCGCTGGCAGAAGATCGTGACCGAGGACTTCGGCCGCAAGGTGCCCCCGGCGGACAAGTGCGATGCGCTGGAGAAGGAACTGCTCGACATGATCCGCGAGCTGCCCAATGAGGTCGCCGACGAGATCGAATCGACGCGATACAAGGCGGGCCTCGGCCGGGTGATGGAGGCCTTTCGGGCGTGCAACCGGTACATCGACACACGGGCCCCGTGGACCTCGCGGAAGACGGACATGGCCCTGTGCGCGGCGACGGTGCACACCTGCATCCAGGCGGTGCGTACGCTGGGCGTCCTGCTCGAGCCGTTCCTGCCGTTTGCCAGTGAAAAGATTCGCATTTCGCTGAACGTGCCGAAGGAGCAGTGGACCTGGGCGACGGCGACTGAACCGCTGGCAGTCGGCCACACGCTGGGCCCTGCGCCGGAGGTCTTGTTCCGAAAGCTGGACCCGAAGGAATTCGCGCCGACGGAGTAGG
>CAZCGF010000141.1:9571-11397 GCA_964498115.1 uncultured Planctomycetaceae bacterium | reverse complement strand
CGAATCATGTTGAACAAAGGCACCTCTTCGCGCTCGAGGCGCTTGCCGCTGCAATCCGATGCAGGCCCCTCCCCTGCCGCGCATCCTCCCCCTGGGCCCCTCATTTTTTCGCCTATTGTCACCTTCGATTTTGCACGACTTACGCGCGGCCCGAACCCAGCCGGACGCATGACACTGGATCCCTCCGGAATGAACCCGCGAGATGCCACTGCAAAAAATTTCGACGTTTCGATTTTTCGACGTTTCGACTTTTCGCTCATCCGAGCGGCCCCGGCCCCGGCGAATCACGGAACCAGCATGTCGACAAACCCCTGCGCATCCGCGCCGTCGACCTTGCCGTCGGTCAGGATGTCGGCGTTCAGAATCTCGCAGGATGGGTACGCCAAGTCATACGCCGCCTCGTCGAGCAGTGCCAGCACAAACGCATCCACGTCGCCCATGTCGACGACGCAGTCGCAGTTCATATCGCCGAGGCTCGGGCACGATGCCAGCGAATACACATACGCCGCCCCGGAGTCGAGAAAACTGTTGTCAAACTGGTTGCCGTTGGCCCCGACCGCGCTGCTGTCTTCAAACGGTGCAGCGGCGACGGCCCTCTGCCCATCGAGCGCCACCGCATGGCCGAAGCGGTCGTTCGCCTCGCGGTTCGACGCGGTGATGTAATGTGCGTGGCTCCAGACGGACTCGGTCCGGGTGAGAAGATATGCCGCGCCCGCGCCGGTCGGACCCGGAACCCCGGCTTCGAGACCGCCGAGTTGCGTGAGCCCGTCGTCCTCATACGGCGCCCCGATCAGAATGACGTCGCCCAACACAGCGGTGGAGGTGCCGAACTGGTCGAACGCGTCTGTGTTGGACGCCTTGAGGTAGGCCTGCTGGCTCCAGTTCCCGCCGCTTCGGGCAAAGACATAGGCAGCGCCGGCATTGACGAGGCTGTTGTCATTCTGATCGCCGTCGACGCCGGTTGCACCGCTGTCCTCCTCCCACGCGCCGACCACGGCGGTGTCGCCGGACAGTGCCACCGAGTAACCGAACTGGTCGAATGCCTCGGTGTTCGATGCCTTGAGGTAGGCCTGCTGCGACCAAACCGCATCGCTGCGAACGAAGACATAAGCCGCGCCGGCGTTGTTCGCGCTGTCATCTATCTGGTTGCCGTTGACGCCGGTCGCACTGCTCTTTTCCGTATGCGCGCCAACGATGATCGTATCGCCGTCCACGGCAACATCGCCGCCGAACTTGTCGTTGGCGCCCGTGTTCGACGCCTTGAGATAGGCCTGCTGAGTCCAGACTGTGCCGCTGCGCACGAAGACGTACGCCGCGCCGGACTGGACTTCGCTGTTGTCTGCCTGGTTACCGTTGACGCCGGTGGCGCTGCTGTCCTCGTTGAATGCGCCCACGACGATCGTGTCGCCGGAAATCGCCACCGAATAGCCGAACCGATCACCGGAACCGGTGTTTGACGCCTTGAGGTAGGCTTGCTGCGACCACACCGTCCCGCTGCGGACAAAGACGTACGCCGCACCGGAAATGGACGCGCCGTTGTTGGCCTGATCGCCGTTGATGCCCGTGGCGTTACTGTCCTCGCCGACCGCGCCGACGACGAGCGTGTCCCCCGAGATCGCCACCGACGAGCCGAACCAGTCGTTCGACTGGGTGTTCGACGCCTTGATGTAAGCCTGCTGATTCCACTCGCCGCTTTCGTAAACGAAAACGTACACCGCACCGGAGTCCGCAGCGCCGTTGTCCGCCTGGTTACCGCCCACGCCGGTCGCGCTGCTGTCCTCATCTCCAGCGCCGATGACCAGCGTGTCGCCGGAAATCGCGACGGA
>CAZCGF010000141.1:4427-9471 GCA_964498115.1 uncultured Planctomycetaceae bacterium | reverse complement strand
TTTTGCCGGGAAACCGCCGGTTTGCGGAGCCTAAAGTGAGCCGGTATCGGACATTGAACGTCGGCGGTGGGGAGTGTATGCTCTTGCACCATGTCCACACTGGGCACCAAGACCTGCCGCGTTATCGTCCCGCTGCTCTCAGCCTTCGCGCTGACCGGCGGACCGGCTCTGTCGACGGCATGGATCGCGTCGCACGAGCGTGCCGAAATGCTGGCAGCCCGTCAGAAGGCGGCCGCCGATCACCGGCATCAGACATCGCCGGATGCCGGGCAGGACTCCGAAGAAAGCCACAAGACCCCGCCGCCGTCGACTTCGTGTCTCGTCGCGGCGGGTGCGGCCAAGCCGGTCGATCATCACGGCTTTTCCTCCGGCGCGGCGATCCTCTGTTCGATTCTTCAGGACCACGACAGCGTCAGCCCGGGTCAGATCGTCCCGCAGCTTTCGCGGGTCATTGCCTCGGCCCAGCATTATCCAGCTTATCTGTCGCACGCCCCTCCGGTGTGCTAGCAATCTGATCGGTGAATGAATTCGGCCGGCCGCGCGCCGTCGATCGTCACCGACATCTCCCGGTAAAAACTCAGGATGACAGGCGGCAGGCGGCCGATCCGTAGCGATCGTCGCGGCATCGCCTGGTTTCCCGTCAGAAGTAATAGCGTTAATTGGACATTAGATCGTTTCAGTTGAGATTTTCTCGCAAGGTGCCCCGATGAACGAACGTGATTTGTGGTGGAAGATTGTGTTGGTCGGTTTCGTTGCCGCTCTGGCTTTTGCCACGGTATACCCGCCGAAGGACAAGCTGAAGTACGGCATCGACCTCGCCGGCGGCTACAGCCTGCTGTACGAGATCGACGACAGCGGCCTTGAGGGCACCGAAAAGGCCGACCTTTCGGAGCGCGTCATGCGCGTCCTTCGCGAGCGTGTGGACCCGCGCGGCGTGTTTAACCTCGTCTGGCGTCCGGTCGGCTACAACCGACTTGAGATTCAGATGCCGCGGCCCAGCGATGAGATCGTCAAGGCCCGCCACGATTACGAGAAGTATCAGGAAGAGATTCAGGCGACGACGCTTCGCCGGACCGACGTCCTTCGCGCTCTGTCGAAGCCCGCTGCCGAGCGGCCCGCGGCGCTCGATGCGATGGTGATGGGCATCAGCGGACGTCAGCCCCTGTTGACGGCCGCGGCCGCCGCCTACGACGCGCTGCAAGCCGCCCAGTCGGAATATGACCAGCGCGTGAAGACGATCGAGGCGGACAACCTCACCCGAGAAGACATTGAGGCCGCCGTGAAGAAGCCTGCTGCCGAGCGGCAGGCCGCGCTCGATGCGCTGGTCGGCGGCATCCCTTCGAGAAAGGATCTTCTCACCGCCGCGGCGAAGGCATGGGACGAAGTAAGCGCCGCGCAGGCCACCACTCAGCCTGCCGCCGGGACGACGCCTGCGACGGCCGACGCTCTCGCGGCCCTTCATGCCAAGCAGACCGCCTATGAGGATGCGATCAAGCAGGTTCTCGCAGCCAACGTGGACCCCGACAAGATTTCGGAAGGAATGACGATCGATCGCGTTGTCGAGCTGGAAGAGAAATTCGACGCCGCGATGGGCGAGCTTCTGGCGACGAACATCGATCTCGGTCAGTTGCAGCTCGTGCTCGATGCCAAGCCGACCGACAAGACGCGGATCGATCGACTCGCCAAGATCAAGTCGGACTATGCCGGATTGACCGAGACGATCGACGGCATGCTGACGGCTTCGGATCGCCTCAAGACCCAGCGACGCGGCGAAGGACGGCTCGAAGACCCGGCCGACCTCCAGCGACTGCTTCGCGGAGCGGGCGTTCTCGAGTTTCGCATCATTCCGATGCGCAACGACGCCAACGCCGACACTTTTGCCCGGTACATCGAACAGCTCAAGACGCGCGGTCCGCGGCGGATGCCGGGCGAAGAGAACTACCAGTGGTTTGAAATCGAAGACGCGGCCGACTTTTTGAAGATGAAGGACCTCGAGAAGGAATTTGACGCCCGAAAGAACGGCCTGAACGTCATCGTCGAGCGCTTCGGCAATCGCTACTACGTCCTGACGCACATAGCCGACGGATACACGTTGACGCACCGCTACGGCGAGGCGGACTGGTCGCTTAAGGGTGCATCGTTCGAGCGCGATGAAATCGGACGACCGGCCATCGGCTTCACACTCGACGAGCGCGGCGGCGACAAGTTCGCCACGCTCACCCGCCAGCACACCAACAAGCTTCTTTGCATCTTTCTCGACGATCAGGCGATTTCCTACGCGACCATTAACAGCGTCATCCGCACGCGCGGCCAGATCACCGGCGGGTTCACCCCGCAGGACGTTCAGGACATGGTCAAGAAGCTCGACGCGGGCAGTTTGCCGCGCAAGCTCAAGGACCCGCCGATCAGCGTTCGTGCCATCGGTCCGTCACTGGGCGAGGCGAATCGATCGGCCGGTATGAGGTCGGCGAAGTACGGCGCGGTGGTCGTCGTCCTGTTCATGATCATCTACTACGCCTACGCCGGCGGCATCGCGGTCTTCGCGGTCAGCCTCAACTTGCTCTTCACGCTCGCCGTGATGTCGGCACTTGGCGCCACGCTGACCCTTCCGGGCATCGCCGGTTTGGTGCTCTCCGTCGGTATGGCGGTGGACGCGAACGTCCTCATCAACGAGCGAATGCGCGAGGAGCTCGCCCGCGGCAATACCATGCGGATGGCGATCAAGCTCGGTTATGAACGAGCGTTCCGCGCCATTCTTGACTCCAACGTCACCACACTCCTGACTTGTGTGATCCTCTACTGGCTTGGTTCGGAGGAAATCAAGGGCTTCGGCCTGACGCTCGGCCTGGGCGTCGTCCTCAACCTCTTTACCGCTTACTTCGTGACGCGCATCTTCTTCGAAACGATGTCGCTGATCACCATCCCCAAGGAAGTCCTGAGATATCCGTTCTATTCGGGGCTGATCGTCGCGGCGCTCGGCGGCGTCCTTTATGGATTGGGTTATTTCCTCAACGACGAGGCGGCAAGGACTCATTCGGTCCTCATCGGGTTTGGCGAGGCCCTGCTCGACATCGCCCCGGCGATGATCGGATTGCTCATATTGCTCCTGGGCTTCCGGGCGATTCACCGTTCATTCCAGAACGGGCCCAAGCCGCGCATGCCCATGATGCAACTGATCGGCGCGCCGAACATCAACTGGATCGGAGCGCGCAAGTATTTCTTCGGTTTCTCGCTCTTGATGACCGTCGCGGGCGTTGCGGCATTTGTCGATCTGGATCGCGACGAGTTGTACGACATCGAGTTTCTCGGTGGAACGGCGGCGCAAATCGATCTCAAGGAGCCTGGCGCTTTGGATCAAACCGGAATCGCCAAGCGACTCACCACCAGCGGCGAGACGCTTGCCAAATTCGCAGGCGCCCTGGAGTCCGCCGAAGTCACCGGTTCAGGCGGCACCTTTGTCGTCGCGGCGGCCGGCGTTCCGGCGGCCCGGCTCGAGCCGATCGTCAAGAGTGTTCTTGATACCGAGGAGAATCGCATCCTGAGCGACGTCGACGGGATTCGTTACACCGATCCGGGCGCCGAGCAGATCACGATTCGCACGCGCACCGACAAGGATGTCTCGCTAGATCAGATGAAGGACTACGTGAAGCAGCTCGCCGATCGGGCCCGAAAGGCCGGCGAGGCCATTTCCCGATCCCAGGTGCAGGGCGTTCAGGGCGTGGGAACCGAAGCGGTCAAGGGCAAGTCGTTCGAGGTGGTTACGCTGGAGACCAACAAGGAGATCGTCGTCGGCGCCATCATGGAGACGATGCGTGACGACCTCGACATCCAGCCGGCCCTTACGTTCAACCTGATGGACGATACCGCGGGCGGTAGTGTTCCTTACTTCGCACTGCGCGATGAGGATGTTCGCCAGATGAATCTGCCGCTATCGAGCGCCGAGGCCACCGAGGTTGATCTGCGCGGCTGGAAGGGCGGCGTGGCGATGATCCTCGATCAGATGGACCCGCCGCAGGACATCAAGACGCTGAAGGATCGACTGCGGTCGATGCGACTCCAGCCCGGCTTTGAGTCGCACGGCTGGCGCGAGTCGGACGTCTTCGGTCTGACGCCCGCCGCACCCGGCAGCGACCGTTATCGGCGCGTGATGGTGGTGGTCGCGGATGAGAACTATCCGCTGCTCGACGAGCAGGGCAATGTCTCGTCGGCATGGGTCAGCGATCTGGCAGAGCCGGAAGTCGAGTTGATCCAGGTCGCGCTCCAGCGACAGACTTCACTGAGCCAGATCACCCAGTTCGATCAGCAGGTCTCCGGCGAGGCCCAGACGTCGGCCATCATCGCCGTCATGCTGAGCTGGATCATGATCATCATTTACGTCTGGTTCCGTTTCGGAAACATCCGCTGGGGTCTGGCGGCGGTCGTCGCCCTGATTCACGACGTCATGGTCGCCGCCGGAGCACTGGCAGGCGCCCATTTCGTGGCGGATACGGCCCTCGGCAGGGCGCTCTTGCTGGAGAACTTCCGCATCGACCTGGCGCTGGTCGCGGCCCTTCTGACGGTCATCGGATACTCGGTCAACGACACGATCATCGTCTTTGACCGAATTCGTGAAAACCGCGGCCGCCTCTCCGACATCACGCCGGAAATGGTCAATAGTTCAGTGAGCCAGACCCTCGCCAGAACCTTGTTGACCGGAGCGACCACGCTGTTCACAATCCTGATCATGTACATCTTCGGAGGCCCCGGCATTCACGGCTTCAATTTCGCCATGCTTGTCGGTATCCTTACCGGGACGTACAGTTCATTCGCCATCGCTTCGCAGTTCCTGGTGAAGCGAAAGTTACTCACGACGTTGAAGGCGTCGTAGACACTACTGCCAACGTCAGGGAGGACATCATGGGCACTGAGACGCGCGTCGGCATCCTGGCCGGGCTGGTGATCGTTGTGGTCGCCAGTGTGTACTTCTTCTACGGAAGCGATCGCCGCGATGACGAGATCCTCGTCACCTCGGCCACGCGCGTCGGCGAGCAGCCGAAGATTCCGC
>CAZCGF010000141.1:0-4327 GCA_964498115.1 uncultured Planctomycetaceae bacterium | reverse complement strand
GACGAGATCCTCGTCACCTCGGCCACGCGCGTCGGCGAGCAGCCGAAGATTCCGCAGTCCACCGATGCGGCAAAGCCGACCGGCAAGGGCAGCGGCATCAACCCGACCGCCTCGCCCGCACGGACGCAGCCGCCGCGACGTCTGGCCGATCGGCTCGCCAATCGCCCGCCGCAGACGCGCGCCCCGGCGCAGCCGACGCAGGGACCGATCGTTCTCGCCGACCCATCCAAACAGCCGACGACTACGCCGCCGGTCTCCCTGCGCACCAGCCCGTCGACCGAGCTGGTCGAGGCGACCTGGGATAATCTCGTCAAGCAGGGAACACCCTCGCCCGCGCCGTCGGCCGGACCGGATTCAGCATCGACGCCCGTGGTGAATGATCGGGGAACATCCGAGCCGCGCATGGCAATGCCGAATGCCACCGACGCGGCACCGGTCACGATCAGCCGCGACCCGTCCTCCGGGCGACTGCTGCCCGGGTCCACACAGACGCCGCCCTCTGTCGCGCGGACCAATGACCTGTCGCGTTCAATGCCGTCCCGAACGACCATTCCGACGCCGCAGCCGGCCAAGGCGCCCGAGCCGACGAAGCACATCATCGCATCGGGCGACACGCTCTCGGCCATTGCAGACCGCTACTACAGCGACGGCCGCAAGGCGGACCTGATCCTCGCGGCCAACCCGTCGCTCAAGAACCCGCGCAATCTGAAGATCGGCACGGAGATTATCATCCCGCCGGTCGGCGAAACTGCCGGGCAATCGGGCGCGAAGTCGTCACTGGGAACGGATTCTCTCGTCTCTACGGATCGCTCCGGCAGCGTGCAGCCAGCGCGCAATGTTGAATCATCCGGCAAGACCTACACCGTCCAGCAGGGCGACACGCTCTACGGCATCTCCCAGCGCGTCTATGGCGCCGGCTCGAAATGGGAGACCATCCTCAAGAACAATCGCGCCCTGCTCCGCGGCGACCCCAAGCGACTTGCACCGGGAATGGTCCTGCAGATTCCCTGACGCCTCCGACGCTCGCCCATCATCTAATCAGTCATTGCGATGCGCCGCGCGTATCCGTAGCGAGGCGTTCCCGGTTCTCCGGCATCCGCTGCGGACATTCCCTGTCCGATGAGTCGCTCCCCGCGCTGCGACCGGTTTTCCCCCTTTCCATGCCCGTGCGGCGTTCATAACCCCCGCTCCCCGCGGCGTTTTGATTTTCCCTCCGTGCCCACCTACCCTATTGCCATGACCACACGGGATAAGCTCACCCTCGCCACCCTGCGACACCGCAAAAAGACGCAAACGCCGATCACCATGCTGACGGCCTACGACTTCCCCACGGCGCAGATCGAGGAAGCCGCGAATATCGACTGCATCCTCGTCGGAGACTCCGCCGCACAGGTCATTCTCGGCCACGGCAGCACCCTCCAGGCGACCATGGACTTCATGATCGCCATCACCGCCGCCGTCCGCCGCGGGGCCCCGACCGCCTTCCTCGTCGGCGACATGCCGTATCTGTCCTTTCACGTGAACACTGAAGAGGCCATTCGCAACGCCGGCCGATTCATGGCCGAGGCCGGCTGCGACTGCGTGAAGGTCGAAGGGGATCGTCGCCTGGCCGACACCGTTCGGGCGCTCTCGTCCGCGACGATTCCGGTCATGGTCCACATGGGCCTTCGTCCGCAGGCCGTTCACCAGTTCGGCGGCTATCGAGCGCAGGGCCGCGACGCCGCCGGCGCGCAGCGCCTGATCGACGACGCGAAGCTGATGGAGAGCGCCGGCGCATGTGCCTTGCTCCTTGAGGCCGTTCCGCCCGAGCCGGCGAAGATCATCACCGAATCGACCAATCTCCCGGTCATCGGCTGCGGCGCGGGTCCGCATGTGGACGGCCACGTTGTCGTCGTTCATGACATGCTGGGCCTGACGGCCGGTCCGCTGCCGAAGTTCGTGAAGCGCTACGGCGATATCCGCGGGCAGATTTCCACGGCCGTGCAGTCATACGCGCAGGACATCCTTGAGCGCCGCTACCCCGCCGCCGAGCACTGCTACCAGATGGAGCCCGGCGAAGCGGCCAAGCTGCGCCCGGCCGAATGATTACGTTTTCATTGAATTAATCCGTTTTTCGACGCCAGGCGGCGCCGGTATACCTTATTGAATAACCGGCGACGCGGGCCTAGCATGTCGAACACCATTGGAGCCCGACCGGGCGCGTCCGGGCATTATTGAGGAGCTTTTCGAGTGATAGCACGATACGAACGGATTCGAGAGTTTCTGGGCGCGGCCGTTACGTTCCTGATGATCGGCGGACTGGGCTGCTCGGCGGCAAAGGTCGAGATGCAGACCGGCGCGGCGATCGAAGGCTACGAGGCCAAGGTCAAGCTGGTCTCCGAAGCGCCGGTGGAATACCTGAAGACCTGCCTTGCCGCGGCGAAGGAGATCAAGGAGTTCAAGACCGAGTTCATCCGCCAGGAGCGGCTCGGCCTCTTCAAGGAGCTCAAGCCGCAGGAAGACATCATCGCCGAATACCGCGACGAGCCGTTCTCCGTCCGCTTCACCTGGCGCGACGAGAACAGCGAGTATCGCCAGTGCACCTACATTCACGGGCGCGACGACAACAAGGTGTCGTTGCTGCCGCGCAAGGGTCTCTTCGGCCTTCCCCCGGAGGTACAGAAATACCCCGCCGAGTTCGCGGTGGCCTTCGGCAAGGCCCGCAACCCGATCACCGACTTCGGCCCGCGGCGCATGATGGAGCGGATCCTCGATCGCATCGAAAAGGCCGAGGCGGTCGGCGGTGTGGGCATCGTGCTTCGTCCGCCGACGGAAATCGGCCCGGCCAAGGAGCCCTGCTTCCACCTGGAGATTCGCTATCCCGAGAAGGACGAATACGCCTGCAAGCTCCAGGACCTCTACATCAATATTCAGACGAGTCTGCCCGTGGCCACCTATCTCTGGCTGCCCGGCAAGGATGAGCGCTGTGACGCGACCCTGGACGGCCTCTACATGTACAGCGACCTTCAGCCCAACGTCCAACTGACCGACGCGAATTTCGTGATCGAGCAGATCAAGCGGAAGGCGGCGAAGGGCGGGCGTGAGGTGCAGACGGCCAGTGATGTCGGCAGTGACGCCGACAGCGGCGGGGCGGCGTCGGTCCTGCCCGTGGCGGAATAATCCGTCGCCGATGGCTAATACTTCACTATGAAAAGCTCCATATCGGCAAATCGGTTGATCATCGCGGGGCTCTGCGCCTTTCTGCTGTCCGGCTGCAATCCGGAGGACGTGGAGAAGGCGCGGCGCGAGGCGACCTCCAAGGCGGCTGAAGTGAAAGAGGCGACGACGCAGACCGCCGGCGAGATCAAGGAGCAGGTCAAGCCCTACGTCGAACGCGGTGTCGAAAAGGCGCACGAGGTCTACGACGCGGGGCGCGAAAAGGCCGGCCAGTTGAAGTCCGCCGCGACGCAGAAGGCGAGCGAACTCAAGGCGGCGGCGACGCAAAAGGCCGAGGAGCTGCGCGAAGACGCCCAGCCGTACATCGATCGGGCCAAGGCCGCCACCACGCAGGCGGTCGAGCAGGTAAAGGAAGCGACCACGCGGGCGGTCGAGAAGGTTCGCGGGTAGGGGCCGATCAGCAGGTCCGGCGTCAACGAGCCGAGTGTCGCCCGGTCAGTAACAACTGTCGTGGTTTCCATTCCAGCTTAGAGGCTTCGCCCTGTGGGGTAGCATGGGCCTCCGGCCTGTGCGAATCGCTTCGACCCGCGCGGCGTGCTCTGCACCAACTGCGGCTACGACCTCACCGGCAACATCTCCGGCCGCTGTCCGGAATGCGGCAGGGACATTCCCCGGACTAACGACGCGGCTCGTACCACGCCTCCAGGAATCCCGTCTTCTCATATCGCTTGAAATGGGTCAGTTGCAGGTGTGCCAGCCCGGCGGCTTGCTTGGGGAACAGCGGGATGCCGTCGCCGAGCATGATCGGGGCGATGAAGATCTCCCAGCGATCGATCAGGTCGGCCTGGTGAAACGACAGGATGGAGTTGCCCCCGCCGATCAGCCAGATGTCCTTTTTCTCGCTGGGTTTCTTTTTCTGATCCTCTGCAATCTCGCGCTTCAGCCTGGCGATCAGTTCCGCCGAATCGCCGTCATACGCCTCCACGCCCTTGGGCAGGTCGGCGACCGGCCGATGCGTCATCACCACCGCCCGCCCGCCGCCGGGGTTCGGCCCGCCGCGGGCAAATGACTCGTCGTAGGTCCGCCGCCCCATGACCGTGACGGCGATCGTCTTGGCGAAGCCCATGAAGTCGAACTCCTCCATCGGATACGCCTCCAGCCACGCCACGCT
>CAZCGF010000140.1:9248-11446 GCA_964498115.1 uncultured Planctomycetaceae bacterium | reverse complement strand
TTACCCTCGAAGCCCGGCCGGATATCAACGCCGATCTCACCTCGGACAAAATCGTCCAGGAAGACCTGCAAACCGAGGAAATGCTCGTCAACATGGGCCCTCAGCACCCGGCCACCCACGGCGTGCTGCGTGTCGTCCTCCGCACCGACGGCGAGATGGTCCTCGAAGCCGTCCCGCACATCGGCTACCTCCACCGATGCGCCGAAAAGATCGGCGAAAACGTCGCCCCGTACCAGTACATCCCCTACACCGATCGCATGGACTACCTCGCCGGCATGAACGACAACCTCGCCTACGCCCTCGCCGTCGAAAAACTCGCCGGGCTTGAGGTCTCCGAGCGTGCCCGATACATCCGCGTCATCTTCGCCGAGCTCAATCGCATCGCCTCGCACCTCGTCTCCATGGGCACCTACGGGCTCGACATCGGCGCCTTCACCCCGTTTCTCTACGCCTTCCGCGAGCGTGAGATGATCCTCGACCTGTTCGAGTCGGCCTGCGGCGCGCGACTGACCTACAGCTACATCACCGTCGGAGGCGTGCACGACGACCTCCCCGAGCGGTTCATCGACATCACCAGCGAGTTTCTCGATTACTTCGAACCAAAGATCGACGAATACAACAACCTGCTCTCCTTCAACCACATCTTCGTGAAGCGCACCGCGAACATCGGCGTCATCTCGCCCCAGGACGCCCTCGACTGGGGGCTGACCGGCCCGGTCCTGCGCGGCAGCGGCATCCGATGGGATCTGCGCAAGGTTCAGAACGATCTCGGCTATGACGAGTTCGATTTTGATATTCCCATCGGCGAAGGCCTCAAGGGAACCGTCGGCGACTGCTGGGATCGCTACTACGTCCGCATCCTGGAGATGAAGGAGTCCGTCAAGATTCTCCGCCAGGCCCTCGCCAAGGTCGGCGACGCCAAGGGCGACGTGCTCGACAAGCGCGGCAAGACCGTCAAGCTGCCCGCCGATGAAATCTACTACGAACTGGAGAACCCCCGCGGCCAGCTCGGCTTCTACGTCCAGGGCAACGGCTCAACCATCCCCGCTCGCGTGAAGGCTCGCGGCCCTTCCTTCTGCAACCTCTCCATCACCAGCCACGTCTCCACAAACTGCCTCCTGGCCGACGTGGCCGCGATCATCGGCAGCATCGACGTCGTCATGGGCGAAGTGGACCGGTAAGCCCGCCCGGCAATGACCGGCGCCCGTTCTTGCGCGGCTCCGTCTCACTCAACCGCACAGCCGCAATCCTCGAATGAGTTCTGCGCGGGAAAGTTCGTCGCGCCGCTGTCCGCCGATCCCCGCCGGCCATAAAATCGGGAATCAATCATGAGCACCGATCAAAAAGCTCTCACCATCCAGCGCATCCAAAATTGTCGCGTCAGCGCCATCCTCCGCACAGATGATGCCCAAACGGCCAAAGATGCCATGAACGCCGCCGTCGACGGCGGCTTCCGAATGATCGAGTTCACCCTCACCACCCCCGGCGCAACCGAGCTGATTCAGGAATTCTCCGCACGCCAGGACCTCCTCGTCGGCGCAGGCACAGTCCTGACCGTCGAGCAGGCCCGCTCTGCAACCAAGGCCGGGGCGAAGTTCCTCGTCTCGCCGGTCTTCGATCCGCAAATCGTGGCCGAGGCGCGTTCCCTCGATGTCGTCAGTATCCCCGGCACCTTCACGCCGACAGAAATGCTCGCCGCACACAATTGCGGCGCCGACTTCGTCAAGCTCTTCCCCTCGCCCGGCGACGTCGCCCAATTCGTCAGCGCCGTGCTCGGACCGATGCCGTTCCTGCGTATATTCCCAACGGCCGGCGTAACCGCGGACAATTTCCTCGCCGTCCTGCAAAGCGGCGCAGCAGGCGTCGGTTTCGTCAAGAGCTTGTTTGATCCGGGTGATTTGTCCGCGATGAACTACGGCGCCATTCAGGCTCGCGCCAAGCGCATCATCGGCATGTTGTAATCGTCATACGCCGGGCCCGTCGTCCGGCCCACCGAGAAACGAGTCCTCGACCGGCGGCGGCGCATCTTCCACCACAACCGTAAACGCCAATAGATCGCCGACGCGCTGCCGATTGCGACTCAGCATGCCCATCATCATGATGGTAATGATCCACCCCGACGGCCCGATGCCCACCATGAGAATTCGGCACACGTTGCGAAGCATGACCTGCCGGGCAGTTGCGGCATTCCCGTCAAT
>CAZCGF010000140.1:0-9148 GCA_964498115.1 uncultured Planctomycetaceae bacterium | reverse complement strand
GGCGCGACATCAATCATCGTCGCCATGATCCGTCGCCACACAGCCGCGATCTGCAACCCCTGCGGCACCGTCGCCGGCAACGCCAATTGTTGCCGCCGAGTCCACATCACAAACGTCAGCACCGAAAGCCCCACCACCAATGCGATCGTTTCCTGAATCGTCCCCCGCGGCGAAACCTCCGGCCGCACCATTGATAGCGGCTCAAACCGCACCGGCTCGCTGCCATCAATCTCGGTCGACGCGAATTCAACTCCGCCGCCCGCCGAGGCCCTCGCCATGATGATCCGATCGCGCGCAAACCCAACGTCATAGCGACTCGCATCGATCTCCAGGAACTCCAGATTCTCCCGCAGGGTTGCGCCGACTCGCCATTCACCGGCCTCATTCGCCGACAGCAGCTTAACTTCGCAGCGCTCATCGCTTCGCCCGACTGCGACAATCAGCACCGCGCCGGCCGAGCCGTACCCCGCCCATGCCCCCTGGATTTTTCCCGCACTGGGCACATCGAACGTTTCCCCCCACGCCGTGCCGTTGAACTCAACAAAACTGATCGCCTCATCGAGCTCGGAGAACAACCCCACTCTCCCCGAGCGCGCACAAAGCCAGGCCCGATTCGCCTTCGTCAGGCTGGACGGACCATCGAGGCGTGACCATGCCCCGTTGTGAAGCTTCAGAAGACAATACGCCGTCGACGGCATGGGCGCCGCCGCCGCAACCGGTTCGAGCAGGTCATCGGCCTCATCCTCCGATGAATCACGCGACGTGACGCTCGGCTCAGGCGGAATCGACGCCGTCGTCACCAACGCATACACCACCGGCTCAATCGCATCACCACACCAGGCCGCCGGTGCCCGCTGCGATTGCGACAGCCACTTCGGCCCGGGAGCCAGCGGCTTTTCCGCAAAGTAATCGCACTGCGTCAGATCGCTGTACAAAACACGAAGCGCACCGCGCCCATCAGCCGCGATGCAAAGCGGATTTCCCGAAATCGGCGGAAGTGATTGCGAAAGCGAAGGAGCAGCCGCGCCGGGCCCGGTCCGCCCCTTCCATATCTGCACCAGCGGCAACGCCTTCCCCGTTGCATCAGACGCACCCACCACCCAGACATATTCGTCACTTCCCGAAACCAGAACCCGGGACGCAGACCACGCCTCGCCCCGAACAAGTCCAGTGGCAAAGAGAAGCAATACGATGGCAAGCGCGGGGCGTGTATTCATTGGTCGGATTATTCGGGCACAGGCGTGCGGGGTCAATCAGAGTCGCTGTCAGAGGGGGCAGTTTCGGCCGTCTCACAATCCGCATCAACCTGAACCACACGATCGATTCCAGCCGGAAGCGATGTCGAGTCGGGCATGTTAAACGCCTTCGGGCTCACTTCATCATCACGCCGCGGCTGATAGGCCGCGACCGACATCGTGAGTTTCGCCCCATCCTGGGCCCACATCATGCTAACGTCGTAAGGCAGCATCGGCCCTCCCTCCCAGGCCGTCTTGTAATTCGCCAGATAAGCACTCATGACATCTCGCCCCAGTTCATCTCGAAAGACAACCAGCCGAACGAGATGCGGCGGCTCGCGTTCGACGTAGTATCGTCGATACTCCGCCCGAGGCGACGCGCGATGATAGGTCAATACATCATACGTCGCCCGCGAATCTCGTATCGGGCCGTACAACCCCTCCGATTCAACCGGCAATCCGCCCACCAGCAGCGCCGAAACAAGCTGATCGGGCCGCACCGGCATCTTCTCACAACATGGCATGCCCGCATTGCGATGATGCCCCCAGTGCATGGAATGGATCTCCGGCTCGATCCACACCCAGAACGTCTCCTCATTGGAGCCGATCTGCATCACCTGCTCGCCAAGGCCCGGCCGCAGATCCATGCGAAAGTTCCGCGGGCGCTTGAAGAGTAGCGAGCCGTCGAAGTTAAAAGAGTGTTCTTCGCCCTCGCGGTCCTTGTAATGCCCCGTCGCGCTCACGCTGCTGGACCAAAGCGCCTGATCGAGGCGAGCGGCATTCGTGTTGATGGTCTCGATGATCTCGTCCGTCGTGCGAAGCGCCCGCGCCGGGCCGTCCTCAAATCTAGGCCTCTCGCGCGGCGGACAACCGGCAACTCCGGAAAGAAGGAAAACAAAAAAAAGACACCGGCCAATCCGCCGGCAAAGTAGCAGGGGGGCATGAGCCGTCCGGATCAACCGCGGCGTCATGCCGGCGACTCCTCAATCTCCTCGCTGGCCGTAGCCTCTTCAGTCGGTGCAGTCGACTCAACGGGCTCGTCAACGTCATCAGGAACGAAGCCCGCGAGAATCGCCCCAAGCTGGCCCGTTAAATCCTCGATTTCATCGTCGTTCAATCGCGGATTGAGCACCTTGTGCGCCGACTTGTCGCGCATCAGGCGCATCTCCCAATGCTCGACGTCGCCCTCGCGAATCGTCCGATCATACTTGAGCAGCCGCTTGCGAAGCAGTATGAGCGAGAGCACAAATCTGAATCGCAGCTTCGACGCATCGTCGCTGTCGGCCAGCCGCGTGAAAAAGTTGATAAGCAGATCGTCATCGACAAAGGTCCGCTTCGGCTCTTCCTTTCGCGGCATGCGCGTCTTGAAAAAGCACAATGCTCCCTCCGGAGGCCCCGCCCACTGATCTTCGCAATAGTCCTTGCGCTCAAAACCCTCTCCGGCCGCGAACAGCGCTGAGTAGAAGTTCTCTCCCTCGACGAATGTTCGGCCGGTCACGCTGCATTGTCCGACCGGCCTGGATACTTCAAAATCAGTCATGAAAAATAAGCGTCCTTGCGATGGTGTAGATTCTTACGATCAAGAATGATTCTTGTTCTGATGATCCCGTCCCATCGGGCCGAGTTTCTGCTGCATCGCCTCAACCACCCGCGGCGGGATCAGCCGAGTCAGGTTCGCGCTGTCCAATCCGCCCAGTTCGCATATCTGGCGAATAAGTGTGCTGCTGATCAGTGCCGTCGTGTCCGTCGTAAACAGGAACACCGTCTCGATGTCCCCCGCGATCATATTCACATTGGCCTGGCGCAGCTCATTTCGCAGATCGTCGCTGTCGCGTATACCCTTGACGATCACATCGGCCCCCTTGCGCCGCACATAATCCATCGTCAGGCCCTTGTACGACTCCACCTCAACATCGGCGTGATCCCCAACCAGCTCACGCAGCAGTTGAACGCGCTCTTTGTCGGTAAACAGCGGTTGCTTCTCCGGATTCCGCCCCACAGCCACGATGGTTTTGGCAAAAAGCCGACGGCTGCGATTGATGATGTCCAGATGACCGAAAGTAGGGGGGTCAAACGTCCCCGCAAACACCGCCGTCTTATGAGTGTGGTTCGCCATGGGGCCGTTCCGAATTACCCGCCGATCTGGTCTGCAATTGTCTTGACGTTTTGACTCTTGAGCGCTTTGACGTTTCTACTCGTATCGTAACGCTTCAACCGGATCGAGGCGAGATGCCTTCCACGCCGGATAGATGCCGCTCACGATGCCGACGCTCGTGGCCATCGCCAGCGCCATCCCGATCGCCCACGCCGTCGTGATCGTCTCGAACACACGTGTCAGATTCTCAATCGTCGTCGCCAGACCCCATCCCACAAGGACGCCCAGCGCTCCGCCCAGAAATGAAACAATGCTCGCCTCGACGAGGAACTGCCACATCACGTCGCCGCGCTGCGCCCCCATCGCCATGCGAACGCCGATCTCACGCGTCCGCTCCGTCACCGCTACCAGCATGATGTTCATGATCCCGATCCCGCCGACCGCGAGGCTGATCCCGGCGATCGAGCCGAGCACGATCCCGATGATCGTCTGAAACGTCGCGAACTGTTGCACGAATTCTTTCTGGGCCTGCACCTGGAAGTCGTCCTGCTGACCGGCGCGAATCTTGTGCCGCTGACGAAGGAGTTTTTTCGTCTCCTCCTTCGCCTTCTCAATGTCCGCATCCGCCGGGCTGATGGCCTCGGCCATGATCATGTTCACGCTCTTAAGGCCCCACAGCTTATCCATCGCCGTCGTAATCGGAATGATCACCTGCTGGTCCACATCCGTGAACGCGACGTTGCCCTTCTCTTCCATCACGCCGATGACCGTGAAGGTCCGCGAGCCCAGCGTCCCGTTGATCTTGATCTTCTCATCGAGGGCCGGGCGGCCGCCGAACAGGTCCCGCTTGATCTTCCACCCCAGCACCGCCACCAGCGAGCCCGCCTGTACGTCCGTATCAGAGATGAACTCTCCTTCGCCGGCCTTGTGACTGTTAATCTCTGTGTATTCAGGCGTCGTCCCCAGAATCGAAGCCGTCGTGTTCTTCGAGAAATACTTCACCAGCGCAGAGTTCCCGACCTGCGGCATCACAATCCGCACTGACGGGCACTCCTTGGGAATCGCCGCCGCGTCGTCCAGCTTCAGCGACTCGAAGTTGCCCACCATCCGGCCGCTGCGCCGCTCGATATTCGGCGAGATGAACAGTTTGTTCGAACCCATCGAGGCAAAGCCGGTCTCGATCCGCGCGCTCATCCCCTGCAAAATCGCCATCGCCGCCACGACGGCCGCGACGCCGATGATCACGCCAAGCGTCGCCAGAATCGTCCGCAACGGATGAATCGTCAGGCTGCGTAGCGCCATCATGAAGATGCGAAGGAAGAACATCCGCTATACCCCCGCCGGCCGGGCCATCGGAGGCGGAGAGCGCTCCGGGGCACGATCGCCTTCGCCGGTCAATTCCTCCGTCAGCGCCGCATCGACGAATCGATCCTCGTACTTCAGCCCGTCCCGCATCCGTATCACGCGCCGCGCCTGAAGCGCAACCGACATTTCATGCGTCACAAGAATCACCGTCACCCCGCTGCGGTTCAGCTCGTGGAAGATGTTCATGATCTGTTTGCCGGTTCGGCTGTCGAGATTACCCGTCGGCTCGTCGGCGAGAATAATCTTCGGCTCGTTCACGATCGCCCGCGCAATCGCCACGCGCTGCCGCTCGCCGCCGGATAGTTCGCTCGGCGCATGCGAGGCCCGCTTCGAAAGCCCGACGCGCTCAAGCGCCCGCATCGATGCCTCATTCACCCGCGTCTTTCGGGCATAGAAAAGCGGTACCGCCACGTTGTCCACGGCGCTGGTGCGCTGAATCAGGTTGAACGTCTGAAACACAAAGCCGATCTTCTGATTGCGAATCACCGCCAGTTGCCGATCCGTCATCGAACTGACCAGTTCGCCGTCAAGCCAGTACTCACCGCTCGTCGGCCGATCGAGGCACCCCAACAGGTGCATCAAGGTGCTCTTCCCGCTGCCCGATGCGCCGGTGATCGATATGAACTCGCCCTCATCCACGCTCAGATCCAGCCCGTCCAGCGCGCGCACAATCGTGTCGCCCATCTCGTAGTGCTTGCTCAACTGTTTGATCTGGATCAGCAATCCCATGAATTCTCGTCCGCCGGCGCTTAGCCGCACATGCCCGGTGCCAACCACCGCCGTCCCAAGGGCGATGCAATCATTGATTATATGTGCCCGAGCCCATCCCGCCACGATTCCCCGTTTATCCTGTGCAACGGGACGCGGCAATATCGCTCGGTTGTATCGATGAAATCAGAACGTCGTGCCGAACGAAAAGCTGAAGATCTGCTCGTCGTCGTCGCTGTCGCTGGAGATCGGGAAGGCAAGGTCAAACGCCAGCGGGATCGGGCCGAAGTACTTGATATACACGCGAACACCCGCACCCACCGCCGCCCGCCACGACTGAATGCCGAAGTCCTTCTCGACCGTACCCATGTCCAGGAACGTCACGCCGCGAAGCGTCTCGCCGGCGATGGGGAAGGTGTACTCCGTCGTCGTTGCCAGCATGAAGTCGCCGCCGACGCGGTCATTTCGGATGCCGTCCCGCGGGCTGATCCCTCGAAACTCAAATCCGCGAATCGAGCCGATGCCGCCGCCATAAAACCGCTCGAACACCGGCGCGTCGCCGAATATCTGCCCGATGTTCGCGCCGAAGTGCAGGATGTGCTTGCGATTAAACGTATCCTTGTGCAGCGTGAAGTAGTGATCGTACTCGCCGATGACCTTTGAAAAGGTCCACTCGCCGCCAAAGACGCCCGCCTGCTCCCACGATCCCTTGAGCCGGTTCCCCTTGCTTGGCAGCCACGCGCTGTCCGTCTTGTCGCGAATCAGCGTGCCCTTAAGTGAAGTCAGCCAGCCGCTGCCCTCCGCATCCTGAATGTCCTTCGCCGAAAGGAACTTCACGTCATCAATGTCAATGTACTCAAAGCGAGTGGCGATCTCCGCCGCCCAGTCCTTGAGAATCCCCTCGCGGAATCGCTTGTCCAGGCTCTGGTAAAAACCGATGCGCTGCTCGTCATACTCTTCGCGCCCGCGCTCAAACACATACGCCCCAAGACCCAGTCCCAGGTCCTTGTCCATCAAATACGGCTCGCGAAAGTCGATCCGCGCGCGATTCAGCTCCGTGCCGGGCTCTAGCTGCAACCGAAGCGTCTGCCCCGCCCCGCGGAACGACTTGCCCTTGAAAAACTCCGAGCCGCCGCGCGGCCAGTCAAACAAATCAAAGTTCCGCTGCTCGATCGAAATCGAACCGACAAGCCCGCTGTTGCTCGTCACGCCGACGCCGAACAGGATCGTCGTCGTGTCCGCCTCGGTCACATCCACCAGCGCATCGCGAACGCCCGGCGCCTCGCCCTGCGGTGTAATGGTCGCCTCGGAGAAGAGTCGCGTCTCCTGCAACCGCTGCTCAGCCGCCTTCGCCTCGACCGTGTTGTACAACTGCTCGGGGAAGAACCGCAGCTCGCGCCGTACGACCTTGTCCTTCGTCTTCTGATTGCCGCGAATGACGATCCGCCCAAACGTGAATTGTCCCCCCTCGTTGATCGAGTAAGTCAGATTGACGAAACCCTCTTCCTCATCGAAGACGTGCGTCGTCGTCACCTCGGTATAGATGTAGCCGTTCGACCCGTAGTGATCGAGAATCCGCTCCCGGTCAGACTTCAGCACGTCCGCGTCGATCGGCCTGCCCACGTTCGACGAAATCAACGCCAACAGCACTTCCTCCGTCGCCACCACATTTCCGGCAAACGTAACGGACTTGATGATGTGCTGAATGCCCTCGTCGATCTGAAAGATCACCGTCAGATCCGACTGGTTCTCCGCCAGCTCAATCCGATACCCAACCTGGGCGTTCAGATAGCCCCGATCGATGTAATACTTCTTCAGCGTCGCCGCGTCGCGACTGGCCGTCTCGTCGTCAAAAGCCCCCGTCCGAAACAGCCAGATATACGTGGTCGTCTCAATCTTCGATCGAAGCGTGATGCCGTTGTATGCGTTGTTCCCCTCGAACAGAATCTTGCGAATCTTGACCCGCGGCCCCTCGGTGATGCGAAACAAGACGCGATTCTCGCTCTCGAGAATCTCCTTGTCCGCCTCAACGCTGACGTGGTAAAAGCCGCCTTCCTTGTACTTCCGCTCAATGGCCTGCTGAGCCTGCGAAAGCAGATACTCGCTCACCGGCGACCCCGTCGAAAGCTCGATCTCCTTCAACAGCTCCGAAGTCTTGTACTTCTCATTCCCGACAAAATCGACGCTCGTCACGAACGGCCGCTCGTTCAGCACAAAAACAAGAACCAGCTTGCCGTCTTCTTCGCGCGCCTCTGCGTAAGGGTTGCCCTCAAACTTCCCAGTCCCCGCCAGTCGGGCACACGCCGACGCGATCTCCTCGCGATTCCAGACGCTCCCCACCGCGATCCGCGCCACTCCCTGCAGATAGGCCGCGTCCGTGCTGACCGCCCCCTCGTAGATAACCTGCTCAATAACCCGGCCCTCGGTCTGGACCGGCTGGCCCGTCGGCTGTGCCTCAGGCCCGAGTTGCAACAAACCCATCATCGAGACGACCGCGATCGCCGTGCAGACCGCAATCGCCAGCGACCGCGTCCCGCCTGAGAGAAGGTTTGTACCGGTCACGCTCGCCACCCGAGCCCCTTTGCTCAGCGATAGTTAATGCTGGTCAAGCATGCCGCGACACAAGCCCAATATGCCTGTGGAACCTCAGAGAGCCGGACCTGACCAACGCCGATCGTTCGACCGCGCCACGGCCGCGTTCGTCGCGGAATATAACCTCCGACGGCGCAGGCGGAAAGGAGGCCGAAGGCACGATTTCAGCCCCGATTTGACGGTCGCCTCGGCCCACCTGGCAGCGCCCGGCCACTATAATCCCGCCCGTCGCCGGGACGTCCCCCGGCAACCGACCCAGCCCGGCGACATTCCGGAGGCCGCCGTGTTCCGCATTCTCTTCCTTGCCTTCATCGTGGTGCCCCTGCTCGACCTCTTCGTCCTGCTCAAGATCGGGGGCCTCATGGGTTTCTGGCCCACCGTCGGCCTCGTCCTCCTCACCGGTGCCGTCGGTGCAGCGCTCGCCCGCTGGCAGGGCATTAGCACCATCGCGAGAATTCAGTCCGAGCTCGCCGCCAATCGCCTCCCCGCTGCCGAGCTCGCCGACGGCGCCATGATCCTCGTCGCCGCAGCCCTCCTCCTCACCCCCGGCTTCCTCACCGACTGCGTCGGAATCCTCCTGCTGATCCCGCCCGCCCGGCGCCTGCTCGCGACGATCCTCACCAAATACTTCCGAACCCGAATGGTCGTCTCCCACGTCTCATTCAACTCAGCCGGCCCCAATGTCACCTCCGTCGGCGCCATGCCAGACATCTTCGAAGTCGGCGCCGAAACACCCGGCAAGATAAAATACGTCAAAAACGAAGCCCCCGACGGCCGCCCCAACAGCGGATAGATTGCGTCTTCCAGCCCGCGCGCCGCCGCCCATTTAGCCGCCGCTCTAGAGCGGCGAACCTCGCCCGAAACAATCGCGGAGCAACAAGCCCATGCAAAAAACCAACCTCGCCGAAAAGCTCACCCGAATCCGCGACTGCTGGTCCCCGCACATCGTCGGCGAGTTGAACGGCCAGCACGTCAAGCTCGCCAAGCTCCACGGCGAATTCGTCTGGCACCACCACGACCACGAAGACGAATTGTTCCTCGTCGTCAAAGGCCGCCTCCGCATGGAGCTCAAGGGCGGCGACATCACCCTCCATGAAGGCGAGTTCCTTATCGTCCCCGCCGGCGTCGAACACCGCCCCGTCGCCGAAGATGA
>CAZCGF010000139.1:4868-11470 GCA_964498115.1 uncultured Planctomycetaceae bacterium | reverse complement strand
CGATGCCGACCTTCTCGGCGAGGATGTCGAGGCAGCCTTCGACGGCGAAGGCGGACTGATTGGCGCCGAAGCCGCGCATCGCGCCGCAGGGCGGATTGTTGGTGTAGACCGCGAGGGCTTCGATATCGATATTGGGAATGCGATAGGGGCCGGCAGCGTGACCGGCGGCGCGCTCGAGGACTTTTGCGCCGACGGATGCGTAGGCTCCTTTGTCGCCGATGATCCGGGCGCGCAGGGCCGTGATGCGCCCATCCTTATCGCAGCCGACTTTGAGTTGCGACTTAACCGGGTGGCGCTTCGGATGGAGGCGCAGGCTCTCGGGGCGGGTGAGGGTTGTTTTGATCGGTCGGCCGGTCAGGTGGGCAAGCAGCGCGGTCTGGGCCTGGATGGACATGTCCTCCTTGCCGCCGAAAGCGCCGCCGTTGGAGACGAGCTCCACGTGCAGCCGCTCAATCGGCCAGCCGAGAACTTTAGCGACCTGTCGCCGATCATCGAAGATTCCCTGACCCTGCGAGAGGAAGTGCAGTCCCAATTTTTCGCGCGGCCCACGGGGCGACAGCTTCATCGTCTCTGTCCACGCACGAGCCGGCGCTTTGCCGTCCGCGTCGAGATCGACGGGCATCGCGATGCAGGCCTCGGGCTCGAGGTACATATGCTCGATTCGCTGCGTTTCCCATGTGCCCTCTGCGATGTGGGCGCTGGCGGCGAAGGCGGCGTCTGTGTCGCCGCGAACTAACGCAGACTTTGAGAGAAGGTTTCCGGCGGGGTGAATCCTGGGGGCATCGGGCCTCAGGCCATCTTCGGGGGTGGAGACCGGCGTGCGCACCTCGTACTCGACTTCAATCAATTCGGCGGCGCGTCGGGCTGTCTTTTCGTCCACTGCGGCAACGGCGGCGAGAATATCGCCCACGCAGCGCGTTTCATCGCCCTCGGCGATGAAAATCGGCCAGTCGGAGACGATGAGGCCGACGAAGCGATCGCCGGGTACGTCTTTTGCCGTGGCGATGGATAGAACGCCTTCAAGTGCGCGGGCCGCCGAGGTGTCGATGCGCTTGACGAGGGCTCGCGGGTGATCGCTGAAGCGCATGGCGCCGAAGGCCATGCCCGGGACGGCGATGTCGTCGATGTATTGGTGTTCGCCGAGGACGCAATCGGTTCCGTTGTATCGAGAGAGCCGCGAACCGACGCCGCCGTAGGCAGCGGCCGGTTGACCGTTGTTGGGCTCGGCGCGTTCGCAGGGCATGGGTTCGCCGCGCCGGACTTTTCCGAGCAGTTCAACGGCGTCGATGATCTTTGTGTAGCCGGTGCAGCGACAGAGGTGGGCTCGAAAGTCGCCGGCAATCTCTTCGCGCGAGGGGCAGGGGTTTTTTTCAAGAAGGGCGTGGCCGCGCATGGCGAAGCCGGGGATGCAGAATCCGCACTGGACGCCGCCGGAATGTACAAAGCAGTCGGCGATTTGCGCACGTGTTTCAGGGGGAAGCCCCTCGAGGGTCGTTACCGACTTTTGGGCGACCATTGAGGCCTTCATGGTGCACGACAGGCGCGGCTTGCCGTCGATGAGAATCGTACAGCAGCCGCACTGACCCAAAGGCTGGCAGCCGTCCTTCGGCGAGGTGACGCCGAGACGATCGCGCAGCAGGTCGAGCAATGAGAGGTCGGAAATATCCTCGACGGTGACGGACCGCCCGTTTAATTCAAAGCTGATCGTGTCGGATTTGGGGGCGACTGCCATGACGCTGAATCCTCTGGGGTCGAAAGGGCGACTCTCTTCATGATATCGACTTGCGCAGGATCATTCAAAAATCACGGCGAATGATATGCAGGCGAGCCTTGCCCGATTGACCGGCATTGGCCATCGACATAGCATCGCGGGCACTATTGAATGCAGACCCAGTCACGCCGGTTCGCCTTGCAGAGATGGTCGGGCGAGTCCTGGCCAAATGAGGGCTCAGTCATGAGGGGACGACGATTGGGGGGAAATCTCGCGATCATTATTGCCGCCATCGGCGCGATCGCGACAGCGGCCGGCGCAGATACCACGGCGGACGGCGTGCTGGGGCAAAGCAATTTTGCCGACAATGCGCCCAATCAACCCGGCGGATTGCCGACGGCGACGAATCTGGCGCTTTCAAATGCCGCACATCTGGCTGTTGCGCCTAACGGACGGATTTATGTTTCCGACCCTGATAATCATCGCGTGCTGAGCTGGCCGACGGCGCGGCTGCTTGCCGACGGCGCACCGGCTGACATGGTTATCGGCCAGCCGGATTTTGTAAGTGCCGTTCCGAATAACGGCGGGCTCAGCGCGTCGAGTCTCTTTCTGCCGCAGGGGGTCTGGGTGGATGAAGGGGGAAATCTCTGGGTCGCAGACGCCTTCAATAATCGCGTACTGAAATTCAACAACCCGCTGACGGACGGTTCTCCCGGCGCGGCGGACCTGGTCATCGGTCAGCCGGACTTTGTACATGCAGATGCGAACCTTGGGGGAGGGTTTACCGGCGTGGATGTCGCCACGGCGCAGTCGATTCTTTTTCCGGGCCGCGTCGTAGTGAGCGGCGACGACGTCTGGGTCGCCGATGCCGGAAACAGCCGGGTGCTGCACTACACGAACCCGACGACGAATCTGCCGGCGGCCGATCTGGTGCTCGGGCAGTTCGGTGACTTCAATTGTCGCGTCAAGAACAACGACGGCACCTGCAGCGAGAAATTCGGCGACGTCGCGTCCGCTGATAATCTGTTCAACCCGATCGGCCTGGCTCTCTCCGCGTCCGGCGCGCTTTATGTTGCTGATTGGAACAATCATCGCGTGCTGCGTTTTGACGATGTGCTGACGACGGATACGACGGCCGATGCGGTTTACGGTCAGCCGGACCTCGACAGCAATACCCCGGATAATGGCGGCACGGCGTCCGGACTTGAATTGCCGATCGACGTGATCGTGGATGGGGCGGGCGATCTTTTTGTCGCCGATTCAGGAAACAATCGTGTCCTGGTCTATCTTGATGCGGCGGCGAACGGCTCCCCGGACGTGGTCTTCGGCCAGCTTGGCAGCCTGACCGCCTCGGACGTCAATCACGGTCTTGGATTCTTCGCGACCGATGCCGACGGCCTCTTCGGCCCCACGGGAGTCGCGCTTGACTTCGCGGGCAACGTCTTTGTCGCGGACACGAACAATAGTCGCGTGCTGAGGTTTGACGTGCCGATTCATCGACTTGGCGACCTAAACTGCGATGAAACAGTCGATTTCCTGGATGTTGAGCCGTTCGTTTTGGCCATGGTGGATCTGGACGCTTTCGAAACGGCGTTCCCGGGTTGCTCGCCGTCGCTGGCAGACATGAATCAGGACGGCCGCATCGATGCGGCGGACGTGCAGCAGTTCATTTTACTCCTGACGAACGGTTGATCGTTGAAGAGACGCGGACTGACACTGATTGAATTGCTCGTTGCTGTCGGCGTGATCGCCTTGCTTCTTGCGATTCTCCTGCCGTCGCTTTCCGGCGCGCGACGCGACGCACGCAGCCTGGTCTGCAAGTCGAACATTCGCTCGCTGATGTCGGGAATCCTTGCCTATGGGGCCGGCGCGGACGACTCCATCATTCCGTCGTACAACTTCAAGGGCGTGAGCTTTTCGGTGCGAAGCCCGCTGGACGGCTGGGGGCCGATTCTCGACAAGGGGAACTTCATCGTGGGCTCGCGGGAGATCGCCGGCAATCCATTTTGCTGCCCCAGCACGGCCAATGTCGCGGGGATGGCGGGGACCCAGACTGGGACAAATCCGGAGAACCCCAAGGGCTATATGGATTGGCCCGCTGTCATGACGCTGTCACAGGTCTATTCCAGCACGATTCCCGATCAGGGCTTCGGGAAGATCGTCCGTGTCGGTTACTGGATCAACGGTGACAATCCGATCGGTCGCCCGGCCAGCTTTATTCCCAATGTGCATTTCACCGGATCCGTCGGCTACGGGCCGGACCCTGACGGAAAATTCATGGGTCCCAATCATTTCAGCATGATCAAATGGCCCTCGCGCCTTATCGCGATTGCCGACGGTCTTTATACGGGGAATCAGGAGCGAACCCGACTCGGCGATCAAAATCTTCGTGTTGGTTATCGCCACTCCGGCAGCGTGGGGATGGCCAACGTCGGTTTCGCCGACGGTCATGTCGCCGAACTGGCGGGAGATCGGTTTCCGCGTAAGGCGGGGGAGGGCGGCATACCGCTCGATGTCGTACGCTCCGAAAACCTCGGCGAGCGACCGACGCTTTATTCCAACCCCGAGCGCGACCTCGCGCTTCCGTCCGGTTCCTGATATGATCCGCGCCGTGAGGTGCGGCTCATGAACTCATCAGCCACTATTCGGGCCATTGTCGCGACATGCATCATCACGGTTTCCGGGATGACGGGTGGTTGCTCGGAGTATCGGCTTGGCGCGGTCACGACCGAGCGCGTGACGAAGGAGGATCTGCGCAACAGTCTGGAGGCCTGCCAGGATAATTTCGAGGCGACGGTCCGTCGGGCCTGCGATCAACTGGTCGATGCGGCGGGGAGCCGCAGAGTCAAACGACTGACGCTCATCTGGCAGATGAGAATCCTGCCGATGTCGCGGGATGCCATCGATCAGGAGAACCCGATCGCAGGGCTGGTGGACATCTGGGTGCTTGCGGTGCGGATGCGGCTGTTCCTTTCCGAGGGGGAGGGGAAGGAACTGTTCGGGGCCCATCAACAACTGGCGATCGACGCCGCGAATACGTGCGAGTGGGAAATCAGCAGACTTGCGCCGTTGATTCTCTCGCCGGATCGGCTTGCGGCGACACGCGAGCGCATTGACGCCGTCGCGCGGGATCATCCGCTACGCGGTGAGTTCAGCGGGTCGCAGGTGCAGACGACGCTGGAGTCGCAGAAGGACGACGTGCTCCAGGGAGTTCTGGCGATTCCGCTTGTTCCGTTTCGCTGGCTCGGGGGCGTGGATGAGACGGCGCAGGCGATCAAGGGATTCACGGTCGTGTCGGCCCATTTGACCGACGTGGTTCAGGGTCTTGCGGCCGACGCGCGACTTCAAACGCAACTATTGATGCTTGAGGCCGAGGACATGGACAGCGTGAAGAGCACGCTGACGAGCATGGCGAAGATATCGGAAAGCTCCGAGCGGCTGGCTGCGGTTGCGGAGAAGCTCCCGGAGGATCTGCGTCGGGAACTCAACCTGGTGGTGGAGGATATTGATGCTCGGCAGGCGGAGATTCAGAAGACGCTTAAGGAGGCGCGGGAACTGAGCGAGCGCATCGAGTTGGCGGGCCGAAGCGTCGCGGCGGCGGGGGAGGCCTGGAGTGGAACTGCAAAATCAATCGAGGATATGGTTGCGAGTTTCCGATCACATCCGACCGCGCCTGGTGACGAACGGGGCACGGTATCGGATTCCACCGTGCATTCCGAGGCAGCGACCGACAATGGGCTCGAGTCGACGGCGTCGGCGAGCCAGCCCGCACCATATGACATCAATGACTACCGTCGAACGGCCGAGGCCCTCACCGAAACGGCCACCAGGCTTCAAGGGCTCGTCGCTGATTTGCGCAGTCTGGATAATGACGGGCCCGTGACTCGCCGCCTGGCGGAAGTGTCGGGCGAGGCGAAGCAGGTTTTGTTGGAGAGCGAGACGGTGGCCGATCGGGTGACTGACCATGCCGCGTGGCGAGGGGTTCAGCTTATTCTGCTGCTGTTTACCTGCATGGTGGCGTACCGGTTCGTCTCCGTGAGGCTTATCCGGTCGAGCGGAGCGGCCTGACGCGGCGGGAAATTAGTGTTGGGCGTCTGAGTCGGGCAGGTTACTTCACGATCTTCAATGTAACTCGGTCGTGCGTCTGCTCGGTGACGGTGTAGGTGACGCCGTCGACTTTCAATTCTTCCACGCGGCTGACGAGGCGCTCTGTGTCGTAGGACCAGTCCACCTCGATGTTGCAGACGTTGCTGGCGAGCTGTCGCAATTGGACGTCCTGCACGCCGTCCACCTCACGCAGGGCGGCCTCGAGTGCTTTGAAATCTGCACGACTGCAATCTTCGAGGACAAGCTGAATGGTGCGGTGGACATTCTGCCGCTTTCGCCAGGCTTCGCCGATGTCGCGAAGGATGTCGGCGGCGTGCTGCTCGGCGCATCTTCGCAGGGCGTCATCGCCGCCGGCGTTGTAGTTCGTCGTGTTATGCGGGAGTGAGTAGCTGTTGGACATGAGCATTTGGGCGCTGTCTGTGTGATAGGCGCGGATGTTGATGGTCGCGGTCCAGCGGGCGAGCGTCTTGCCTGCCAATTCAGTTCTGCCGGCGTGACGGGCTTCGGCATTTCCCTTGATGACGACATCGGCGCCTGCCGACAGGGCCAGCGAGGCAAGCTTTCGCACGTCGTCCTTGAGGGCCGCCGCCTCGGCATCGCGGTCGCGCGTCGCATCCGCGGCGCTCTTGTCGCCAAGGCGGACGCCGTTCTTCAGGAAGAAGTTTTCCAGCACGCCCTGGACGACGCCGTTGGTCTTCGCGGGGTTATCGTCCTCGGCGTCGTTGTCTTCCAGCACGACGATCATGCAGCGAGGATTGCCCTCGGCGGCGAGGGTGTGGGCCAG
>CAZCGF010000139.1:0-4768 GCA_964498115.1 uncultured Planctomycetaceae bacterium | reverse complement strand
TGCCGGAATCGGCGGCCTTTCGGATGAGTTGTATTTCTCCACAATTCTCCGATATAGTCTGTAACTCCTCGCGAGGTCCGACCTTGCGGGAGACTCTCACTCGTCGGTACGTCGTCACGTGCCGTGAGGGTGGGGAGGTTGCCGGTGCGTGGCTAGCGCGGTCACCCGGCGATCGATGGCAGCACGGGATCAGACTCTGTTCGATCTTCCCGGCAAATAAAACGACGATCGACGGCGGCATCGCGACCTCGCGATGGCGCAGCATGAAGCCCTTAGGCGTCGATCGTGAAATATCTCACGAGGCAGTTCGGCGTCAGACTGACATTAGCATTGTCGAGTCGGATGGCGACGGGCACGGATACACGAATACAAGGCCGGCATTCCCAGTCCGGGAGGCGGCCTGAAATGTTTGAACGACCGTAAGACACGAAACGCAGAAACGCAGGAGTTGAGATGGTGACTGCAACTGATCGACAGCAACGACAGACAATCGCAAGATGGGCGCCGATGGCGGCGGTATTGCTTCTTGCCGGGTTTCCGGGGATTGCCTCGGCACAGGACACTACCGGCGCGCCGGTCGGCCTGAACGGCATTCCGTGGATCTGGTGGAGCGCTATGGTCAGCGCGTTCATCGGGCTCTTCTTCGCCTACAAGTTCTACAACGAGATCATGAGCAAGAGCGAAGGCGATGACAACATGAAGCTCATCGCCGGCTTCGTTCGCGACGGCGCGTATGCCTATCTCTGGCGGCAATACAAAATCGTCTTCCTTGTGTTCATCGGGCTTTCGGCGGTGCTTGCCTATCTCGCCTACGGCCTTGGCGTTCAGCACAAGATTGTGCCGTTCGCATTCCTTACGGGCGGTTTTTTCTCCGGTCTGTGCGGATTTATCGGTATGAAAACCGCGACCAACGCCGCCCATCGAACGACGGCGGGGGCCCGCGAGAGCCTGAATCAGGGCCTCGTTGTCGCGTTTCGCGCCGGCTCGGTCATGGGACTCGTCGTGGTCGGCTTTGCCCTTCTCGACATCACCGGCTGGTTCGTCGCACTGCGGATGTACGGCGGTGAAGACATGACGCTGACGACGATCACGGTCGTCATGCTTACGTTCGGAATGGGCGCTTCGACGCAGGCCCTGTTCGCACGCGTCGGCGGCGGCATCTACACGAAGGCAGCGGATGTCGGCGCGGACCTGGTTGGAAAGGTTGAGGCCGGCATTCCCGAAGACGACAGCCGCAACCCCGCCACCATCGCCGACAACGTCGGTGATAACGTGGGCGACGTCGCCGGCATGGGCGCCGACCTTTATGAGTCCTACGCAGGCTCCATCCTGGCCACGGCGGCGCTGGGTGTCGCTGCCGCGACTTCGCTCTTCGGCAGTGACAGCTCGCAATCCGGCTTTGACGCGGGCATGCGACTGCTCGCGACGCCGATGGTCATCGCCGGCATCGGCATCCTTCTCTCCATCGTGGGCATCTACCTCGTGCGAACCGAAGAAGGCGCGAACCTGGGCCAGCTCATGGCCGCCCTCAACCGAGGCATCTGGGGAAGCAGCTTGTTTATCGTCGGGGCCTCCGCGGGCATCTGCTACATGCTTCTTGCCCCCGCGTCGGGATTCCCGACTGTCCCCGAGGGAGCTTTCCAGCCAAGCTGGTTCGGCATCTGGGGCAGTATTTGTGCGGGTCTTCTCGGCGGTGTCATCATCGGCAAGGCCACTGAGGTCTATACCAGCTACGACTTCCGCCCGACGCGCGAACTCTCCGAGCAGGCGATCACCGGACCGGCGACGGTCATCATCGGCGGCGTGGCCGAGGGAATGAAGAGCACATGGGCCAGCCTTCTGACGGTCATCGTCGCGATTCTTTGTTCGTTTATTTTTGCCGGCGGTGCGAATGACTACATGCTCGGCCTGTACGGCGTCGGCATCGCCGCGGTCGGCATGCTGGCGACCCTCGGTATTACACTCGCCACCGACGCATACGGCCCCATCGCAGACAACGCGGGCGGCAACGCGGAAATGACTCACCAGAAGCCTGAGGTTCGCCAGCGGACCGATGCCCTCGATTCACTGGGCAATACCACTGCCGCAACCGGCAAGGGTTTTGCTATCGGCTCGGCGGCACTCACCGCCCTGGCCCTCCTGGCGGCCTATATCGACGAAGTTCGCATGGGCATGCTTCACGAGTGCGAGACTGTCGTTCGACAGGTCATCACCGATGAGAAGCTGGACGGCGCTGAGGCCGTTCCGCCGGTCTATATCGGTTACGGCAAGTTCGCATTCAAGGAGGCCGGTAAGGTGAGTAGCCTCAGCGCTTACAAGGGCCTGATCTGCTTGACCTCGCGTGAGCTTAAGTCGCTGGAAAACGCCGGAGAAATCAAGCCCGGCCAGCGGTTCGCCGCCTCAGATTATGTCGAAGGCCCGCGAGACGAGGAGTACGTCGGCACGCTCAAGGTCGGTAACGAGTCCATTGAAGTTGTTCCGGTTCGCCGGGCATCGATGAACCAGTTCATGGCGTTCTACGATGTGACGCTGATGAACCCTCGCGTGCTTTGCGGATTGTTTGCGGGCGTCCTGCTGACGTTCCTTTTCTGTGCGTTGACGATGAAGGCCGTGGGCCGCGCTGCGAACCAGATGATGCTCGAGTGCCGCCGGCAGTTCGCCAAGATGCGGTTGTATCTGAAGGCTCAGGGTCATGACGACGCCTACATTCGCAACCCCGACAACTGGCCGCGAACGCCGGTTTCATTCGAGGGCGGACAGATTCCTGACTACGCGAACTGCGTGGCCATCTCGACGGCGGGCGCTCAGCGGGAAATGGTCTTCCCGTCGCTCCTCGCCATCATCGCGCCGGTCCTCGTTGGACTTGTCTTCGGCGTTGCGGGCGTCATGGGTCTGCTTGCGGGCGGCCTTGTGTCCGGATTTGCCGTGGCGGTCTTCATGGCCAATGCAGGCGGCGCGTGGGACAACGCCAAGAAGTACATCGAGACTTTCGGCAAGATCACGGCGCGGGAATTCAAGGCCAGCGCCGAGGTTCGCAGCTCCGTTCCCGCCCGTATCCGCGAGGCGATTGCGGCCCGTGCTGAGCTGGCGGAGTCGGATGACGAGATCATCTATGGCAAGGGCTCGGCCGATCACAAGGCCACCGTCGTCGGTGACACGGTCGGCGATCCGTTCAAGGACACGTCCGGACCTTCGCTCAACATTCTCATCAAGCTGATGAGCATGGTCAGCGTTGTGTTCGCCGGTCTGGTCGTCGCCTACGGTCCTCGGATCGGAGCGCTCCTGGGCCTCGGCGGCTAAGAGGTGCTCATCGCGGAAGTAGCCGCGACCTCGAAGATCGATTAAACTACGCAACCGACCCGCGCGGGTTTCATACACCGCGCGGGTCGATGCTTTAGATGGGAAGAAGTTGACCATGCCCGAAAAGGCCGCAAGAGCCAAAGCCGCCAAGAACCTTGCCCGACGCAAGGCGACCGAGCCCACTGCTCGTCCCAAGCCGACGCGTCCGACCGATGCGGCAAGGAAGTTTGCCATTGAGTCCGCCCGTTTGATGCAGGACGACAAGTGCGAGGACATCGTCGTGCTCGATTTGCGCGGCATCAGTCCGCTTTGCGACTACTTCGTCATCGGGACAGGGACATCGGATCGGCAGATGCGGGCGGTGGCTGATCACATCGAGATGCTCGGCAAGGAGCACAACGACAAGCCGTACGGCGTCGGCGGCCATGAGGAAGGCATCTGGATCATTGTTGACTTCGTAGATGTCATCATTCATCTCTTCGACGAGGATCGCCGTCGATACTACGATCTCGAATCGTTGTGGGGCGACGGTCCCCGGGTCGAGTGGATGAAGAAGTGATCGCCCGTTCACAATGAAATCAATTCACGCTCAACTCAGCACGCTGGTTTCAGAAGCGATGAAGCGCGCACTGGGTGGGGGGGCTGAGGGGGCCGATGCGCTCGTGGCGCCCTCAAAAGACGCTAAGTTCGGCGACTACCAGTGCAACGCGGCGATGGGTCTGGCGAAGAAGCTGGGGGCCAAGCCGCGCGACGTCGCCCAGCAGATTGTCGATGCCCTCGGCGAGGCGGCGCAATCGATCATCGAGAAACCCGACATCGCGGGGCCGGGATTCATCAATCTGCGGCTGCGAACCGAGGCTCTATCGTCTCTGCTGGAGTCCGCGCCATTGACGCCGGACGACCTTGACGCGGATCGACTCGGCATCGAAGAAGTGGATGCGGGGCAGCGCGAAACCGTCATTGTTGATTACTCATCACCGAACGTGGCCAAGCAGATGCACGTCGGCCACCTCCGCAGCACGATCATCGGCGACTGTATCGCCCGGGTACTCGATTTTCAGGGACACGACGTCGTCCGACAGAACCACCTCGGCGACTGGGGCACGCAGTTTGGGATGGTGATACTCGGCATGTGGCACGCAGCCATGGCCCGACATCGCGGCGAGGGGCCGAACTATCTTCAGCGCGCTTTGGCGGAACTACGTGCCGCCGTCGCCGCCGGCCCCGAGGCCAAGCTGGCGTACTTGAAGAAGGTCGCGGAGCGCTCCAAGGCCGAGTATGACGCCGACTCGTCGGGCACGAAAGTGTTCGAGCCGTTTCTGAATGAATGCAGATCAGAGTCTCTCTTGGACCTCGAGGAAATCGAGGCGGGCTACCTTTACATCAATGCTCTGACGAAGGAAGCCGCGGGCACCGAGTATGCCGCCATTTTGAAGGACCCCAAGGACGTCGCCCAGATGATGCAGCG
>CAZCGF010000138.1:0-11531 GCA_964498115.1 uncultured Planctomycetaceae bacterium | reverse complement strand
ATCAAGGTGGACCTCAAACCGATCGTCTAACAACTGCCTGGGTGGGGGAGTCGGAACAACATGCTCAAGATTCTGGTGGCCGACCAAATCGCGGATGAAGGACTCGCAACTCTCCGCGCGAGGTCTGATATTTCCTTTGAAGTGAAAACCGGTCTGTCCCCCGACGCGCTCGGCAAGATGGTCGGCGAATTCGACGGGCTGATTATTCGCTCCGGCGTGAAGGTCACGCGCGAGGCACTGGCAAGCCCGGGCAAGCTTCGCGTGATCGCGCGGGCGGGCGTCGGCGTGGACAACGTCGATGTTCCCGCGGCGACGGCGGCCGGCGTGCTGGTGATGAATACGCCGGACGCCAATACGGTCTCGACCGCTGAGCACGCGATCGCCATGATCCTCGCCGCCATGCGCGGCATCGCCGGCGCGCACTCGCACGTCATCGAGGGCAAGTGGGAGCGCAAGCAGTTCATGGGTCGCCAGGTCGCCGGCAAGACGCTGGGGATCGTCGGTCTCGGTCGCGTCGGCTGCGCGGTGGCCCGGCGGGCGCTGGGGCTCGACATGACCGTGGTCGCATTCGACCCCCTGCTTTCCGCCGAGAGCGCCATGGACGGCCGCGTGCGACTGGTCCGCAAGCTTGAGGACCTGCTTCCGCTGGTCGACGTTCTCACGCTGCACGCCTCGATGAGCGCCGAGAGCAAGAAGATGATCGGCAAGCCGCAGCTCGAGCGCATGAAGCCCGGCGCGGTGCTGGTGAATTGTGCCCGGGGGGCGCTGCTCGATGAGGCGGCGGTGGCCGAAGCGCTGAATGCCGGGCGACTGGGCGGCGCGGCGATCGACGTGTTCTCCACGGAGCCGCCGGCGGGCAATCCGCTGCTGACGGCGAAGAACGTGGTGCTGACGCCGCACCTGGGCGCTTCGACTGAAGAGGCGCAGACTGCCGTGTCGACGGAGGCCGTGGAGTCAATCCTCGACTATCTCACCAATGGCGTGATTCGCGGGGCGGTGAACGTCACGGGTATGCCGGCAAACTTGTCGGCGCGCGACCGGGCGTACATGGACCTGACGGCGCGGATGGGGACGATCCTCTCGCCGCTTTGCGCCGGGGGCGTTGAGCGCATCGAATTGGTCACGCAGGGCGGAGATGCCTTGACGGCGCTGTGCCCCACCTTGGCGCTGACGGCGCTGACCGAGTTAATGAGCCCGCACATTGAGGGACGGCTGAACCTGGTGAACGCCGCCGATTTCGCGAAGGATCGCGGCATCGTCGTCGGTCATACCGGCCAGTCGGCGCGGCGAGACTATTACGAAGTGGTCACGCTCAAGATTGCGCGGGGCAACGAGTCGCACACGATTGAGGGCGCCGTCTTTCAGGACGGCCTGCCGCGCATCCTGTCGATCGACGGCTATCGGATGGAGATCGTGCCTGAGGGGCTGCTGGTGCAGATCTTCAACGACGACCAGCCGGGCGTCATCGGTCTTGTTGGCACCTTCCTTGGCGACCATAAGATCAACATCGCCGACATGACGCTGTCGCGCCGCGGGCGACTGGCGCTGATGCTGCTGAAGATCGACGGCGAACTGCCGGACGCGGTGCTTGACGCGCTACGGGCCAAGAGTCCGCCGATTCTGTCGGTGCGGGCGGTGCAGCTTGCGGCGGTTGGGGTGTAAGGCGGCGCACTGACAGGATGGCCATTCGATCAGTACTCGATCGCAAACACGATGCGCCGATACATTGGTCGTTCTAATAACATTTGCGCGGCTCACTCTCCAAGTGCGAGCGTTACTGGTTAAGCAATTCGTCGACAATCAACTGGATGTCTGAGCCATCCAGGAGACAGTCGCCGTTTGCGTCGCGCAGCGGCCGGCCGTCGCAGTCTACCGCCAGGCCCGGCGTATTGTTCGGGCAGGCATCGTCTTCATCCAGCACGCCATCTTCGTCGGCGTCGCTGGGCGGTCCGAGGCCCGTGAACACGTAGGCCGCGCCGGCAAATGGAGCGCTGTTATCGAAATAGTTTCCGTTGACGCCGGTGGCGCTGCTGGCCTCCTGATTCGCCCCAACCAGGACTGTGTCGCCGCTCACAGCGACCCGGTTGCCGAAATGATCGTTTGTCCCGGTGTTAAATGCCTTGAGATAAGCCTGCTGGCTCCAGAGGCCGCCGATGCGGACGAACACGTATGCCGCGCCTGACCCGGGAGCGTTGTTGTTGGCCTGGTTGCCATTCACGCCGGTGGCGTCGCTCGACTCCTGATACGCTCCAACCACGACCGTGTCGCCGCTCACACCGACAGAGGATCCAAAGAAGTCCGGCGCTTCCGTATTCGAAGCTTTGAGATAGGCCTGCTGGCTCCAGACTCCGCCGCTGCGCGTGAAGACGTAGGCCGCGCCAGACCCGGGAGCGCTGTTGTCGGCCTGGTTGCCGTTCACGCCGGTGGCGCTGCTGGCTTCCTGCGACGCTCCGACCACCACCGTATCAGCGCTGGTCGCCACGAAGGTCCCGAACAGATCGTTCGCCCCGGTATTCGATGCTTTGAGATAGGCCTGCTGGCTCCAGGTCGTGCCGTTGCGGGCGAAAACATAGACCGCCCCAGCCTGACTGGCGCTGTTGTCGGCCTGATTGCCATTCACACCAGTGGCGCTGCTCGACTCACCGTATGCCCCGACCGCTACGGTGTCGCCGCTCGCGGCCACCGACCAGCCAAAGCGGTGACCTGCCCCGGTGTTCGAGGCTTTGAGGTAGGCTTGCGAGTTCCAGGTGCCTCCGCTGCGGACGAATACCCAGGCCGCGCCGGAGTCCTGGGCGCCATTGTTATGCGCATCTCCGTTCACGCCTGTGGCGCTGCTATCCTCTCCCATCACGCCGATTACTAACGTGTCGCCGCTGACGGCTACCGACCAGCCAAAGCCGTCGCCCACCTCGACGAGCGGAGAGGGGGCCTTAAGGATGGCCTGCTGACTCCACACGCCGCCGCTGCGGACGAAGACATACACCGCGCCGGAGTCCGCCAGATTATTATCATTCCCGCCGTTGAAGCTGTCCTCGCCTGGCGCCCCCACCACCACCGTATCGTCCGAAATGGCTAAGGAGGAACCGAAGTTGTCTAGTGCCCCGGTGTTCGAGGCTTTCAGATATGCCTGCTGGGCGATGGGGTCGATCGTGAGCGGATACCGCGCGCCGGCGTCATCCACACTGAGCCGCAATCCCTCGTGCATCGCCTCAAAGCACGCGGGCACGTGCGCGCCGCCTGCGTCGAATACTTTCAAACCGGCGTAATTCAGCACGGCCGCGCCGCTCGCATCCACGAACGTGACGTCGAGGCCGTCCGCGCTGACGCGAGGTTGCAGGTTACCGCGAACTGTGAGGGTGAATTGAAGGACGCCACTACCCGCCGGACGCTGACACACGGTGTATCCATGCTCCAGGCCGCGGGCATCATTGACATACCACTCGGTTACTGCGTCGTGCCATTCGTACTCGACGCGAGATCCCTTCGCGGAGATCAAGGCCGGCGCCGAAACGCGTCGCTCCTGCCCTTCGCGACCGTAACTCTGCAGCTCTAGTCCCCATGACCAGCCGCCGTCGTCCGGCGTGGTGACGAACCCGTGACCGTCAAAGTTCGTCCGCCAGCGCTGTCCGGGGCTGCGGGCCTGAAAGCCGTCCTCAACTGCGACCGCCGCGTGTCGACCGGCCTCATGGGCCTTCAGTATGCCCGACCAGTCTGAGGCGCTTATTCCCTCGGGAACGTGCGCCTTGCGCGTGGCGGCCTGAGCCCATGGGCTCGGTTCGTTGCCGGCGCGAGTCGGCTCGACCATTGAATCGGCCGATGCCATGACCGGCGAGACCAGGATTGAAGCGAAGAGCACGAGGTGTCGGAGCTTGGACAGCGACATTGCGGATTCTCCTGTTTCCGGACCTAACGATGGAACACGGTCCTCCGGTGTAAGGCGCGGAACGGTCCCGGCGCGCCACCCTCAAATTGAAGAAAACCCCCCAGAGACGTAGAATCAGGGCCGAGATCGCAATCAGGCGTGCGGAACAAATCCGTGAATCAGCATTCGGAAGATATCACCGGCCTGTTGCGACGAATCGGCGAAGGGTCGGACTCCGCGGCCAATCAGCTTTTTCCACTGGTATATAACGAGCTCCGTGCCATGGCGGCCCAGTACATGGGGCAGGAGCGCCGCGGTCACACCTTGCAGCCGACGGCCCTGGTCCATGAGGCCTACGTGCGCCTGGTCAATGAACCCGACGCGGGCCTCAAGAATCGGGGGCACTTCTTCGCCCTTGCGGCGCGGGCCATGCGCCGCGTGTTGATTGACTCCGCCCGCCGGCACAAATCCCAAAAGCGCGGAGCAGACTTCCAGCGAATCGGTCTGCACGAACAGACACTGGCCGATCAACCGGCGGAAGTGGATATCATCGATCTCGACGAGGCGATGACGCGACTGGCAGAGATGGACGCGCGTAAGGCGCAGATCGTTGAGATGCGGTTCTTCGCAGGATTGACGATGGAGGAGGTGGCCGACAACCTCGGGCTCTCGCGGAAGACTGTGGTGGACGACTGGACGGTCGCGCGGGCATGGCTGAGCCGCGAGTTGCGCAAGGGGCTGGTGAGTGACATCTGATCGGTTCAAACGCGTCTCGGAGCTCTTTCTGGCGGCGCGGGAGTTGAATCCGGCCGACCGGGCTGCATTTCTCAGCGAGGCGGCATCAGAAGACTCCGAGATCGTTGACGAAGTACGTCAACTCCTGTCGGAAGACGAGCGCCCGCTCGATCTGGATGGCGTGATCGATACAAACATTCGCCATGATCTGAACAAGCTGAAAAACGAGCTGGAGTCTCCCCGGGGCGACGGAGATCAGAAAAAACCCATCGAGGACAGCCTGCCGCTGGCGCGCATCGGCCGCTATACGTTGATCCGTAAGATCGGCGAGGGCGGCATGGGCATCGTTTATGAGGCTCAGCAGCAACATCCTTCGCGGACAGTCGCTGTAAAGATCATCCGGCCCGGCATTGCCTCGCCCGCCGTGCTCAAGCGGTTTAACTATGAGGCCCAGGTCCTTGGTCAGCTCCAGCATCCCGGCATCGCCTGCATTTATGAGGCGGACGTCGCCGATGTGCAGCAACTCGACCCTTCAGACGCCTCACGATTTCCGGCGCGGGTTCAGTTCTTTGCCATGGAGCTGATTCGAGGCCGACCGATCACCGAATACGCGACGGAACACAAGTTAAGTACCCGGGATCGGCTGGAACTACTCGCCCTCATCTGTGACGCGGTCCACCACGCCCATCTCAAGGGCGTCATTCACCGCGATCTCAAACCAGGAAACATTCTCGTTGCCCAAAGCGCGGGCGAATCGACAGACCGAAGCGATCACACCGGCGGCGCAGCGCGCAAGCCTTCGGCGCTGCCGCAGCCAAAGGTGCTGGACTTCGGCGTGGCCCGGCTGACCGACGCCGACGTGCAATCTGTCACACTCCAGACCGACATCGGACAACTTGTCGGGACGGTTCCGTACATGAGCCCGGAACAGGTCCTCGGCGATTCCCGGCTGCTCGATATCCGCTCGGACGTATATGCGCTGGGCGTCATTCTGTACGAATTGTTGGCCGGTCGGCTCCCGCTCGATGTTCGCAATCACTCGATTCCCGAAGCGACGCGGATGATCCTCGAGGACGAGCCCTTGCGCCTGAGTTCAATTGACACGCGATTTCGCGGCGACGTTGAGACCATTGTGGCCAAGGCCCTGGAGAAGGATCGGGAGCGGCGTTACGACTCGGCTGGGGACATGGCCGCCGACGTTCGCCGTTACCTGACGGACCAGGCGATTACGGCGCGACCGCCGACTGCCGCCTATCGCCTGCGCAAATTCACCAAGCGCAACAAAGGACTCTTCGCGGCGGGCATCGCCATATTCGTCCTGCTCGTCGGGGGGATCATTGGCACGAGCATCGGTCTGGCCCGTGCCCGCGCAGAGGCGGCGATCTCCAGCGCCATTAACGAATTTCTCAACGAGAATGTGCTCGCCGCCGTGTCGCCGGATCAACAAGGCAAGGACGTGCGCATGCGCGACGTGCTCGACGCCGCTTCCGCGCGGATTGAGGACCGTTTCAAGGATCAGCCGATGGTCGAGGCGGCCATCCGCTCCACGCTTGGCCGGACATACCTGAACCTGGGCGACTTCCCATCGGCGGAGAAGCATCTGCTCATGTCCAGGGCACTCTCCGAGCAGTCACTCGGCCCCGATGCGGAAATGACCCTGAAGTCTGTCGAGGCGTTGAGCGAACTCAGATTCGAGCAGGGGAATTATGATGAAGCCGAGGCATTGATCAACGATTCCCTTGCCCGGCGGCGTCGCGTTTTTGGGGAAGACCATCCCAGTGTCGCCGTGACGCTGGGCGAATTGGGTGCAGTGTGTGATGTTCGCGGGCGATACAAAGATGCCGCGCGTCATCTTTCAGACGCGCTTAAGCGCCAGCAACGCGCCTTCGGCGACGACGATCCCCGGACGATTCTGACCTTGCACCGGCTTGCCGTGGCGTATAACCACCTCGATCGTTACACCGAAGCCGAAGAGCTCTACCTCAAACTGATCGCCTCGCTTAAATCGATCTATGGGCCTCGTCACCCGAGCACGCTCACCGCGCTGGCAGACCTCGCGGTGTTCTATCAGGCGCAGGCGCGATTCGACGAGGCCATCCCGCTGTATCGTGAGGCCGTGGAGGGCGATCGGGAAGTCCTCGGCGAAGCCCACCCGACAACGCTCGATACCGAACATGGTTTGGCAACTCTGTACTACGACCGCGGCAAGTATCCTGAGGCAGCCGAGCTGTTCGAGAAAAATCTCGAACAGCGCCGCAAAGTGATCGGGCCTGACCATCCCAAGACGCTGACGTGCATGAACAGCCTGGCCCGGGTTTATCTGGAACAAGGGCGTTACGTCAAGGCCGAACCGCTTTGCAGCGAGGCGGTCAAGGAAATGCGTGCACGTTTTGGCCAGGAACCTCGCACTTTGGCCGCCATCAGCACGCTGGCAAAGATCTATCAGTTGCAGAATCGATTGGCCGAGGCGGAGCCGTTGTTCAAAGAAGTATTGGACACGGTCTTGAAGACGTATGGAGAGAACAACGTCAACGCGCTCACGGCGAAGACCAATGTTGCCGACACTTACCAGTTGCAGAACCGGTCGCAGGAAGCGGAGCAATTGACCAAGTCAGTGGTGACATCGGCACGAAAGATGCTGCCGCCGGGTCAGTGGAGGCTGGGCGTGTATTTGACGAGTCACGGCATCGTGCTGAAGGATTTGAAGCGATTCGATGAGGCGGAAACAACGCTGCTGGAAGCACACGACATCTTCATGAAGGCTCTGGGTGCGGAACACTCGCGGACGATCAAAACGGCGGAGCAAATCGTCAAATTGTATTCGGCATGGTCAAAACCCGATCAGGCGGCACGCTGGCGCGCCCAAACGGCCACTTCCCAACCGGCCCCGCCGTCAGTTTCCGCACCGCCGACGGCTCAGACACCATCGACAACGGCGCCAGCCGGTTCGAACTGACGCTGGCCAACGGCCGCACGGATGGTGACAACACAGCGATGAACGGAGAGGGGGGGATTCGAACTCATCCGAATTGTAAACCTCTGCCGTCCGCATGCTTTAGCGCCCAACGCTTGGAGCGACAATGATATCGCGCATTTCGCTGATGTCTTGCTCCTCCACGGCCCATTGATTGTCTCGTGACGTATCTTGAGGGCAGTCGACGGACGACGGACGAGGGATCGTCGTCGCGGCTTTTTCAATGAGCGAATGTGATGGTGCCGCGACATATTCACCACCGCCCCGCCGCTGTCATTGATAGACGTTACGCATCGCCCGTCCTTGCTGTACCACTCGATCAGCGCCGCGTCCCCTTGATACTCGACTCGCCCGCCGTGCGCATCGACACACAGCGGTGAGGAAACCCCGCGCTGCGTACACGCTCCGGCGCGCGATCCGCACACTTGACCGGCGAAGCGAAAATCAAACACACAAATGCGATGGTCGATATGGCATTTGATAATGGCATCGCATCTGCACCTTCTAATAGCAACGGTGATGGACACCGATCCGAAAGTCAGAGATCTATTGCCGACGCCATATACCCAACATAAACGCCAAAATGGAAGGGACAGGCGCGGCAGGGCAATGGCTCCTTTAGGCAAGTGTGTGCGCAGGTTGGCATTGCAAACGATTGAATTGGCTAATCGGTGTCGGAGGAAATCCCTTTAGCACGACACTGAAAGCTCTCCCCAGTGATCGTCTTGCCGGAAGACAACGGCCAAGTCCAGGAACAAGTGCGCCTCGCCGATGCTGAGTTCCTCCACAAACTCCCGCCACCTTGCGAGGCGCTTTTTGTCCATCATGAGTGCGTCTTCCGGGCGAAGACGCGCTGATGGAGAGCGTAGAACCGGTTGCCTTGTACCTTTTTATCCAGCGACCTTTCTAATAGCCGAGCAATGCACTCACGAACGGCTGGATATCGAGGCCGTCCTCCCACCCGTCCTCATTCATGTCTGCCAGAGTGACATCGCAGCCGACATAGCTGCCGATCACCGCATCAACGAAGAGAGGTATGTCAGCCATATCCATGATGTGATCGCAATTCACATCACCCTTCGTAAACGGACAGGGATTCGGGAAGCACGTTGTCCCCTCGGTCCAGGTCAGGCCATTGGCACTCTTGCAGTCTGCCTGGGTAAGCTGCGCACATTGGCCATCCGGCAGGCAGCAGGTGCCCGAAGCCGCCGGACAATCCGCGATACTGAGTCTGAAATTCAGGCTCTCCGCAGCGCCCAGGGGCAGCCGGTCAACCATCAGGTAGTAAGTGCCGGGAGACAAGGTCAGATTGTTGATCGTCGCCACGGTCCCCTGCGTCGTCGCGAATGCGAGGCAGGTACTTCCAGGTGGGCATACATTATCCAACACCACACCAATTGAGTGATCGTCCGGTGTAGCGCCGGACACCGTGATATCGACGCAGCGCGTATCCGTGATCGATATCTGGTAAACGATGTCATCCCCGGTGTCGTAAGCTCCCAGGCACGTACTCGAGTAATCCTCCTGCTTGTCAGACGTGGTGTTGATGTCCTCGAAGGGAATGGCCGTCACAAAAAACGGAAACTCGCAGTCCTTTCCGTCGATATCATCCGACGGGGAACATGGCGGGTTCAGTTCAGCGCATGTCAATCCGCCGCTCCACACTTCATTGGGATTCTGGCAGTTGACCTCAAGGACATTGCTGGTGCAGACGGTCGTCAGGGTATTGCAGCATGCACCGGTCGCCGCCCCACCACAATCCGAGATGGTGAGCGTAAAATCCAGGCCGTCGTTCCCCTGCGGCCAGCGGTCGATCATCAGGTAATAGGTGCCCGGCGTCAGCGTCAGATTGCTGATGGTCGCCACGTTACTCTGGCTGGTCCCCTGCGCGATGCACGCCAGACTTGGCGGGCATACATCATCCAGCGCCACGCCGATCCAATTATCCTGCGGCGTTGCGCCGGTCACCGTGATGTCGATACACTGCGTGGCTGTGACGGTCAGCTCGTAAAGGATGTCACGACCATTGTCATAATTGCCAAGGCACGTGTCGGTGTAATCGTTGTACTTGTCACTTGTCGTGTTGGCATCGACGAAGGGTAACGAAGTGATCGGAATCGGATTTGCGCAATTCGTCCCGCCCGGCGGCGCGACCGTGGGGCACGGCGGATTCAGTTGGTCGCAAGTCAGACCGACGCTCCAGACCTGACCGGGTCCCTGACATGCGGCTTGCAGTACATTGTTGGTGCAGGTGGGCGCTGCGCCACTCGTGTCACAGCAGGCTCCTGTCGGCGCGCCGCAGACAAAGCTCTGTCCTTGAATGAACACATTCGAGTCAAGGACCTGGTCCCCCGCATCCGCAATGGCCAGCTTGATGTGATTCAATCCGGGATTCAGGATTCCGGTTGCCGTCAGTATCACGGTCAGTCCGTCCATCTCGGTGTCGCGAACGCCGGCGCAGGGAAATGTGCCGGGCGGAATGTCAGCGCACCGATTATTCACAAACAGGTTGCAGTAGCTGCCGGCCGGCGGGTTGAACGGATTATCGCAGTTCAGATTGTTAATGCTGACCGCCGTTCCCGCGCTGTTAGGAATTAGTGCAATATTCGTGCCGTTGAGGAAGAACCCGAACACGTCGTTGAACGCCGTGTTGACCCACTCGTTGTACTCCTCCGACGTGAATACATATTGGAATTGGATGATCTGCGTGCCCGTGCATGTGAAATCGAACTCCAGCACGCAGGCATCGAAAGTCGTGTAGCCGGGAATCAGCCCATTCAGATCCGGATCGCCAATTCCTGCGTTGACGCCGCTGACGGAGTCCTGCGTGTTCGGACCAGGGACGAATGCAATGGCTCCGCTGCTCAGAATGATCCCGCTCTCGAAGCCCACGATGCTCGTTCCACCACTGAAGGTGCCGGCCGCGATGTTCACGCCGGAAAATGCCACGTTGGAGACAGATACACCCGGCCCCAGCAGCGCCGTAACGAGATTGCCCGGTGTGAGGCCGGAGTTGAGATCCTGTGCATTCAAAGCACGTGGGGACGCTCCTGAGGGTGTCCAGTTGTTCCCGCCGGGTTCGATCTGGGGTCGTTGGGGCGGAGCGGCCTCGACTGATGGCGCGAGTATCACGACGCAAAGTAGTGCCATCGCTATGCGCTTCGAGGAGTAACGAGCGAGGGCTGAGTACAAATGGGATAAAACCGGCTGTGCTGACTTCCCGCGGATCACGATAACCTCCAATTCACCGACGGTATTAGTTGAAAAGTCGATCGAGTGGATGGCGTCGGTTTTGGCATCCTTCGATGCGGCGCCGAACCGAGTCTCGGAAATCGGCGCGCAGTCTCGACCAGCTAAGTACCACGCCTCGCTAAAGCCGGTGAGGTATCTCTTTGGATACGACGGACAGGAGATGGTGCCTTTAGGGACGGGGGGCGCCGCGGCGAAGACTCGACGGGCACGACGATGGCTCTGGCGCGAAATCGGTGACTTCCGGGCATGCCCGGCACGAGTGCCAGAGATTGAGAATCAGTTCCGCCTTGTCGCTTGTGATCGTCTTCTGGTGCAAGTGGCGTAAATGACGGCGAACGGCGGATAAGGAGATACGCAGAGCCGCGGCGATCACGCTATTCTTCAAACCGCAGCAAACCAGAACGAGGACTTCCCGCTCGCGCTGTGTGAGCTTGCGACATCGCGCCAGCGCGTCGATCGCGCCCCCGGCGGCCGGAGGGAGTCGACACTCTCGCGCCGTTTGAAGAGCGGTTCGCTGCGTCGCCTGGGCCTTGTTGGGGCACTCCACACAGACCCCGCGGAAGAGCGAGATGAAGTCCGGATCGAGCCTGGAAGCCGATCTTGGAACGCGAAGCAAGCCTGAAAGCGGCATAACCATCTGCCAATCAGAATAAATCGGAGAGGGAGGGATTCGAACCCCCGGTACCTTGCGGTACAGCGGTTTTCAAG
>CAZCGF010000137.1:8279-11577 GCA_964498115.1 uncultured Planctomycetaceae bacterium | reverse complement strand
CTCCAGCAGGCGCTGGGAGCGGAGGTTGTCCACGCGGACGTAGGCGTGCACGCGATCGAGCTGGTCTTGCTGGAAAGCCCAATGGAGCGCGGCGGCGACGGCCTGGCGCATGAGTCCCCTGCCCCAGTGGGCGGGTGCGAGGTCGAAGGCGATCTCGGCCCAACGGTGCGGGAGGGAGACGTCGTTGAAACCGCAGGTGCCGACGAGTTGATCGTCGTGGCGAAAAGCGACGGCCCAGCGAGACGGCTCGCCGGCGGCCCAGCGGGCGGCGGACCGGTGGATCATGGTGTCGACGAGTTGGGGCGTGACCTCGGGATAGCTGGTGAGCTCGGTGACGACGGGCTCGCGCAGGTAGGCGTAGAGCGCGGCGGCGTCGGCCGTGCCTAACGGGCGGAGGCGGACGGTCTCGAGATCGATCGTGGGCGGGTGTTGGGCGTCTTGTGACATCGGTGCAGCAGCCATGGCTTGCCTCGCACGATCAAGCAGCGTCGGAGCGAGGCGTTGAGAGCGCGGGCTCGGGCGCTTCGAAACCGTATACTACGCGGGCATGCGGCAAACACGGAGCCCAATTACTGGGGCCGGTATGAAGCCGGGCTGGGGACGTGCTGGTCGAAGAGGATCGGGTTTCCGTCGGGGTCGGCGAGCATGAAGTACCCGGGGCCGGTGGTGGATTCGTCGGCGGCGGGGTCGGGGGTGATGCCGCGGGCTTTAAGAGTCTTCTGAATTTCGCGCACGTCTTCAAAGTCGGTGAGGGTGGCCTTGGAGCTGTCCCAGCCGGGGTTGAAGGTGAGCATGTTGCGCTCGAACATTCCCTGGAAGAGGCCGATCTTGGTGGACTCGTTTTGGAGGACGATCCAGTTCTTGGACTGGTCGCCGGAGACCGCTTTGAAGCCGAGCTTTTCGTAGAAGGCGCGGGAGGCGGCGATGTCCTTGACGGCGAGGCTGACGGAGAAATTACCGAGACGCATGTGATCTTCTCCTGAAGATTGGTTGACAGGGGAATCCGCGGCGGGCGTGGACGCGCAGCCGCCTGCGATCAAAATGACCAAACCGGCGAAGTAACGTTTCACGGGTGGCTCCAGTACTGACCCTCATGCCGCCTGACAATCGGGGGCATGTTGCCGTATTGTACCGGTCGGCGCGTGGAGGTCTTGCCAAATCTTGCGAACAAACGCCAAAGCCCGGGCATCGACACCGACGGCGTACGTCGAGCGGGTCAACCTCGCGATCGACCACGTGGTAAGCCACCTGGCGGAGCCGCTGCGGCTGAAGGAAGTTGCCCGGTCGGCGATGCTCTCGCCGTTTCATTTTCACCGGGTTTTTGAGGCGATGGTGGGCGAGACGCTGGCGGAGTTCGTGAAGCGGCTGCGGCTGGAGAAGGCGCTGTTCATGATGTCACACTCGCGGCGGGCGTCGCTTACGTCCGTGGCGATGGCGTGCGGGTTTGCGTCGTCGTCTGACTTTTCGCGGTGCTTCAAGCAGCGATACGGCGCGCCGCCGAGCCGGTTTGACCTCAAGAGCTGGCGCGAAACTCACGGGGCGGAGCTTGAGGCGACGATGCCCCCAGATGCCGGGCGGCTGCACCTGGGTCGGCTGCCGGCGCGGGAGAACCCCGACGGGTTCAAGGTGAAGATTCGCGAGCTGCCTGCGCGGACGGTGGCGTACATTCGTGTGCACGATCCATACCGGGGAGACGCGGTGGTTCAGGCGATCGAGCGTCTGGTTCGATGGGCCGAGCAGCACTGCCTGGCTGACGGTCAGTGGCTTGGGTATCAATGGGAGAATCCGGAGATCGTTCCGCTGAAGCTTTGCCGGTATCACGCGGCGGTGGAGGCGGAACGGTTCACGCCGAAGGGCGAGATCGGACGGTTTAAGTTTCCGGCGATGGTGGTGGCACAGGTGGAGATTCGCGGGAAGATCGACCTTGTGCTCCGCGCGCTGCAATGGCTGTACGGCACGTGGCTGCCGAGGAGCGGCTATGTGCCGGACGACCACCCGTGCTTTGAGGCGTGGATCGGGCGGCCGTTTGCGCACGGGATGGAGCACTTCGAGATTTACTCGCAGCTTCCTGTGAGGCGCGGGTGAACCGGTATTGATGGTGATGAGAACCGGTCGGCAGGCAGTTGCGGCGGGCGACGGCGGACTGCCGGGCGGTTACGACTGAATCGCGCTGCCGGCGAGTTCAATGATGCGGCTCTCACATCTGAGAAACGCCTCGACCACGGCTGGGTCGAATTCCGTGCCGCTGCCGCGCTTGACGATCGCCACGGCCTCGGCGTGGGAACGGGCTTTGCGATAAACGCGCTCGCTGATAATGGCATCGTATGCATCGGCGACCGCGACGATTCGCGCGGCGAGAGGTATATCTTCGGCGCGCAGCCCCTTGGGATAGCCGCTGCCATCGTATCGCTCGTGGTGGGACATGATGACGTCGGAGGCCATTCGTGCGAATGACATGCACTGATCATCCTGCAGGAGGCGCGAGAAGATCTCGGCGCCGAGCTCGCAGTGCAGGCGGACGATCGCCGTCTCCTGAAGCGTCAGGCTGCCGGGCTTTTTGAGGATGGCGCCGGGGATGGAGAGCTTGCCGATGTCATGGAGGGGCGCGGCCAGTCGCAGGTCGCGCAGGAAGATTTCGTTTATCTCTGACCGGCCACCGTTGTCGCGAAGATCGATGGCGAGCACATCCGAGACGCGCGCGACTCGGCCGACGTGGTTGGCGGTTTCCATGTCGTGAAGCTCGGCGGTCATGGCCATGGCCCTGACGAAGGCTCCGACGGCCTGATCGCGCGCTTCGTGATTCAGGGCTTCGAGGAGCGCCGACGACATCAGAGATACATAGAGGCGGGCGAACTCCATGTCCTGTTCGGAGAACTCGCGCCGGTCCAACTGCCGGGCTACTGACAGATAGCCGACCACAATGCCGTGCGACTCCAGGCGGGCGTAGAGGCGCGGAATATCGCCGGGCTCCATGGCGATGCGCGAGTCAATCGAGATGGGCGTCGGGTTCTCCACGAGAAAACTCCCGACCTCCAGCTTTTTGAGGATGGACGGGTCGAACGGCTCCACCGGTTGTGAGACTCCGCTGGAGACCTGCTTGACGTCCCACTGCGCGGTGTGCTTGATTGTGCCTTCGGGCCCGACGATCGCCATGCGCGCATGATCCGCGGCGAGCACGTCAATGGCGCCTTTGAGGAGGATATCGCCCAGCTCTTCGAAGCTCCGGGACGCGGCGAGGCGGCAGGCGACGTCGACGAGCGTGGTCAGGCCGCGGACCTGTTCGCCGCGGAGTTGATAG
>CAZCGF010000137.1:0-8179 GCA_964498115.1 uncultured Planctomycetaceae bacterium | reverse complement strand
TCGCAGGGCGCGAGCATGTTTGACAGACGCGTCGTCAGCTCGACGTCGCTTGAGATGAGCAGGGCGCGCTGGGCTGACGGGACACTTTGTCCGGGCCGCTGACTGTGGTCGGCGTCGCGCGTGGTCTCGGGGGCGCTTGACGGCTTGCCCTGGACGACGTTGCGACCGGAGCGCTTGGCGATGTAGAGCAGCCTGTCGGCCTCGTGAATGGTCTGCTCGAGATCGCGGTACTGGCTGTCGGCGACGCCGATGCTGATGGTCACGCGATTGACCGGGCTCTTTTCGTGGTTGAGGCGGAGGTTCCAGATGCAGTCTCTGATCCTCTCGGCGATTTCGGTTCCGCCGGCGCCGGTGGTGTTGGGCAGCAGGACGACGAATTCCTCGCCGCCGTATCTGCCGACGATGTCTGTGTCGCGCAGCATCTGTGCAATCGCGGAGGCGACCGACTTGAGGCACTCGTCGCCGGACTGGTGGCCGTAGCAGTCGTTGTAGGCCTTGAAGTAGTCGATGTCGACCATGGCGACGCAGTAGGTGAGCTGCTGCCTGACGGCGCGGCGGTGCTCCTTTTCGGCCTCGGCATCCCATGTTCGTCGATTGAGGATTCCCGTGAGTCCGTCAACGCGCGAGAGCTGTGCCAGGCGGCTGTTGGTCTGCTCCAGCTTGGAGGCGGTGGAGAGCAACTGCTGGTTTCGATTTTCGAGCTCGAGCTCGGTCTGCTTGAGGCGGAGCTGTACGCCGATTCTGGCGAGCAGTTCCTGTGGCTCGATGGGCTTGGTCAGGTAATCCACGCCGCCGGCACTGAGGGCTTTGACGATGTTTTCTTTTTCCGAGGCGCCGGTGACGAAGATCACGGGGGTGGCGCGACCCCAGTCGGACTGTCGAATGCGCTGACACGTTTCGACGCCGGAGAGGCCGGGCATGTAGAAGTCGAGCAGGACGATGTCAGGGCGCCTGGACTCGGCGATCTTAAGGGCCTCTGCGCCGCTTGTGGCAACGATGGTTTCGCCGCCGGCGTTGTGGAGGATTTCGGCGAGGATCATCGTATTGGAGACGACGTCGTCAACGATCAAGACGCACGGAGGCGCACCGTCGATCCGGGGCAGCTGAGTCGACGACGCGGTCTGCTCGTGGAATCGGTTGGAGGCGTTTTGCGGGCAGGATTTCATTAGTTGGGCGTCCCCCGAGCTTGGTGTGCATTGAGGATTTGGGTCAGGCTTTCAATGGTTCCGGGGAAGGCGGAGACGGCCTCATCAACGCTGGCGCGAAGCGACTGGATCTTTTCATCCAGCAGATCGCGCTGTCCGGATTTCGCGCCGATCTCAAGATCAAGCGCGGCCTTTGCGACCGCTTCCGCGGTCAGATTGCCGGCGGCGCCCTTCAAGGCGTGGGCCAGCTCGGAGATCATGAGAAGGTCTTCGGCCTCACGTGCGCTGGATATCTCACTTAAGAGTCGCTCGGCGTCTTCTCCAAAGTGGTGAAGTATTCTGGAGACCACGTTGGGACCGCCGGGACAGCGGTGCAGGAGGCCGTGGACATCAAAGGCGACGGATTCGGTCTTTGATTCCTGCTGAGGGACTGGCGGTTGCACGGCGGCGACCTGCTCGGGCGCGGGTGCGATCGGCGCGCTGTCCGCATCTGAGGTGAGTCGATTGATGGTTTCTAAAAGCGTGACGGGATCGAGGGGCTTAGTCAGGTAATCGTCCATACCGACATCGAGGCAGCGGCCGCGGTCGCCCTGAAGGGCATTGGCGGTGAGCGCCACAATTGGGATTCTCTTTGAGCCATTACGGGACTCTTGCTCGCGGATTCTTCGGGTAGCTTCGAAACCGTCCATGGTGGGCATCTGGCAGTCCATCAGGACGAGGGCGTAGGTGGTCTTTTCCAGGGCCGACAGTGCTTCCTTTCCATTCGCCGCGATGTCCACCGGATATCCGGCAGTTTCCAAGATGTTCGCCGCCACCTCCTGATTGATGCGATTGTCTTCCACCAGCAGCAGGCGGATATCACGATGGGCGGACTGCGGCGTCGCCCAGGCCGCGTATGACTCGGATGCGGTGTCATTCTGACGATATGCCGGGTCAACGGCCTTCAGGATCGCATCGAACAAGCGGGACTGCTTGGCGGGCTTCGAGATCATGGCGGCGAAGCCGATGTCCTTAAGGCGTTCAAACGTCTGATCATCCGTCATGGAGGTGAGCATGATGAGCGGGACGTTTCGCAGGACGGGATCCGCCTTGATGGCTTTCCCGAGATCGGCGCCGTCGCGGCCGGGCATGTGCATGTCGAGAATCGCCAGTCCGAAGGGGGTTGATTGGTCGCCGTCGCGGCGCATGGCCACGAGCGCCTCATCGGCGCTGCAGACCGCTTCCGGCGTCAAGCCCCATGCGGAGAGCTGCTGCATCAGGATCTCACGGTTGGTTCCGTTGTCGTCCACGATGAGAACACGCAGCCCGTTAAGGGATGGAATCGCCCGAAGGCGCTTTGCGAGCATCGCCGGCTGATCCACGCTGCCGAGCTTCACGGTAAACCAGAATTCCGATCCTTCCCCCTGTTTACTCGTGACGCCGATTTCGCCGCCCATCAACTCGACGAGCTGCTTTGAGATGCGCAAGCCGAGTCCCGTGCCGCCGTACTTTCGGGTCGTCGATGCATCGACCTGTGAGAAGGGCTTGAAGAGGCAGTCAAGCCGGTCCGCGGGGATTCCAATTCCCGTGTCCTTTACCAGCACGCGCAGCACGAGGTCATCGCCGTCGGCTGATTCCGGCAGGACAGTGACCGTCACGTTGCCTGCCTCGGTAAACTTAATGGCATTGTTGGCGAGATTCAGGAGCACCTGCTGCAATCGGCCGGGGTCACCGCGGACCACGGGCGAAATCTCAGGATGAATAAAGCATGCCAGCTCGACCTGTCCCGGATCGGCGCGATGAGCGACGAGATCGACGACGGACTCCACGGCCTCGATGAGATTGAATTCAACGTGTTCGATTTCGAGTTTGCCCGACTCGACCTTTGAGAGGTCGAGAATGTCGCTGATGAGACTGAGCAGCGTGTCGGCGGAGAGCTTTGCGGTCCGGGCGAAGTGCATCTGCCTCGGCTGGAGGCCTGAGGCGAGCAACAGCTCGGTCATGCCGATGACGCCGTTTAAGGGCGTTCGCAGCTCATGGCTCATGTTCGCCAGGAACTCGCTTTTTGCCTTGCTTGCGGCCTCGGCAACGTCCTTGGCCTTGATGAGTTCCAGTTCCGTCTTTTTGCGATTGGCGACCTCCGCCTCGAGGTCGATGGTGCGCCTGGCAAGTTCGTGCGTCCGGTCCTGCACCTGCTGCTCAATCGATGCGTAGCTCTCCTCCAATCGGGAGGCCATGTGATTAAAAGAGCGGGCCAACTCACCGATTTCGCCGATCGCGTCCTCGGTTGCCCGTCTCGTCAGGTCTCCGCCGGCAATCGCGGATGTCGTGGCCACCAGATCGTGAATCGGGCGCAGAAAGGGCTGCATGAGGAAACGAGTGGCGATGAGGACGACGCAGATCACACCGATCGCCAGCAGCGATGTGGTCAGCGCAAGGCCGCGCATATCCGCCCTGAGCGGTGCAAAGGTGTATTCGAGCATCGTGAAGCCGAGGGCTTCCGGGCTCGCCAGCTGGTCGTCATCATTGAGCATTTCCTGCAATTGCAAATCGGAATCGTCGCTTCGCGGCATGATTGGGAGCGCGAGGGTGAAGCCGTCGTTGGTGACTTCGTATTGAGGCCGGAACTTTCCGTCCATCTCGGAAAATGTTAATGCGGCGTTGCCCGGCGTCGGAAGACCGGATTCGGTGGCGACTACGACACCCGCTGCGTTGGTGAAGATGCAGCGACGAATGGCGACGTCAGTCGTGGCGTTTCGCGCAAGCCGAATCAGCGCCTCTTTGTCATCGAGAAGTATGAACGGCTCTGCGTTCTGGCTGATGATCCTACCAAAAACGAGTGCCTCAGTGTGCGCATCCGCAACGGCGCTGCGAAACACGACCCAGTTGTAGACGAAACCGAGCACGATCGAGGTGCCCGCCACGAGGACAATGCAGAGAGACATCACCTGGGCCGTAAGGCCGCGGCGATTCCAAAACGCAGATTTCCTGAGTGCCGAGATTCGCATGTCCAGACCCCTCCGACCGCTCACGCCCTCACTTGGCCGAGCACTACGGCAACCGGCGCCGCAAGCGGTCCTTCGGCTGTACCCGCAGGGCCTTGGGTGTTTCCCGTAGCGAGAATCATCGGGTGAATGCGCATGGCACTTATCTTGTACCGGCGCCACCTCTCAAGAAAATCTCCGGACCGCCCGGTTTCAGTGCGACCAACCGGGTTCAACGGGACGAAGTGCGAAAAAACGAAAATCGGACCCGAGCGTCATCGTGGGACAGGGAACGGGCCTTCCGCCCGAAAATTGGGCTCGATTCCGGATAAATGTGAATGCAATTTGCGCATTGATCCGACGATAGTTCTGCGTACATTACTGGAAGTACGGGGATGACGACGCTCCGAGCGAGGGGCATGCCAGGAACGAGCGACTGATGCGATCCGGCCTCGCACGACTCACGCCGCGCCCTTGCAGGCAGTTCTTCGCACTTCCTATCCACTTCTCCGTCGCCGCCGCCGGCCTCGCCATCATGGTGGGCACGTGGACTGACCCGAGTCGGGGTGAAGACCCCGGAGATCCCGGCAAGCTCACCATCCTGACGGGCTCAAACGACCGCTACAAAGCTGCGGCAGTTGCGCTGAGCGAATCGCTGCGCAGTTCCGGGATACCCAATTCCATCATCGAACTTCCCTCCTCGAAAGACAAGAAGGCGATTGAATCGGTCCGGGATCAACTCAGCCGAGAGTCGCCCCAAATCGTCGCCGCGAGCGGCGAGCAGGCGGTCAATCTGGCACTCAGCACACTTCCCAGTGCACGAATTGTCTGGTTCATGATTCCGAACGCCGCCGACGCGAGATTTGTTACCGAATCGCAGAAGCTCGGCAACAGGACCGCGGGCGTTGCCGCTGATCCCAACCCATCAGATCGGCTTGCCTGGATCAAGCGCGTGGTTCCCGGGACTTCGCGACTGATTCTCCTGCATTCAGCCGCCACGAAGCGCGTGTTGGCATCATTTGTCGACGCAGGCAAATCCATTGGAGTCGAAGTGGTTGGCATCAGCGTCGCGACCGGGGGCTTTGGAGAGGCACTGAAGACACTTGCGTCCACGCAGTGCGACGGCGTGCTGATGATTCCCGATGCGAAATTCTATAATTCGGGCACGATTCAGGAACTGATACTGTGGGGCCTTCGCAACAAGAAACCCATCTGGGCATTCTCGCCCAATCTGGTGAAGGCCGGGGCGTTCGCCGGTCAGTGGACGGAGCCTGCCGACGTGGGACTCGCCGCGGCCGACCTCGTGAAGCGCATGAGCCGCACCGGGGGCGGGGATGGAAACGCCATTCGTTACGCGCCAGTGATCAAGAGGGCCGTCAACAGGAACACCGCCGAGAGAATCAACGTGTCTTTTGATGATCGAATTGACCAGAATGTCACCGTTTTCGGAGACGCCCCATGACGCTCATTGAATCCCCTCCGGCAATTCGTTCGGACAACCGGGCCCATGGCGGCGGCGCGATTTCGCTGGTCACTGTCCTACTTCTTGTCATCGCGATGTTCATGGCATCGTCCACGTCGGTTCGTGCGGACGGTCCCGATACCCCCGGGAGTCCCGCAACCGCCGAATCACCCGCGCCCGCGCAGGAGCCTACCACAGATTCATCGGACGACTCTGACATGGAGGAGCCCGAAGTCGGGGAGATTGAGGATGCCATTGATCTGTACGAGCTTGACGTCCCGGTGATGGTCAACGTCAACCGACGAAAGGAAAACATCAAGACGCTTCCTTATGCCGCGACCGTCATCACCGCGGAGGACATTCGCCGGGCCGGGGCGCGGACGGTGCCAGATGCGCTGCGGCTGGCGCCGGGCGTTGATGTCTCCGACCTGACGTCAGGCACATCCGCTGTCTCTGTTCGGGGCATGCACGGGCTGCTGGCCAATACCGTTCTAGTTCTCGTCGATGGACGACAGATCTTCGATCCGATGTTCGGCGGCACGCTGTGGGGTAACTGGCCGTTTCAACTGGAAGACATCGATCGGATCGAAGTCATTCGCGGGCCGGCCGGCGTAGCGTGGGGCGCGAACGCGGCGACGGGAATCATCAATATTGTGACGAAGGACCCCAACGACCAGATCGGTCTGACGACGACGGCCGGGGGTGGCTCGCGCGGGTGGAACAAGGAACACGTCGGATACGGATTCAAGGAGGACAACCTGCGGATGCGCGTATCGACGGAATACGAGGCGACCGACGGGTTTCGAAACGGCGTGTCGATCCTCGGTCCGTTTGACGACGAGTACAAGGGCGGCCGGGTCGGGGCGCGCGGCATCTGGACGCCGACGAAGGACGACGAAGTATCGTTTTCACTTGGGAACCATGTTCTGGAAGGCGGCGTCACGCCGACTCCTTTGTCGCTTGGTGGATACAGGACGAGCACCTCGAACGCCAACTATCTCCAGGGTTCGTGGGATCATCGAATTGACTCGGAGAACTCCACGAACTGGACTTTCTACGTCAATGACTTCTATCTCGACGCCGGTATTCCGCAGCTGGAGTACCGGTATCAACAGCTCGCCCTTCAGTTCGGACATACGTTTTCACCGGCAGAGAATCATACGTTTACCTACGGCATCGATTCGCGATGGGACCTGGTCGATACGTCGCAGGCCGATCCATTCATGCTGACGCGGGATCATGTGCAAACCGGCACGGTCGGGGCGTATGTGCAGGATCAGTGGCGATTCGCGGAGCGGTGGACGCTCGATCTGGGCGCGCGGGTAGACTACGACTCTTACGGAGGCTTTGAGCCGAGCGGGCGGGCATCGATCTCGTATGCTCCGACGGATGATTCGAGCGTCTATGGCGCGATTTCGCGGGCATTCGCAATGCCGCCGGGTGCAACAAGATTCTTGAACATCCCGCTGCTGGCCGGGCTGGCGCGAGTCACCGCGGACCAGGACATCGATGCGCAGGGGATCATGGCATACGAAACGGGGTATCGCCAGACTTTTCTTGAGAAAAAGCTCTCGTTTGATGCGAACGTGTTTCTTCACGACTACACAAATCTCTCGACGCTGAGCCCGCAACTGGGGCCTCCGGGTCTTATTCAGCAGAAATTCGACAATACGGGCGATGGGATTCTTTACGGCGTCGAACTGGACAGCAAGTACAAGATCTCCAAGGCGCTCACGCTTCTGGCCAATTACACCTACCAGCAGTTCGATTGGTCGTCTCGATCATCCTTTCACGAGAAAGACTCCCTTTATCCGTCCAAGCACAAGGCGATGGTCGGCGCGCGGTACGATCTGACGGAACAGTTAAGCCTGAACGGACACATGTATTATGTGGACTCGACAAACGGCACGAATCCGAACTTTCCGTTCTTCAAGCGAAGGTATGACCCGTATATTCGCGTCGATGTGAACACGGAGTACCGATTCTGGGAGGATCAGGCGGCGCTTCAGGTCGGCGTGCGCAATCTGATGGACAAGTCGCACGCCGAGGGCGGGTCCTCGTTTATTCACGCGGGCGAGACGGAGCGCATGGTGTACGCCGAGCTGAGGCTTTCGCTTAAGTAGCGATGGCGGCCTGGGCACGCCGTTGTCTTCGGCACATGAATCATTTCCCGATCGACGGGTCGTGTCGGAGCGGTGCGACAATACCCGTCAGCCGAGTATGAGGCTCCCCATTTCGCCGAGCGGGTAACGCGGGGCTTCCGGATGAGGTTCGCCACTCATCGATTTCGAAGCCGTGCTGCATGAGAACGCGGAATGACGCCATGCAGGTGGCGGGGGTATCCGCTCGACGATTCCCTACGGCGACAGGATCAGGTCGATGATGCCCTGCGTGTCCAGGCCGTCCACCAAGCCGTCATTGTTTGTGTCGGCCGCGCAGAGTTCGTCCGGCGTGGCTGAGCCGGGGTCGAGCAGGACCGCGACAAAAGGTTCAACGTCGACGATGTCTACGGGGGCATCAATGTTGACGTCGCCGGTGGCGATCGTCGGGCAGGCGTCGCAGTCGTTGGCGAATCAGGTTTTTTTCTGAGGGGAAAAAAACCTGTCTGG
>CAZCGF010000136.1:0-11719 GCA_964498115.1 uncultured Planctomycetaceae bacterium | reverse complement strand
TTCCTCATCAATCCGCCGATCGCCCTCTACTACATGCAGGGACTGAACACCACGCCGGTCCACGGCCACGCCGCCCTCTTCGGCGTCTATGGAATGCTGGGCATCGGGCTCATGCTGTTTTGCATGAAGGGGCTGGCCTCTCACAAACAGTGGCGAACCGGCGCACTGGCGTATGCATTCTGGTCCATCAACATCGGCCTGGCCTTGATGGTGCTCATCAGCCTGCTGCCAGTCGGCCTCATGCAGACCTGGGCGAGTGTCCAGCGTGGAATGTGGTACGCCCGCTCTGCTGAATTTCTTCAGACGCCGATCATGGACACCCTTCGTTGGCTGCGCGTCCTGGGTGATACCGTTTTCGCAACCGGCGTTCTCGCACTTGGTTGGTTCATTCTGGGACTCAAGACCGGATGGTCCCTGAGTCATTCGGATGAAACGATGGGACAAACGATCCCCAGCTCTCGTCGAACCGACGCGCAGACTCCAGTGACTGTCGCCGCGCATTGAGTCATTCAACGTCAGCACTTGAAAGGAAAAACTCCATGAACCATCTGAATCCAGACACCACCGTTGGCGCTCTCGTGGCAGAAAAACCGTCGCGGGCAAAGGTCTTCGAAAGCTTCGGGATAGACTATTGCTGCGGAGGAAAGCGTCCCCTGGCGGATGTATGTGCCCAGCGCGGGATCAACTTCGAACGTGTCCGAGACGCCATTCTCGACTCCGACAGCGCGTCGCGGAGCACTGAAGAAACCGACTGGGCCCGCGCATCACTGACTGATCTGACTGATCACATCGTGAATCGACACCATGAATATCTGCGAGAGGAACTGCCCCGGCTGGCGGTCATGCTCGACAAAGTCGCCGTGGCTCACGGCCAGCGGCACCCCGAGATGCCCATCTGTCGTGACATCTTCTGGTCGTTTCGGGCTGAACTGGAGGCGCATATGCACAAGGAGGAGACAATCCTTTTTCCACTCGTGCGCGCCCTGGAAACGGAAAGGCACGTCACGCCGTTTCATTGTGGGAGCATTGCGAATCCAATCGGCGTCATGGAGGCCGAGCACGATCACGCGGGCGACGCCCTCAAGAAAATGCGCGAACTGACCAGCGGATTCCGCGCTCCACCTGACGCATGCACGACTTTCCGAGTTCTATTGCATAGCCTCGAACGCCTGGAAGGTGACATGCATCAGCACGTGCACAAGGAGAACAACATCCTGTTCCCTCGCGCGCTGGAACTCGAAAATAATCTCGGGACCGCCGCGAGCGCCTAGCTCCAGTCGGTCGGATCAAGCCCGCGCACAATTGAGCTCTGCGCCGGTATTGAATTCATATCTCCTCAAACCGCGCCGTGAAGTGTCGCAGAACCGGCGGCTCCTGGACGAAGCGAAGCCCACGAAGCTCTCGCTTCGTCGCCGCCATTTCCGCAGCCGCCTCGATCACGTAGTCAATATGGCTCTGCGTATAAACCCGCCGCGGCATCGCCAGTCGCACCAGCTCCAGCGGCGGCGAAGCGGTGGCTCCGAACATCACCGAGCCGATCTCCACCGCCCGAATCCCGCCGACACGATACAACCCACAAACGACCGCCTGCCCGGGGAACTCCTCGCGCGGAATGTGCGGGCACATCGCCCCTGCGTCGATGTAGATCGCATGGCCGCCCGGCGGCTCGACGATCGGAACGCCAGCGGCCAGCAACTTCTCCCCTAGATATTCCACGCTGCGAATGCGGTACGCCAGATAGTCCTCGTGAACGACTTCCTCAAAGCCCTGGGCCATCGCCTCAAGATCGCGTCCGGCCAGCCCGCCGTAAGTAATGAATCCTTCAGTGAGGATGAGCAGATTACAGGCTCGTTGGAACAGTTGCTCATCGCGCAGGAGCAGAAGCCCGCCGATGTTCACCAGCCCATCCTTTTTCGCGCTGATCGTCGCACCGTCCGCAAGCGCGAACATCTCGTGCACGATCTCTCGTACCGATCGATTCCCCATCCCCGGCTCGCGCAGCTTGATGAGGTAAGCATTCTCCGCGAAACGGCACGCATCGAGAAAAAGCGGCAGCCCATGCTTATCACAGACCGCGCGTACCGCGCGGAGATTCTCCATGCTGACCGGCTGACCGCCGCCGCTGTTATTCGTCACCGTCACCATGACCAGCGGAACGCGCTCGCGGCCGACGTCACTGATAAGCCGCTCCAGTGCCGCGACATCCATGTTGCCCTTGAAGGGGTGCCGGTTCTTGGGATCGCGCACTTCCGGAATGGAAAGGTCAACGGCCTTCGCCCCGCTGTGCTCGATGTTTGCCCGGGTCGTGTCAAAGTGTGTGTTATTCGGCACGATCTTGTCCGGCCCGCCGACCAGTTCAAAGAGAATCCGCTCGCTGGCCCTTCCCTGGTGTGTCGGCAACACGTGTTCAAAGCTCGTAAGTTCCTGAATCCGATCCTGAAAGCGATAGAAACTTGAAGCCCCCGCATACGACTCGTCGCCGCGCATGATTCCCGCCCACTGCTCCGCCGACATGGCCCCTGTCCCGCTGTCCGTCAACAGGTCAATCAGCACGTACTCGGCCGGAATTAGGAAGAGGTTGAAACCGGCCTCGCGCAACATGACTTCGCGCTGACTGCGCGTCGTCATCTTGATCGGCTCGACGCTCTTGATGCGAAATGGCTCAATGATCGTCTTCATGCACTGCCTCAATCTAGTAAAACCCGGTCGCCCGTAACCGGCTCAAATCGCGCCTGAAAGAACCGCAGATGCCCAGGCTCGTAAGTGAATCGCAGCCCCACGATCTTGTCCCGCTGCTCCTTGAGACTAATGACCGACTCGGCAGTGACGTCCATATGCGCCTGCGTATAAACGCGCCGCGGAAGCGTCAGCCGCACCAACTCCAGTTTCGGGAACAGGTTCTTGCCGCTCTGCTTGTCGCGACCGGCGGACACTGCGCCGCGCTCCATCCCGCGCACGCCCGAATCCATATACAACGCCGCCGCGAGCGCCTGCGCCGGGAATTGTTCGCGCGGTATATGCGGCAGGAATCTTGCGGCATCCAGGAAGATGCCGTGCCCCCCGATTGGGCGAACGATCGGAACGTCGGCCCGTTGCAGTAACTCGCCGAGATACTGCACCTGTCCTATCCGGGCATGCATGTGGTCCCAGGACACCGACTCCGCGATGCCGATGGCCATCGCCTCCAGATCGCGCCCCGCTAGTCCGCCGTAAGTGTGCAGCCCCTCATAGACGACCACCATGTTCCGTGCCGCGTCGGCCAGATCATCATCGTTGACGGCAAGGAACCCTCCGATGTTTACCAGGCAGTCCTTCTTGCCGGACATCGTGCAGCCGTCGGTGTACGAGCACAGTTCCAGAAGTATGTCGGCCAGCGTTCGCTTCGAACAACCCGGCTCTCGCTGTCGGATGAAGTAGCAATTCTCCACGGCCCGTGTCGCATCGAGAAACACCTTGATGCCATGCTGACGGCATAACCGAGATGTCTCACGCATATTGGCCAGGCTGACAGGCTGCCCACCGGCCATGTTCACCGTCGCGCCCACGCACAAGTAGGCGATGCGCGAAGCCCCCTCCTTGTCGATGAGACGCTGGAGTTTCGCGAGATCGACGTTGCCCTTGAACGGCGCCTCACTCTGCGAGTCGTGGGCCTCGTCGCAAATGACGTCCACGAATTGCCCCCCGACCAGTTCCTGGTGCACCTTCGTCGTCGTGAAGTACATGTTGCCCGGCACAAAGTCGCCCGCCTTGATGCAGAGTCGGCTGAGGATATGCTCCGCCCCGCGACCCTGATGTGTCGGAATAAGGTGCTTGTAGCCGTAATAGCGCCGAACCGCGTCCTCCAGGTGATAGAAGTTCTCCGACCCCGCGTAGGCCTCGTCGCCCAGCATCATCCCCGCCCACTGCCGGTCGCTCATCGCATTGGTACCCGAATCGGTGAGCAAGTCGATATACACGTCGCGGCTGCGCAGCAGAAACGTGTTGTAGCCGGCCTCTCGAATCGCCGCCGCACGCTCGTCCGGCGTCGTCATCCGCAGATGCTCGACCATCTTGATCTTGAATGGCTCCGCCCAGGACCGCTTGTTCATTCCGATGCTCCCATCTGGGGTAATTGCAGGCGCAGACCTACCGCCCGACCCTGCTAACGCACTCACCATTAACTTGGCAATTCCGGGACCACGGCCGCTTCTTGAGAGATTGACCCTTAAAAGGCGGATGCCACGCCGGAGTACATGGCCGAATAGATGGATTTATCCCCCGCAGATGCGAAATCAGTCGGGCCAGATCAGGTTTCCAAACGAGGCCGGATCGTAGCAATACCGCTGCGCCCGAGCCCAGTCCGAATACTCGCCGCGAACGGGTTCCAATCTGGCAAGATTGAAGCCCCAGACGAGATTCTGCGATTCGCGTGGGCCGAAGCACTCCAGTGACATCGCGATCTCCGCCGTCCAGCCGTCGGGACCTCTGGTCACAGAGTACTCCGGTCTCGGCCCCGGCCACGGCGCAACCGACCCGATCGGCGGAGACACTGACACGCCGCGCTCGAAGATCGGGTTCCCGGTGGACTTCACAACCACGTGATAAATGTCGTCGCTTTGTGTCGCGGCCCCTGTCGGATCAATCATGATCTCCACCAAATCGCTTCCGACCGGACGCAGATCCTCGTAAGTCACGATGTTACTCTCAACATTCGAAACCGTCGGGCCCGCCGGGCTCAGCGCCTGAATACCGAGATACAGCTTCGACCCGTCCGTGCAGCAATACCCAATCGTCTGGCTCTCCGCGCGCCGACGCGCCGAACCCTGAGTAAACGCAATCAGCCGAAAATCCCCCATGACATTCTGCGTGCCGGGTGGCCAGTCATCGAGACTCCCGTCAATCTTCGGCGGCTTCGATACCGCCGATACCCGGGTAATCGAAAATGTTGCCTGCGCCTCCACCAGTCCGGATCGACCCGCATCAAAAATAATCGACTGAATGTAGTGACCGTCAAGATCGCAAAGCGGCGCATCGGGAAAGCGGGCCGTCAGACTGCGACTCGCCATCGACAGCTCTTCCAGCGGGCCAATCTGCTTGTCGTCGTCGATCGCTGTTGCGCCCTCCGCAAGCGGACCGAACTTCAATCGACCCTCCACCGACGTGCGCAGCTCACTGCGAACTTCGGCATCGATCGTCGCGAGATAGCCCGATTGTCCCGGCCGCGGATCCTTGCGCAAGCGAGCCGATCCCACCCACGCCTCCAGCGATCTCGTCGCCGCAAGGAACCGAAGCCAGTCGGCGCGATTCTTCTCCAGGTTGATCGGCTCGGCCGGATGCTCACTTACCGCGAGCTCGGCCTCCTCACGAAGAATCGCCGCCGCCAGATCCCACACGTCAGGGTCGTCAATCCGCCGATCCCAGTGAGCATCCTGAAAATTATCCCCATAGGCGTCGGTCCCGCAGGCCTTGATCAGCGAACGCGCCAAGAGCCCCGCCGTGGCGGCGTGCCCGTGCTCGCTCAATAGTCGCAGGCATTGGTAGTCCTGAATGCCCGCTTGCAAGAGCTTGAGCCTCGCCGACGGCACCGGACCATCGCAGCCAAAGAGCTTGCCGGGATACACCAGCCACGTATCCGACGCCTGGTCGTCCTGCGATATGGCTTCATCGAGAACTTTGCCCGGCCAATCCGTCGCACGCGGCAGCCAGATCGCCTCGTGCCCCTGCAAGTAGGACTGCCACGCAATGCTCCGTGCATGCGTGGGAGGTGCCTCCACCGCGAGACTCCCGCAGTATGGAGGACGATCCGGCAGCAACCATGTCCGCTTGCCCAGACGCTGAAGCTCCGCAAGCGTCGCGGCATCCTGGTATCGCGCCGGCGTCGCCCAGATATCCACAACTCTTGTCAAATCAACATAACGATGCGCGGTCCAGCCAAATGGCGTCATCGGCTGGGGAATTAGCTTGCTCATGTATGGAAGCTCAACCCCCGCCTCGTGGACCCATTCGATCAGACTGCGAACTCGCTGAAGCTCACTCTCATTTGGATCAATGACCGACGGATAGTCGAAGTAAACCACCGCCCGCTCCAGCCACCCCTTCTCGTCAAAGTGCGCCCGCGCCTTGGACAGATAATCCTGAAGCACCAGCCGGTAAGCAGCCGAGTCCATGCCGTCGAATTGTGAAGGATGCGGCTGGCTCATCCCGACCGGCAGTGGCCATGCAAACGCGCCGCGGCCGTCAAAGTTGCCGCCGCCCTCAATGAACGGCCCGCAAAACGCGTCGTACTCACTCCAGTCAAGCACGGAATTCCCATCCACATCCTGTGAGAACCGCGGATAGATCTCATCGCAATACGGCGACAAGCCATGCTCGCTCAATAACGCAAACGTCTTCTCGATGGCCTTTCGGCATTCGGGCTTTGAGATCGCGACATACATGTTCTGAGGATCGATATCCGTGAAGCTCGCGATCACTGGCCCAAGCTGCACGCCGGCGACGACAGGAATGCTCACCTTTGAATCGAGATAAACGTCTCGGACGAGTACTTCAATTGGCGTGCGTAGCGGCTTGCAATTGGGGCCGACCAGTGAGATCGCCGTCTTGTAACGGCCCGGCCGCGCCTCGGGCGGAATGATCATCTCCACGTACAAGGCCAGGCTCTGCCCAGCGAGAACAACGAGCGGCTGCGCGGCGATGCTGCCCGGCGCCGCACCGACACCATTCACCGGGATGGGAACAAGGGCATCTGGATAAGCCCGCGGCTCCCGCAGCCCCTGTGTACGGAGAAACCAGTTGGGATAACGCTCAACCGTGATCGGATAGGGACGATAAGCCCGGATCGCGCTCGCCGAAATGTTCCCCTCAGTCCCCGCAAGATCATCCGCGCGAAGCTCCACCCCGGAGACGGCGCTATCGACAGCAGTGATAACCAAATTGAACCCGATCTTCTCGTTTACGGCGCTCGTCAGACGGATGGTCCCGTTGCCACGCGCATAGATCGAGGTCTCGACCCGAGCCGGCTCAAGCGTGTTGACCCGATACGACGGACCGGTCGCCCATACCCGCGCCGGAATCAGCCGCTCCTCAGATGCTCCACGACATCCCGCCCACACGCCGCCCCAAACCGGCAGAACCGCGGCAAGCATGACCCCGCCGCGCCGTCGCCTCAGCGCCCGACTGCGAGATCTCTCATCACCGCGATGTCGTCTGAGCTTCAATCGCAAGTAAGGGTTCCCGGGGGCATGAATCCATTGTCCGGTCGATGGCGTGTCCGTCGCGGGGTCTATCATATACTATTACTTCTCTTCGGTCGGGGAGTGACCCCAATCGGAGAGACTTGCACATTGAAACCCTTTTTTGCGGGGACGCCGCGCACCGTGCCGCAGTCCTCCTCTAGGATCGCCCTTGGCCAGGCAGACCAAACCCTCACGCGGCTCGGCAACCGCAAGTCAGGCAGCCCGCTGCGAGCCGCCGCCCGCCCGTAGCGACTTAAAGCTTCCCGTCCTCCCCGCGGACAAGGCCAAGGTCCGACCATCCCGTGCAGGAAAGTGGCGAGCCTACTCCCTTCTTTCGGTCCACGTATTCATGATCGCCCATTTCATTCAATGGATGCTAGCCGGAGAAACCATCTCACCAGTCGAGCCCTCCGAATCCATGGAGACGATCACCAGCGGGCGTATCAACGCCGGCTTCATCTTCTTTGCCGTCGCGCTCCTGGCAACACTCCTGCTCGGCCGCTGGGTCTGCGGGTGGGGCTGCCATCTCGTCGCGTACCAGGACCTGACCCTCTGGGTTCTTAAGAAATTCAAGCTGCGCCCCAAGCCCTTTGCAACGCGGCTGTTTTGGATCGTCCCCCTCATCGCCGCCTTGTACATGTTCGTCTGGCCGGAGATGGTACGACTCTATCTGGGCGTGGACAGGCCCCCGACGACCTGGCATGTGAGCACCACCGGCTTTTGGGACACATTCCCGCAATACGGCATCGCCATCCTCACCGTCCTTTCCTGCGGAGTCGCCATTATTTATTTCCTCGGGCCCAAGGGATTCTGCACCTTTGCCTGTCCCTACGGAGCCTTCTTCGGTCTCACCGACAAACTGGCCGTCGGCCGCATCCGCGTGACCGACGCCTGTCACGAGTGCGGCCACTGTACCTCGGTTTGCACCTCCAATGTCCGTGTCGCCGAGGAAGTGAAGCTCTACAAGATGGTCGTCGATCCCGGCTGCATGAAGTGCATGGACTGCGTGACCGTCTGCCCCAACGACGCCCTCTACTTCGGCTTCGGCCCTCCTTCGCTGGGACGCCAACCAATCGCCCCCCCCGCAAAGCGACGGTTCGATCTCTCCCTCGCCGAGGAAGTTCTCGCCCTCATCATCTTCACCGGCATGTTCTTCGCCTTTCGCGGCCTTTATGGAAAAGTACCGTTCCTCATGTCGCTCGGCATCGCCGGCGTCGGCGCGTTTCTGATCATGAAGGCCGCGCGAATCGCTTACGCCCCAGACGTCCTCATCCAGCGGACGCGCCTGAAGATCGGCGGCAGGCTGCAACCGCTCGGCACTGCCTTTCTCGTCGGCGTCTTTGCGATCATGGCATTCACGGTCCATTCCGGTATCTGGAGATTCCACGATTGGCAGGGACAACGCGCCTTCTCGCATTCGCCGCCCGAGACCTTCCGCTGGCAATACGACCCCGCCGGCCCTCCCGGTTCGAGAGACCCCCACAAAACAAACGTCGACACGGCGATTCATCATCTCGAATTCTGCAACCGCTGGGGGCTCTACCCAACACCGGAGAACGACCTCCAGCGGGCCTGGCTGTATGTCTGCGCCAATCGCCTGAATAAGTCGGCGGATTGCGTGCGAGCCGCCCTGGATCGAAATCCCGATGACTTCCCGACCTGGATGAACCTCGCCAAAGTGCTCACCGCGGCCGGCGAACTGGCCGACGCCCGAACCGCCTATGATCGCGCTCTGAAGCTGGAAACCACGCAGCGAGAGAAATGGAGCCGCAAGATCACGGATCGTCCTCTGGAAGGCTCGGCCCGCCTATGGACCGAATGGGGAATGTTCCTCGCTCACATGGGAGAGGCCGATGCCGCCGTCGCGGCACTCGAATTCGCCTGCAATCATGACGCCCGATTTGCCGACGGCCAACTCGCCCTGGGCCACTTCCAACTCCGAATGGACAACACCGACGCAGCTCGAAAGGCTTTCATCGCCGCCGCCTTGATCTCCCCCGGGCATCCTGAGGTCAACGATGCCCTGCGCGTGATCAACAAGTCGCAGCAGCACTATGACCGGGCCGTCACCGAGTATCGGGCAGCCATCAAAGATCGGCCCGAAATCATATCGCTCCGCAACAACCTCGCTTTCGCGCTCTCTGAGATGAAGCGTTATCAGGAAGCCGCCGCCGAGTATCGCGAAGTCCTTCGCCTCGCGCCCGGCGCCTGGGCGACCCGTGCCGACTACGGCGCGCTCTTGCTCATCCTGGGCGATGCGGCTGGTGCGATTGAGCAGTACCGGCAAATCGTCGGCGCCGAACCGCAAAACGCCGAGGCACTCCTGCGACTGGGATACCTCTTCATTCAGACCGGCAACTACGGAGCCGCCAAGCCCCTCGTCGAAGCCGCTCTCCAATTCGGCAACGAAGCCCAGAAGGCAACCGCCCGAATGCTCAGCGACGAGCTAGCTCGCCGTACAGTGCCTCAAGCCGCTCAACCATGACTCGATGATCGAACTCGACAAGACACCGAGCCCGACCCGTAACGCCGTACCGTTTCCGCAGCGCCTCATCCGCCGTTAATCTCTCAATTGCGTCGGCGAATCCCTCTAAATCTCCGAGTTGAACCAGTTCGCCCGTCTCCCCGGGAATCACGACCTCCGGTCCGCCGTCGATGTCGAAACTGATCGCCGGCTTCTCCATGAGCATCGCCTGTACAACCGCCCTCGGAAGCCCCTCCCACTGCGATGTATGAGCCAAGAGGTCGATTGAAGAAAGCACGCGGGGCATCTCACTCGGCGGCAGCAGCCCGGTGATGATCACCCGATCGCGCAGACCGCGCCGCCTCAACTCCGCCTCATACATCTCGCGCTGAGCCCCATCGCCGACCCAGACAAACTTGAGTGGCAAAGACCGTTGCGCTGCCAGCGACATGATCGGGATCAGTTGCTCGTAGCCCTTATTGACGAAGAGCCTCGCCACAGTACCCACCAGCACGTCCGCATCAGACACCCCCCACTGGCGACGAAGCTCCCGGCCGTCATGTTTCACGGGGTCGAAGTCCGCCGTCACCATGCCGCTGCGAATCGTGTGATACTGTCCGGGCTGCCCCACACCCGCAGCAAGCGCCTGCCGGGTCATCGCGTCCGCGACGCTGACAATCCCGTGACACCGCCTGGCGCAGTGACGCTCGGCGGCGGCATACATCGCGCTCGTCAATTCGCCCTGCGTCCGATTAAAGCTCATCCCGTGGATCGTGTGCACGATCAGCGGCACGCCGGCCAAATCGGCGGCGATGCGCCCCAGTACCCCCGCCTTGCTCGAATGCGTATGCACCACGTCCGGCCGCAGCAATTCAAACGTTCGGCGAAGCGACCGAAGCGCCGCGAAGTCCCTCAGGGGGCTCACCTGCCTCACCAGGTCCGGCAACTCTTCAAAGTGATACAGCCCGGCCCGAGCGCGCCCCGCGAGTGACCCCTCCGGCCCCTCCGTCGGTCCGCTGATCAGATGCACCTCGTGCCCGCGAGCGCTCAAGCCCTCGCAGGTCAACAACGTGTTCTCCTGCGCCCCGCCGATGATCAAGCGCGTGATGACGTGGACAATTCGCATGGTGCCGCCGAAAGAGCCGGAAGGCCGACCTCTCTACGCCGAGGGTTCCTCCAATTGGTCTACGCCCTGAGGCATCGGCGCGGTCGATCGCGGATGGTGATCCACGTGCTCACGCGGGCCGCCCCGGGGGGGCTCCGCGGCCACGGCACGTTGGATCATCTCCGCACTCGGCGCCGGCAGGTTCGGCAGGTCGTACTTCACCCACTGAAGACAAAGCCCGCGAGGCGCCGCTGTCGGGCCCGCCCGACTTCGATCCTTGGCTTCGAGTATCTCCCTCGCGGACTGGACCGGCCAGCGACCGCGCCCGATCTCAACGAGCGTCCCCATCATGTTGCGAACCTGCTTGTAGAGAAACCCCTCGCCTTCGATGTCCATGCGGATTTCCTGATCGACGCGATAGAGTTCGATACGGCGAATCGTCCGTACATTTGACTGACGAGGGTTTCCCGCCGAGGCAAACGACGTGAAGTCGTGCCGCCCCACCCAGTTCGAGGCCGCCTCCTGCATGCGCTGCATATCCAGGGGTTGCCAGAAGTGATAAACGAATCGCTGCGACAAATGCTCGCAGGGCCGCGCGGCGACGTTATGAATCCGGTACCGATAGAGCTTCGTGATCGCCGAACGTGTCGCGTGAAACGTCAGCGGCACTTCAGCCAGGTGCAGCAGGGTCATGTCTTTCGGCAATCGCGAGCCGAGACTCCGTGAAATCGAATCCGCGCTTGTCGGACTCGTCGTAAAACAGTTCGCCACGTATCCCGCCGCGTGAACCCCCGAGTCGGTCCGGCTGCAACCGATCAGCGCGACCTGGTGACGAAGACATCGCCGCAGCGCCTGCTCCATCGTGCCCTGCGCCGTCCGCAGATTGGGCTGGTTCTGCCAACCGTGAAAGTCCGCCCCGTCATAGGCGAGGATCAT
>CAZCGF010000135.1:0-11834 GCA_964498115.1 uncultured Planctomycetaceae bacterium | reverse complement strand
GTCAACGTTCTGCCCGGCTCGGGGGATGGATATGTCGGGGTTTTCACCATCAAGCAGGACACCTGTGTGGGCTGCAACATGTGCTCGCTGGTGTGCCCGGTGGATGGGTGCATTTCGATGAAACAGGTTCCCGGGACGATTCCGAACATGACATGGCGTGAATATCAGAAGAAACTGGCGGCGGGCGAGTGCGACAAAATTCAGCCGCCGGAACACGTCTGACGGGTGGTTTTGATCGCCCAAATGAAGGTGACATAAGGTGACACAAGCGAACGCGGACGCTTGCAAGTCTCGTGGCGGGCACGTGTTGGGGCGACTCGCAATTTGGGTGGTTTTTTGGTGACACGGGCCTTTTTCCTCGTCGCCATTGGCCGATCGGTGATCGCTCTGAAGCGGGCCAATCGGTTCAATCGTTTGACCAACTCCTCCAATAGCTATTCTTGCTCGTCGTGCGCGCCGTTGGGGCGCAAGATGCCTGTCTGGGACGCGTCTTTCAGCTTGTGCTCGTAATCAACCGGGGCCTAGAATTCTGCCGCGAGCCGGTGAGACAGATTGCCGGAGACACATCATGAGCGCGGTTCTATATCGCTGGAAAGACCTTGCGACTGACAAGCCCATGGCGCTACTGGAGCGGCGTCGCGTCATCGGCGAAAAGGCGATGATCTCGCAGGTGCGATTGCAGAAGGGTTGCGACATCCCGTCGCACGCCCACGAGAACGAGCAGTTTGCGTGCCTGCTCGAGGGCAGCATGCGTTTCGGCCTCGGCGAGAAGGGAACGCCGCAATGGCGCGAACTCGTTCTCCATGCGGGCGAGGTGCTGCACCTGCCGTCGAACTGTCCGCACTCGGCGTTTGCGCTGGAAGATTGCCTGATCCTCGACATCTTCAGCCCACCGAGCCAGACGACGGGGATCGATCGGCATTAGCGGGTCACGTGCCTGGAGGACCTCTGACGCTTGTTTGTGCGGCGTGGATCGCCGACAACAAACGGCGACCAATTGCGGTCTTTTTCTAATTGCTTAACGACTCGAAGAGTGCGGCATAGGCGGCCGCAATGGACTGCGCTGAGGATTTCGCGCGATAGCATTCCGCCCGGGCAGTGCGATGGGACGGCGGAGGTGCGGAGATGATCTTTTCAACGGCTGCGGCGAGATCGGCAGGGCTGCCTGCCCGATACAGGACACCGTCTTCGGGGCGTGGGGAGAGTGCCTGCGCGGCGGCATCGGTTGCGACGTAGGGCAGGCCCATGCAGAGGGCTTCGGCGAATGCGAGGCCGAATGTCTCGCCGTGGCTGGGGTGGACGAAGAAGTCGGCGCTACGCAGGTGATCGCGGATCTGCGGCCGATCGAGGGGGCCGTGCAGCTTGACGCGATTTGCCAGTTCAGGCCGCTTGACGGTCTGTTCCAACTCCGGCGCAAGCGGCCCATCGCCGATGAGGTGCCAGATGACATCGCAGCGCGGGGCGAGTCTCTGGGCGGCATCGATCAAGTCGTAAACTCCCTTCTCGGGGGTAAGCCGGCCGACAAAAAGGGCGTGGAGCGGACCCTTCTCGGGACTCATCTGCTTTGCGGGCGGAATCGGCGATGTCGTGAACTCATCCGCGACGGGATTGCCGATGACGCGAATCTCCCGTGTCGCGCCGGCGGCGATCATCTGCGACTTGAGCACTTCGCTGACAGCAACGACGTGAACGGCGCGGCGAATCGCCTCGAAGACGAACGGCTCGGTGGTGGCCGGCGTTAGGGCCAGGGAGAACGGGCCGGTGTGCTCAGTGATGATGACGCGGCGGGCGAGGGCGTCGGACAGATGCGTGCAGGCCCAGCCGCTGGGGATGGCGCACATGGCGTGCAAGACGTCGGGCCGACCGAAGCGGGCAGAATAGGCGGCCAATCCCTTTCGCAGCCAACGGCGAAAACGCTGCATCTGAAGCCACGGCCGACCGAAGGCGGTGTGCAGGCCGCGCATACGGAGGACGGGAGATTCGCCCAGTTGCTCGATAGTGGTGCGCGGGATCAGCGATACCGTGGCGTCGCGGGTTACCTTTCGCGGGCTGACGAGATCGGGATAGACGACGCCGACGCGGGCGCCCGCCGCGGCGAACATGCGCACGTAATCCTGAAAGAAGACGCCGGCCAGCCGATCTTCGGGCGACGGCCACCACGCGGGGACGATGACGACATGACGACCGGCGAGCGGACCTGGACTCGGGGCGTCGATCGACATGGCGGCATGTTAACGGCTGGTGAGCGGCAGGCGAGAGACGCGGCAACCGACCGACTGGGCTTCGACATGAGGCGGGGCGGATGTTTCAATGGGGCAGCGGGAGCGCAGATGCAACGCCGAATGAAAGTGCTGCTGGTCTCATACTGGTACCCCCCGGCTGTTGGGGCGGCGGCCGAGCGGATCGCCTCGTTTGCGAAATACCTGCCCGATTTCGGCGTTGACGTTTGCGTGCTGACGGCGGAGCGCGAGGAGGACGACATCGTTGACGGGGGAGCGCGCGTGATCGGCGTGGCCGATCCGCTGGGGGCGAGCGCGGCGACATTTGGAGAATATGGCGGCCGGCGGGAGACAGGGCGGATTTCGCGATGGGTGCGCGATCTGGTGTTTCCCGATCGGTTTGGGCACTGGGCGGCCGGCGCGGCACGGCGCGGGGAGCGGCTGGTCCGCGAGGAACGGTTCGACGCGATATTGGCCACTTTTCCACCAGCCAGTGTCGTATCGGCGGCACTTGAGATTCATCGAAGGACGGCGGTTCCACTGCTGCTCGACTTTCGCGATCGTTGGCTGGGGCCGGGCGGTTATGAACCGACGTCGGCACAGGCGGTGCAGCGGCATCAGTCTCTGGAGCGAGAGGCGATTCGCGCGGCAGCGGGCGTAGTGGCCGTCTCGGAGGCGATGGCGGATGCCATTGCGGCGGAGCATGGTTTGCCGCGTGGAAGAGTCGGTGTGGTGATGAACGGGTTTGACCCGTGCACTGATGGCGAAGAGGGCCGCGGGGCGATGGATTCGCGGCGGGTCCATGCGGCGGGGAATGACAGGGAGGACCAGCGACTGGTTATCGCTCACGTCGGGACGGTCATTGAGCGGAATCGGCCGGATTTGTTTTTTGAATCGGTGAGGAGGATTCACGGGAGACGGGGTGGTGTTCGCTTTGTCTTCGTCGGGAATCTCTCGCGCGACTATGTCCGGCGACTTGGCGTGTCGGACGCTGTGGAGACAACCGGTCTGGTTTCGCGCCGCGATGCCGGACAATGGATGAAATCAGCCGATGCGCTGTTGCTCCTTTCCGGCGCTTACGTCGGGCAGTGGGGATACAGCGCGAAGCTGTTTGAGTATCTGCGAACCGGGAGGCCGATCATCTGCCTGGAGGAGGAGCCCGGCTCGAATGATCGACGGCTGTTGGAGGAGCTTGCCGCGGATCGCTGCTGTTTTGCGAGGCTGGGGGATGACGACGGGCTTTTGAGGGCGCTTGAGCAGGTGGAGCGGCTTGTCGCCGGTGGAGCGCGGGGCGGCGTGCCGGCGGGAATGGATGCTTTCCATCGGCGAAGCCAGGCGGAGCGATTGGCGCGACACATTCGGGATGTGCTGTCTTTTTTGTGAAATCGATATAGCGTGACGGAGCGCGCCGTTTAAAAGGCCTTGCGGGTCGACCTGGGAAGCATCGCCCCGGTCAGCGAGGCGGGGCTTGGCTCGCGGGTGGTTTGATTCTGGTTCTTCGTATTAGGGCCCGAAAGAGGACCAAGTCAGTCCCATTTCTAAGCTCGCTGGCCACCGAAGCTTGCGGGGAGAAACTCCTCAACGGCCCTGCCGGGAGACGTCTAGAAATGGGCAAGTTAGTGTGCACTAACTTTTACGTTAAACATCGTACGTTGGAATGAGGGAATCCCGAATGCGCGATTAGTTTAAAAAAGGACTGGACTTATGATCGGCAGGATGGTGAAATGCTGTTCCAAATCCAGTCCGATATCCCGGTTGGGCAAGGCGTAAGCTAGTGCCAACTAACGTGCAGCAGGGAAACCCAGCGGGCGGCGATCCGGAAGGTTGATGATTCCAGAGCGCCGGAACTGCACAGACGAGAAAACGGCGACAAGACCGACACGAATTCGAAGAAAAAAGGAGACAGGATCATGGTTGCACGCACAGGCCACTCGGAAAAATCTGAGGTCGCGAGCGCCGGCGGCATCTCGCTCCCACTGTTGGGCGACTCGGTTGAGGCCACGCTTCATGCCGAGCGCGAACGGATGATGAAGGAGGCCGGCCTGCGGGTTGGGCCTGTGAGTCACTTCAAGCGACCCAAGGAGCGGGCGTTCACCAAAACCGAGCGCGGCAAGGTGACGATCTGGCTCGGCGGCCTGACGCTGCGGCACGAGCAACTGATCGTCTCCGGGCTTGAGGGCTTGGGATACAAGGTCGGGCTCATTCCGACACCGGTGAAGGCCGACTTCCAGGCAGGCAAGGAATTCGGCAACAACGGACAGTGCAATCCGACGTATTTCACGGTCGGTTCGCTGGTCAATCATCTCAAGCGGATGCGCGACGAAGAGGGCATCCCGCTCGAGAAGATTCTCAGCGATCACCTCTTTGTGACCGCCGGGGCCTGCGGTCCGTGCCGCTTCGGCATGTATGAGGCGGAGTATCGGCTGGCCTTGCGCAACAGCGGATTCGACGGCTTCCGGGTCATGCTTTTCCAGCAGCAGGGCGGGCTCGATCAGGCGGCGGTGGAGGCGGGGCTGGAGTTCAACCTGAACTTCTTCCTGACCCTGCTCAATGCGATGTTCATGGGTGACATCCTCAACGAGGTCGCCTACCAGATTCGGCCGTATGAATTGGAGCCGGGCAAGACGAACGAGATCATGCAGAAGTGCATGGACCTGTGCCAGAACGCCGTACGCTCGAAGAATTATGACGAGGTGAACAGCGGCGTCCTTTCGAAGCTTCTTTCAAAGATCGCCCCGGTAAAGACGCCGGCCGACGCGGCCAAGTTCCTGGACCAGCTCAAGGGGACCTACTACGCGGACGTTTTCGAGCAGTGCCGCAAGCTGATCGAGGAGGAGATCGAGGTCGATTTCCTGCGACCCAAGCCGATTGTGAAAGTGACCGGGGAGTTTTGGGCCCAGACGACCGAGGGCGACGGTAACTTCCGGATGTTCCCTTTCCTTGAGGGCGAGGGCGCCGAAGTGCTGGTCGAACCGGTGGCGACGTGGATCTGCTACATGCTGCATCAGGCGGGCCTGAAGGCGAATGATCGAAAGGGCCTGCGAGAAGACGGGACCAGCATACCGAAGTGGAACGTCAAGGCTTATCTGGCGAGCGAGATCGAGGCGCGCAAGCAGGCCTTCACGCTGGCGCTGGCCGAGAAGATTCTCATTCACGAGTACAACAAACTGCGCAAGGGCATCGGCGGCACGGTGCACGAGCTGGCCCCGCAGCTTGAGCTGACGCGCGCCGGGCACCCGTATTACAACAGTCGCGCCGGCGGCGGCGAGGGCCACCTGGAAGTGGCCAAGAACATCTATTACTCCAACAAGGACCTTGCCCACATGGTGCTCTCGCTCAAGCCGTTCGGCTGCATGCCGAGCACGCAGAGCGACGGGGCCCAGGCGGCGGTGACGAGTCACTTCAAGGAGATGATTTACATCCCCATCGAGACGTCGGGCGAGGGCGACATCAATGCCCACAGCCGGGTGCAGATGGCGCTGGGCGAAGCCAAGCTGAAGTGCAAGGACGAATTCAAGCGGGCGGTTGAGGCGTCAGGTTACTCGCTGGAACAGATTCGGGAGTTCGTGAGCCTGCCGGAGAACCGCGAGCTGCGAAGGCCATTCCAGCATGTGGGGCATCACAAGGGTTTTGTCGGGAAGGCGGCGAATTTCGTCCTGGACGTCGGCGCGAAAATGAAGGCGGCTGGCGTGGAGGCCGAGTCTCGCGAGGCAGTGTTGGTCGGTGTCTGAGCGGGATGTCCGCACGGGATCAGGGAGGTCTGCCGGGAACCGGTTTCGGAGGTGTTTGGATTGTCGGAAGCGGTGAATCGACCGTAACATCCACTTAAGGCCTGCAGCCGAATTCCAGCGAATTATCGCGGTGCTGCAGCGATGGCCCATGAAAGGATGCGGCGGTTCGATGAAGCGACTCATTGGGAAGTTTGTACCGCAGTCCCTGCAGAACTGGGTGCTGCGACGAAAGGATGAAGACGGCCTGCGGCAGGCGTCAACCGTGAAGTTCACGGTCGACAACCTGATTTCCGGGTCGGACGTGCGGCTGGGAGAGATTCTGAATAATCGCGAGACGCAGTCGGCCTGGGAAAAGGCTGAGCCGCAATTTCGCAGATTTGAGGTCCCGGATGGGACAGGCGGCGTGAATCCGGGTGACCGCCGGGCGCTTTACTACCTTGTTTCGCATTTCCGGCCCGGCCGGATGCTTGAGGTGGGAACGCACATCGGCGCTTCGACGATGCACGCTGCATCGGCGATTTCCAGTTATGCCGGGAGTGGAAACAACGAAGTGCGGCTGACGACGGTGGACATCGGCGACGTCAACGATCCGGTGTCGAAGCCGTGGCTGCAATATGGAACGCGATACTCACCGGCGGACCTGGTGAACGAACTGGGACTGGGCAAGATGGTGCGATTTATCACGAGCCCATCGCTTCAGTTCATGGCAGATTGCAAGGAGCGATTTGATTTCATTTTTCTCGATGGAGACCACGCGGCGAAGACGGTTTATCAGGAAGTGGCGGCGGCCCTGCGGCTCCTTAATCCGATGGGCGTCATCCTGCTTCACGATTACTTTACGGACTTGAGGCCGCTTTGGTCGAACGGCATCGTGCTGGCGGGCCCGTTCATGGGCGTCCGGCGAATTCGAGATGAAGGTGTCCCGGTACGGGTGATCCCGCTGGGTCAGTTGCCCTGGCCGACGAAGCTGGGGTCGAATGTGACGAGCCTGGCGCTACTGGTGAAGGACGCGGCGTAGTACTTGCCCAAAGATAACTGCGAGGATCGATACGCTCCGACGAAATTGGGTGTCCAACTTTGATCCCGAGTTGCGTATGAGAACGGTTGAACAAAGAGGACATGGCGGTCGCCGGGCGGCGAAACGGTTGCTCTTGCTAGGCGCGGCGGCGCCGATACTGGGATGCGGCACGGTGCCGGATCAGGGGGCTTTCGCAGCGCTTACCGCCCTGACGGAGAACGGCTTAGCAATCGCCCGGCTTTATGCCGCACCGCTACCTGGCATAGGGCTTTTTGCCAGTCACCCATGGTTTGTCGTGAAGCAGGCGGAAAGCACGACTTTCGACCGATGGGAGGTCTGGCCGGAGGCGGGCGAGCCATTCGGCTACGTGCGGCAGAATCTTTTCCCGGCTGAAGGTGATGTGATTTCAGACGGCGCCTACATCATCGCCGAGCTACAGGGCGCGGCGGCCGAGCCTGTGGTGGACTTCATTTATTCACAATCGCCGAGCTATCCCTGCCGGGATACCTACGTTCTCTTCCCCGGGCCCAACAGCAGCAGCTACGCCCAATGGGTTCTGGAGGGCACAGGTTGGAGCGCGACGTTACCGCCGACCGCGATCGGCAAGGACATCTCGTGTGCGGGGCCGGCTAAATCAAAAAGCAACATGAGGCAATCATGAGCATTCATCACGAAGCAGATCACGGTCACGGCGGAGGTTCGTGCGGCACGACACCGAGCGCGAAGACATCCGGCGGCGGCTGTTCATCGGGAGGCTGCTGCTCGACCAAGAGCGAGCCGAAGGACACGCCAACTGGCTTCGTCCAGCTTAACGTCGGCATGGTCAAGGCTGAAAAGACCAAGCCGGTCATCGAGAACCTGCCGTTTGCAGGCACCGAGAAGTATCCGCAGGGCCTCATCATCGGCCTCGACGTCGGCTCGACGACCGTCAAATTCGTCGTCGTCGATCCGATCACTGATGAGATTCTGGCCAAGGACTATCAGCGACACGACACCAAGCAGCCCGAGAAGTGCATCGAGATGTTCGCGGCGATCAAGCAGCAATTTCCCGATGTCCCGCGCAATGCCTTTCGCATTTTCATGACGGGCAGCGGCGGCTCCTCCATCGGCAAGCGGATCGGGGCGAAGTTCGTGCAGGAAGTCAACGCGGTGAGCCTCGCCGTCGAGAAGCTGTACCCCGACGTGCAGAGCGTCGTCGAGCTCGGCGGGCAGGACGCGAAGATCATCGTCTTCAAGACCGACGAATCAACCGGCAAGAAAAAGAAAATCCCCTCGATGAACGACAAGTGCGCCGGGGGCACCGGCGCGGTGATCGACAAGATCAACGCCAAGCTCAAGATTCCGGCGGATCAGCTTTGCCAGATGGGATACGAGGGGCTGAAGCTCCACCCTGTCGCCGGCAAGTGCGGCGTCTTTGCCGAGACCGACATCAACGGCCTTCAGAAGCAGGGCGTCCCGCGCGAGGAACTGATGGCCTCGCTCTTTGAGAGCATCATCCAGCAAAACCTCGCCGTGCTGACGCGCGGCCACACCCTGCGCCCGCAGGTGCTGCTGCTCGGCGGACCGAATTGTTACATCAAGGGGATGATGGACTGCTGGCGACACAACATTCCCGCCATCTGGCGCGAGCGCAAGGTGGCCTTCGACGAGTCCAAGCCGATTGAGGAACTCATCGTCGTTCCGGAAAACGCCCAGTATTTTGCCGCCCTTGGGGCCGTCGAATATGCCAAGATCGAGCTGGCAGACTGCCCGGACTTCGGCGTCTTCCGCGGTTTGGAGGAACTGGAGTGGTACATCTCGGTCGGCCGCATCGAGGAGAAAAAATCGGCGGGCAGCAAGGGCCTTTGGAAGAGCTCCACCGATCTGTCGGAATTCAAAGAGCAGTATCGCAAGGAATCCTGGACGGCGCCGACCTTTGAGGCAGGGACCACCATCAAAGCCTTCGCGGGTCTGGACGGCGGCAGCACCAGCACCAAGGGCGTGCTGGTCGACATGGACAAGAACGTGATTGCCCGGGCGTATCAGCTTTCCAAGGGCAACCCCATCGAAGACACGATGGACATCTTTGCCGCGCTGGAGAAGCAGATCGTCGATCAGGGCTGCAAGCTCGAGGTACTCGGCGTCGGTACGACGGGCTACGCCAAGGACATCCTCAGGGACGTGCTTAAGGCCGATGTCGCGCTGGTGGAGACGGTCGCTCACACCCAGGCCGGCCTGCACTTCTACCCGAATACAGATGTCATCGTGGACGTCGGCGGGCAGGACATCAAACTGATCGTCCTGAAGAACGGGCAGGTCAAGGACTTCAAGCTCAACACGCAATGCTCAGCGGGCAACGGTTACTTCCTGCAGAGCACGGCCCAGGGCTTCGGTTTCAAGGTGGAGGAGTTCGCGGATATCGCATTCAGTGCCGAGGCAATGCCCTCGTTCGGCTACGGCTGTGCGGTGTTCATGCAGTCGGACATCGTCGATTTCCAACGGCAGGGCTGGGCCCCGAACGAGATCATGGCCGGGCTTTGCGACGTATTGCCGAAGAACATCTGGCTTTACGTCTCGCAGATTCCCAATCTGGCCAAGCTGGGCAATACGTTTGTTCTTCAGGGCGGCACGCAGCACAACCTCGCGGCGGTCAAATCGCAGGTCGATTTCATCGCCAGCCGCTTCAAGGGGATGGATGTCCAGCCGGAGATCATCGTTCACAAGTTCTGCGGCGAGGCCGGCGCCATCGGCTGCGCGGTCGAGGCCCATCGGCTGTACGTTGAGAACGGCGTTCGAACTCAGTTCATCGGGCTGTCGCGCGTTCAGCAGTTGACGTATCGCACGACGCGCAACGAGGACACGCGCTGCTACTTCTGCAAGAACAAGTGCCTGCGGACCTTCATCGACGTGAAGACGGGCGATGCGGAAGCGCACGAACACGAAGGCAACGGTACGCCGAGCGGTAACGGCGTCCTCGTCAGTCTCACGACGCAAATCGTGAAGATGGGCCCCGAGGCCGGCCATCCGACGCGCATCAAGCACGGTGCGGCCGCCGAGGCTCCGACGACCGACCCGGCGAAGCCCAAGGCGCCGGCCAAGACCAAGTCCAAAGTCGCCCTCGAAGCAGGCGAGCAGCGGCTCATCATCGCCACCTGCGAAAAGGGCACGGTTGAAGACGTCAACGACATGCGCGAGATCAAGGCCGGTCTCGACGCGGCCAAGAAGGCGAACCCGAACTTCGCGGAGATTTCCGCCCGCGAGGCCTTTGCCCCTGTCACCGTGCCGAACATCAGCGATCCGATGCCGAAGGTGACGCTGGCCAATATGTTCAGGAAGAAGGAGATCGAGCGCCGCGCCGAGTTGATGAAGAAGCGCGAGACCATCCGCATCGGCATGCCCAAGGTCCTGAATATGTACTCCATGGGCCCGTGGTTCATGGCGTACTTCCAGTCGCTCGGCGTGCGGGCTGCGAACCTGATCTGGTCCGACTACACCAGCGAGGAGATGTATAAGGAAGGCGCCAAGCGCGGGGCGATCGACCCGTGCTTCCCCAGCAAGATCGGCATTCCGCACGTCCACAACCTGCTCTATCACAAGCACAAGGACAAGCCGCTCGATTACATCTTTTTCCCGATGATCGACTGCCTGCCGACCTTTTTGGAAGGCATCGAAGACAGCCGGGCCTGCCCGACGGTCGCCGCGACGCCGGAAGCGGTGAAGGCTGCGTTCACCAAGGAGTCGGATCTCTTTGCCGATCATGGCACCAAGTATCTGGACACCTTCGTGAACTTCAGCGAGCCGCCGCTGCTCGTGCGGCAGATGTACCAGGAATTCGCCGACAAGCTCGGCGTCTCGATGGAAGAGAACGCCCGGGCATGCAAGGTTGCGTGGGAGTATTACGACAGCTTTAACGAGGACCTGCGCAATCAGGCCCGCGACGTCCTGGAGCGGCTGGAGAGGAATAACGAGATCGGCGTGGTTCTGCTGACGCGGCCGTATCACCACGATCCCGGCGTGTGCCACGAGATTCCCGACGAATTGCAGAAGCTCGGCTACCCGGTGTTCACGATGGATGTGCTGCCGCGCGACCCGGAGATTCTCGACCGGCTCTTCGGCGAGGAAGTGCGCCGCGGAGAATTCGCCAGCGCGCTGTCAATCGAGGACGCATGGAAGAATGCCTACAGCGAGAACACAAATCGCAAGGTGTGGGCGGCCAAGTACGCGGCGCGGCATCCGAACCTGATCGCCCTGGAGCTCTCCAGCTTCAAGTGCGGCCACGATGCCCCGATCTACAGCGTGATCGAGGAGATCATCGAGAACAGCGGCACGCCGTACTTCTGCTTCAAGGACATCGACGAGAACAAGCCGACCGGCTCCATCAGGATTCGCATCGAGACGATCGCCTACTTCCTGCGGCGGCACCGCGACAAACTGGTCCGCGAGGGGCAGAAACTGGCCGAGATCGATGCGCAGATCGCCGAGCTGGAGCGCGAGCTGCGTGCGAAGTACGGCGCAGCCCGGCAGGTGGAGACGACGGCCGTGGTGGGCGTGTAGGCCCATTTAGCCGGCGGGCTTGCCCGCCGCAGCGCGCGAGAGTGAATCACGGGATGGTCCTCGCACATCACGCGGTCTGGGGTGCCTACGGCTTCTGGCTGCCCAACGACCCACGCGGGAGTTGGTCTAAATCCGTCGCTTCGCTACCCCTGCGTCGATTCGGCGAAGCAACCACGACAAGCGCCAGACACTCCGTCGCTCGAATCGATCATGATCATCGCTTTCGATTGGACGCAAAATCGGAACTGAAACACTCACCGGTTCAACTCTCCGGTCGACAGGCTCTCGCCGTCGCTCATGGAATCGGATGCGCCTCCTCCGAGAGCGGATACA
>CAZCGF010000134.1:0-11863 GCA_964498115.1 uncultured Planctomycetaceae bacterium | reverse complement strand
GCTACTGGCCGGGCACCACCACCGCGGATTACGCGGCGCCGTCGGCGGCTTGTTTGCAGAGGAACATGACGGCCATGCGGATGGCGAGGCCGTTGGTCACTTGCCGCAGGATCGCGCTGTTGGCTCCGTCGGCGACCGCCGCTGACATTTCGATGCCGCGATTGATCGGGCCGGGGTGCATGACCAAGACATCGGGCCGGGCGCGCTTCATCCGCTCGGTCGAGAGGCCGAAGAGGCGCGAATACTCCTGCAAACTAGGGAAGACGTTGGAGCTGATGCGCTCGCTCTGGATGCGGAGCATGTTGATGACGTCGAACTGGCCGATGACCTTGTCGAATTCGTGGGCGATCTTCGCGCCCATGCGCTCGAAGGCGCGGGGGACGAGCGTCGTGGGCCCGACGAAGGTGACTTCGGCGCCGAGCTTGAGCAGGCCGTGGAGGTTGGACCTTGCGACGCGGGAGTTGGCGACGTCGCCGACGATGGCGACCTTGAGGCCGGCGATGCGCCCCTTGACCTGGCGCATGGTGTAGATGTCCAGGAGGCCCTGGGTGGGGTGCTCGTGGCGGCCGTCGCCGGCGTTGATGACGGAGCAGCTCACGTTTCGGGCGATGAGGTGGGGGGTGCCGGCGACGTTGTGGCGGACGATGAGCAGATCGACGCCCATGGCCTCGATGTTGCGGACGGTGTCGCGGATGCTCTCGCCCTTGGAGAGGGAGCTGGTCTTGGCGGAGAAGTCGAGTACGTCGGCGGAGAGGCGCTGGGCGGCGAGGACGAAGCTCATCTTGGTGCGGGTGGAGTCCTCGAAGAAGAGATTGACCACGACGCGGCCGCGCAGGGCGGGGACTTTCTTGACGCTGCGGGTGGAGACATCCTCGAAGGCCTGGGCGGTGTTGAGGACCAGCTCGATCTGTTCGGCGGTGAGGTCTTCGATGGCGAGGAGGTGTCTGTGCGGCCAGACGACGGCGTCCGGCTCCGGTGCTGCGGCGACGCGTTTGGTGGGTTCGGGCATGTTTTGTGTCCTGGTCATGGCGCGATCTCCACGAGGTCGCGGCCGTCGGTTTCACTGAGCGAGACCGTGACGTGTGCATCATCGGAGCTGGTGCGGATGCCGACGAAGTCGGGCTGGATCGGGTATTCGCGGCCGCCGCGATCGACGAGGACGACGAGGCGGATGGCCTTGGGCCGGCCGAGGTCGATGAGTGCGGCGAGGGCGGCGCGGACGCTGCGGCCGGTGAAGATGACGTCGTCGATGAGGAAGAGATATCGGCCGGCGACGTCGAAGTCGATCTCGGTGGTGCGTACGACGGCGGAGGGGCCGATCTCGGCGAGGTCGTCGCGATAGAGGGTGATGTCGAGCGAGCCGTAGGCGACGTCGGAGAGTCCGCAGTTTTCGAGAAGGGGCATGAGGCGGCGGGCGAGTTCATCGCCGCGGCGACGAATGCCGACGACGCCGACGGGGCAGCCGTTGGGAATGGACGCGGCCATTTCACCGGCGAGGCGGGTGAGGGTCTGATGAATCGCGTTTTCATCAAGGAGAGATTTCATCGGGGTCCTTAAGTGCGCTTTAGGATACGCGGCGACGGCGGGAGGATCAACGCGGCCAGCAGCGAGTCGGCGCTGTGCAAATGTGAAACATCTCGTCACTGGCCACGCTGACGGCTGGGCTGCTATAATCCACGCCCCGAGCGTGGAAAGAGGATTCACAGGGAACAGGCAGCGTCGGCAACGTCGCACGGCGCGACGGTCGGCGTCTCGGCACAGGCTCTCTCGAGGTTTCCGGGTCACCGCAGGCATCTGTCACCGAGAGAAACGCACAGCGGAATCATCATGAAAGCCATTGGAACGCTCATTATTGTTGGAGTGCTGGCGGGCGGCAGCTACTTCGGCTACGCAAAATTCATCGCCGATCAGCAGGAGCCGGGGTTTGTGCTCGCGGCGCTGGATCGCGGCGACATCATTCAGACGGTCTCGGCGACGGGAACGATCGAGCCGATTACGAAGGTGATTGTCGGGTCGCAGGTCAGCGGACGAATCATCAGGTGGCACGCGGACTTCAACGATCGCGTGACCGAGGGGTTTGTCCTTGCGGAGATCGATCAGGATCGGTTCAAGACGGCGCTTAACCAGGCGACGGCCGAACTGGCGCTTGCCCGGGCACGGGAGGAGGAGGCGCTGGTGCGATTCAAGGACGCCCAGCGCGAGGCCGACCGTATCAAGAAGCTGTCAGAGACGAATACGGCCAGCGAGAATGAGTTCCTGGTGGCCCAGGCGGCGGCGGAGGCTGCGCAGGCGGTCTGGCACGGGGCACAGGCCTCGGTGGAGGCATCACAGGCCCTGCTGAATGCGGCGTCGGTGGACCTTGATCGCACGATCATCCGGTCGCCGATCGACGGGGTGGTTATCTCGCGGACGATCGACGTGGGGCAGACTGTGGCGGCGTCGCTGCAGGCGCCTGAGCTGTTTCTGATCGCCAATGAACTCGAGCGTATGCAGGTGAATGCCAACGTGGCCGAGTCGGACGTGGGCTTGATTGAAGAGGGCAAGCATGCCCATTTTCGGGTCGATGCCTATCCTGACCGGGACTTCACCGGGACGATTTCGCAGATTCGATACAACGCGACAATCGTCGATGCGGTAGTGACGTATGTGACGCTGATCGAGGCGGAAAACGACGATCTGGCGCTGCGGCCCGGGATGACGGCGAATGTGACCTTTGAAGTCGCCAAGGCGGAGAAGGCCGTGCGGATTCCTAATTCCGCGCTTCGGTTTTCACCGATTCCGCCGGATGCCTCGGGACGATCGACGAAGACATCGGGAATGGCTCCGTCGCCGACGGTATGGATTCTGGACGCCAAGGGCGAGCCTCAGCCCGTTCAGGTAGAGACGGGGCTGAGCGACGGCACTTATACGGAACTCGTCGGCAGCGCGCTGGCTGAGGGCGACAAGGTCATCACGGAGCGCAACTGGCGCGGCGGACGCGGCGGCGGTCGACCTGATCCGTCGCGAACCATGAGGTGAGGCGGTCTTGGAAGCAACAGTCGAATCGGTAGCCGCTCCATCTCGGCACACGGGAGTCATCATCCGTGTGCGCGACATGTACAAGACGTATCACATCGGCGAGATTAGTGTGCCTGCGGTTCGCGGCGTGAGCCTGGATCTGCTCTCGGGCCAGTTTGTCGCCATCATGGGGCCGAGCGGGTCGGGCAAGTCCACCTTCATGCATCTGTTGGGCTGCCTGGATCGTTGCGACAAGGGTCGATACGAACTGGGCGGGGAGGATGTGACCCGGCTGTCGAAGCGGGAGCTGGCGGCCCTGCGGAATCGCAAGATCGGCTTTGTCTTTCAGAGCTTCAATCTGCTATCGCGGACGACGGTGCTGGACAACGTGGCATTGCCATTGAGCTATGCCGGTGTGCGACGCAAGGAGCGGCGAGCGCGCGCGGCGGAGATGCTGTCGCTCGTCGGTCTGGGCGATCGGATGATGCATCTGAGCAACCAGCTTTCCGGCGGTCAGCAGCAGCGGGTGGCGATCGCGCGAGCATTGATCACGCGGCCGATGATCCTCCTGGCCGACGAGCCGACGGGTAACCTCGACAGCAAGACGGGCGTAGAGATCATGGCGATTCTGCAGAAGCTCAACCGCGAGACCGGGCTGACGATCGCGCTGGTGACGCACGAGCCGGACATCGCGGAATACGCCGAGCGCGTCGTGACATTTCGAGACGGTGAGATCTGCTCGGACGTGACAAACGGCGACGTGCGGTTGGCGGGCCATTGAGCGAACGATGAGTCTCCAAGACTCCACCTGATAATAACGATTACAAGCTCCGATTCTGAAGGGCCATCTCCGCGCAGTGGTCAGGCAGCCGCATGGCTTGGAATGATGCAACCGCCGGCTCCGTAAAAAGAAATCGGCCCCGCCGGCAGTAGCCGACGGGGCCGATTGAGTTAACAGAACCTATCGAGCCGCGTTTTTACGGCTGCTCGATCGTCAGCGTGAACACACCGTCCGGTATGTTGTTGCTCGGGCCACCCTTGGTCTCACCCGTGATTCGGATGAGGAACTGGGTGTTGGCCGGGAGCAAGTTGGGAGCCGCACCCGCACCGACGTTCAGACGCGGCTGTCGTCCCTGGAAGAACAGCTGGTTCGTACCAAGGCCGGTCGTGCAGCCGTCCGCGTTACATCCACCGTTGACCGCGATCTGCGAATCACTGGCGGAGGTCGCCGGACAACCCATTGCACCGCTGCTGGTCTTGTGGACCGAGAGCGTAGCGTCGAACGTGGTGTTGAGCGTACAGAGCTGGAAGATGGTCGCACGAGCCACGGGGCCCTGTGACCAGCGATAGTAAACGTCGCGTGCATTGGCGGCTGCACCACAACCGGCACTCGAGCCTGGATCGGCACTAGCACCAATTGTCGTACCGGCGATCGGACCGACAGCGCCGGTACCGATGTTGGTCGCGTTTGCACACTGATCGTTCGCGGGAATCGGGGCCGCGGGGAAGGTGCAACCTGCTGAGTTGAGGTTGACCGGACCGAGGCACCACGACAGATCGCGATCCAGCAACTGGTAGGGGAACGAACCCGCACCAGAGGTCTTGGTCATTGCCGACCGCTGGTTACCACCTTCGTTGGAGGTGGACCAGAGGAAGACACAAGGCGCGTCCACGTTGACCTGCTGGATCTCAATCCAGAAGCAGGCGTTGGCCGTGAGGTTCACGGCAGCGTGGTTGACTTCGTACTGGTACTGAACACCACCGCCCTGAACACCTTCGGGGTTGCCGAGTGTATCGAGCGCCACACTCTTGAGCGGCGTGACCAGGAACGGTCCACCGACAATGCTGGCGGTATTGGGCAGGTTGTTTGCACCGTTGTTGTAGTACGTGATGACGAAGTCCTCAGTCTGCACCAGCGGACTGCAGTCCTGAGTACCTGTTCGGTGGAATCCGCGGAAACAGACCTGGTTCACGAAGTTCCCGCCCACGGTATTGATAGTGCGGAAATCGTCGGCCACCTTGGTGGTGTTGTCCAGGTCAGCCACATAACCACCCTGCTGCAGGCCGTTGATCAGATGGGGCATCTGGCAGCGGGCCGTATTGTTGCAGATACCCGTCGGGCACTGCTGCGAACAATCGGCGCCGGCGGTCCAGATACCACCCTGCTGGCGACAAGCAACTTCGCTCACCATTGACGTACAGTTACCCTGGATACAGCAGCGTCCAGTCGGACACGGGCAGCTTGCGCCGCTGGCCCAGATGCCGTTGAGCGCCTGTTCGCAGGTCGTGCGAATGGTGCTCACACACACGGTCTGCAGGGCCTGATCCAGATAGCAGCAGCGGCCAACGGTACATGACGGATTAACCGGAGCACAGGTACCGTTTTCGCTCCATTCGCCGTCGAGCACGGCGACACAGACGTCTTCGGTCGTGACCTGACAGTCAAGCGTACCGAGCGGCGGTACGTCGTAGCAGCACCGACCGGTCGGCTTGCCGCAACCGTCCTTGGCAATTCGGACATTGAGGCTGAATGCAAGGTCGCGCTGCTGAACGTTGGCGACCGTGCATGCCGTGTAGTTGGACGGCAGATCAGCAGAGGCCGGGAGCGAGGTCACTGCGTGGCGCGTGTCGCCCTGCGGTGACTGTTCCCAGAACCACTGACAATCGTTGACCGGTGTGTTGTTGGTGATTTCCATCCACATCGGAACGCCCGCGGTTACTGCAACCGGGGTGACGAGGGTGGCGGTGTAGAAGAACTCAGTGGCCACGGCCGCCGGCAGAATGATTCCGCCACCGGTGGTGACGCGTGTCAGGTTCGTTGCGGTCGGAATGTGCTGAGGCACACCGATCGCAGTGCCCGGACAGCGGTTGGCCGTGGTCTGGTAGAACTGAACGTGGAAGCAATCCGGATCGGCGGCGACGCAGTCGTCACCGGCAACCTGGATGTAGGTTCCCCACCAACAGATGTTGGTAATGGTGCCGGTCTCAAGGGGAACGAAGCAGTCAGCGGCCCGACCCGAACCATTGAGGTCGAGATCGCTTCGCGAAGCGCCGACGTTGTCGAACGGCGCCTGGGTTGTCGCAGGATCCGAACAGGTCGGAGCCAGGGTGCAAACCGGCTTGCTGGAGGTGACGAGCAGATTCACAAAGGCCGGGAGATCGGTCAGTGCGATCGTGCCGTCGCCGTTGATATCGCCGCGACAGAAGTTCGGGGCGAAGCAGCCGAGGAAATCATCAAAGACGGTCGGCGGTGTGAAGAGGACGCTGATCCACTTCTGGATGTCGCGACCGTTGACCTTGCCGTCGGCGTTGAGGTCGCCGGGGCAGCAGGTCGTAAGCTGGCTGAACGGCTCACAGGAAGCCTCGACCGAGTAATCAGAGTTGCAGTCCGTGTTACCCAATCCTCCGAAGACCGAGGGGCGAATTCGCAGGTAGTAGGTACCGGCACAAACGGCCGCCGTGACTTCGAGGGTCGAAGGCGTGCCAGCAGGCGGGTCACAGGCGAAGTCAACGCTGTCGGCAGCGAAGAGGAACAGGGCGCTGCAATCACCTTCCGGATCGCTGAGGATTCCAAGTTCAGCCGCGAAGGCCGAGCTCAGGACGCGCCAGCGAATCGTTGACGGCTGGGTGACGGTCATGCGGAACCAGTCCTCGTCGCGATTGACGAAGCGGGCGGTACCGATACAGGAACCACCGGAGCCGGTGCACGGCTCACCGTTGGGGCAGTCAACCGGATTGTCACAGGGGAAGGGCTGCTCATAGTTACCAGCCTTACCGCAGATGACCACCGGACCACCGGAGCAATCAATGTCGGGACCGTTGAACGACGGCGGCGTCGCATTGCAACCACCGTTGTGGAGGTCCTGAGGATTAGGATCACTCGTATCGGCACAGATGACGTCGTTGCCTTCCTGCAGCGAGCCGCCCGGACAGGATGTCGGACAGGTGAAGCAGGCAGCGGTCGTCGTAATGTTGAGAACGATCGGGGCAGGTGCACCGGTCGCGTTGGTGACGGGATCAAAGACTTCACGCGGCGAGTCGCCGTAGAAGAAGTCGTTGTTGAAGCCGCCCGTTCCGCCGATGGCGATGTAGATGTTCGAACCCGCCGAGAGGCCCGGACCGCCGCCGACCGGCAAGCACAGACACGAGTTTGAAGTCGAGTTCAAACCTCCGTAACAGGCCGCCGCACCGAGGGCGCCGTCAGCCGACGACTCAGTGTTGGCACAATTGTCATTCAGAAGGATCAGCGATCCAAGATCGCAGTCACCGTAGCGCTCGCCGGCGCCCGGAGAGTTTTCGATCGTGCTATAGACGGCCAGGATCGTATCAAAGCCCGTCGTACCGCAAGTGTCGATCACGACCGCTCCGCTGCCGGGCAGTGTGTACCTAACATAGAGCACGTCTCGGACGGACTGGGTGTACGTTCCAGACGAACCAACGAGCATGTTGAAGTCCAAGGCCGTGTAGCAGGAGTCGCCGGGGCCCGGACAAGGATCGGCCTTGCAGCCGGCCACCTGCTCAGCAGCGGCCGGATCACCTTCATTAAAGTCGGTCGCCGGTCGTGGGTAACCGTTCAACCCGATGCAGGTACTTTCGTCGAGCGTGATTGAACACGTTCCGTCGCCGAAGCAGCATCGGCCGGTCTGGAGCGAGAAGGGCGAGCTTCGCGGGATGAAGTCGACGTTGAAGACGCCGTTTCCGCGACCCGCGGGAGCCGTGCCGGCTCCGCCGATTCGCACCTTGATACAGTCGCCCGGATCGAAGGTGCTGGAGTTTCCAGATTCCACCGGCATGGTCACGTACGACAACGAGTTAAACTTCAAGGCCATCGAATCGCTGGCAAGAATGTCGTCGTTGCAGGTGAACTGAGGAGCGCCGCAGAGGCCGACGCCGCAGTTGTTGACCAAATTGGGCTGGCCGTAAATGACAACCCAGGTGTCGAAGTTGGCGCCGGCGGTGCTGATGACCACGTCACCCGAGGTAACGGGCGAGCCGTTGAAGCTCGTGGGAATCCGGTAGTTGTAGAAGACGTCGGCGACGATCTGGGCATTGGGCGCCGCGAGTTCGCCAATGGGGCAATCCGCGGGGATGTCCGCACCGGGGTGGGCGGCAAGATCGTCGGTCGTTGCAAGACTGGAGTTGTAGGTCACGGAGGCCATGACGCCGGAGACCACAAGCTTGTTGCTGCCGCAGTTGTCATTCGGCGGCAGACCCGGACAGGTCAGGCCTTCGACGGCACAGCTGGTGCCATCTCCGAGGTAGAAGCCGCCCGCACCGCTGCAACCGATTTCCGGTCGCTCAGTGCAACCGGCCATCGAGGAGTCACAGCATGCACCATTGGGGAGGTTACAGGGCGAACAGCTGACGCTGATGCGGTACTTTGTGTTGCACGGGATTCCGGTCAGCACGTCGGGTCGAACGCGGAGGATCCATGTTCCGGCCGGCAGACAGCGCGTGACCGAAATCGGCTCGCAGGCTCGCCGGCTGTTGGCGAACTCGAGAAACGCGAAGGCAGCCGTCGGACAAGTTGCGGACGGCATCGCACCGCCGTTGTCCATGATCGAAATCTGCATCGGCAGTCGACCTTCGACCGTCGCGGTGATTTCGGTGAGCTGAGTCAGGGTCAGCAGGTACCAGTCATTGTCGCGGGCAACCGCGGGACCGCTGCAGGTATTGCTGTTGCAGGACTGACCAGGAATACAATCGTTGACCGTGTTGCAGAAGGGTGCGTAGTTTCCGGAGGTCGCACAGATCGCCTGACCACAGCTGATCGAAGTAAAGGCAAAAGGCGACTCAAGACAACCCTGGTTGAACAGGTCGCGATATCCGCTTGAACAGACGGCTTCGCCTTCGGCCGTCGCGCCCGCCATACAAACAGCGTCGGAGATACAAAGGTTACACGAAGGATCGGTGCCGAAATCGACACAGGCTCCGGGCTTCCAGGTATTGACGGTGTTGACGATACAAGCAGCGCGAGCGACGGTGTCGGTGCAGGTTCCCATGCCGCCCATGTTCATGTCACGGTTGCAGCAGGCGCCGGGAGCGCCGTCGGTGGCGTTGATCTGAACGCTGAAGGCCGAGTAAGGGCTGCCGCCAAAGAAGACGAAGTCGCCGTTGCAGATCTGGCCGCCTGGCTGCGACAAGTCTTCAATTACGAAGAAGTCGAGTGAGTGGCCGACCGTCGGATAGCCGCCGATGCTCCAGAATGCGTCATTCGTCGGCGGCGGAGTGGACATTCCCACCCAAACAAAGTCCTCGTTCACGTACACCGGAGGATCGAAGAAGAAGGTGACGATTTGCGGGGGGTTTGAGAGGGTGATGTTCTGAGTGGCCGAAAACAGCAACTGCGATTCGGGGCTTTCGGGACAGATCGGGCTGGTGTTTCCGGAGAACACGCTGACGGTAACCGGGGCGAGGATGCCCGAGTTGTTGATACCGCCGAGGATGAGGTTCATGCTGCAGACGAATCGCGCCGTACCGGTCAGGTAAACGTCGTCGTCAACGCGATCGCCGTTATTGTTTCCGAAGACGAAGCCGCCGCCGGTTCCACCGCCCGGAGCGTAGATCGTGTTTTCGCAGGGAGGAACCGTACAGGTCGTCACAACGCCCCGTGGCGAGGCAACGGTCTCGGGCGTCGCGGGCATCGGTAGATGCTGGACCGCCTCGACCAGGCGCGGCTGGATTTCAAGCTCGTTGCTTGTTGCTGCCGGCGATGCGTTTTGCGGTCCGGCCGCAAAAACCCACGATGTCGTGAAACCGCAGAGGGCCACTGTGGCCAATACGGTTGCTGCGAACAATTTCCTTCGAATCACCATCGATCCTGCTCCTTCTGTTCAGAGATACCCTTGCGTTCTCGCTTCAGGGAAGATTCAGTTCATTCCTCAATTAACGAAAGTGAGACGCGCGAGAGACCATGCGGCATCCCGGCGTCCGATTTGTAACCTGTTAGATGCAGATTCCCGACCAAGCAATCCGTTCCCCAAACCGCCCCTGAAGGAATTCGAATGTTCGACCTCACCGGGGCACCCGACACTCTGCAAACCTCGACAGCGATTGATTATCGCAGTCGATTCGCATCGTTGGGTTTGAATAGGTGAAGGTAGGTTGCCGCGAGCGGCACCGAACGAACTAAATTCCTTACTTTCTTGGGTGAGGCTTCTTTTCTCGGCTCGCTCGCCATCGTTTGGCTGCTTCGCATAGTAACTCATTTGGCACATCCCAGTCAAGACCTATCGGCCCTAAAATCGACCTCCAATAGCCACTGTCGGGCCATTTCGACCGGTAAAAAATGCACGTGCATTCCCATAAATGAGGGCAGCACTTGCGCGAAAAGTCACCCGGGAGGGCAAAGCTGAGGTCCGCGTTGTGCCGATCCATTCGGATCAGACCCTACGACCGGAAAAATCGGACATGCCAGTACCTGTAGAGTTTACGAGTGCGGAGACCCAGTAGATTGAAGGTCGATCCAGACGGCAACCGAGCGGCGAATTGCCCTACGGCTACAGTCCGATAGCATGGGGTTAACGTGAACCATCCGATCTCACTACCTGCTTTGACGCCCCGCTCGATGGAGGACATCTCCGCCGTTGCGCGCGTTGTGCAGGCGAATCTCGTCGCGCTTCGTGTGGCATGGTGTAAGCGGGCCGGCGTCTCGCCCGAGACCCATGACATCAAGACCCCCCCGCCCGGGCCCGTTCGCCGGTGCCGCGAACTACTGATTCCACGGGAGATCATCGCGGAGTACGACGATCAGGACATCCAGCTACGTCTCCGCCAAGTATGGGGCGAGTTTTGTGCATTGTGCTGGTTGTTCCCTTTCGCCGATCCTCAGGACCCAATTGATTTCGATGCGCTCAAGCCGGAGCAAACGCTTCGGTGCCTGGGAGAAGTAGGCGGCAAACTGTCAGAAGTGCAGACCGGGCTGTGGCGACTTCGCCATGAGCAGAGGCTGCGGCTCGACCCGACCGCGCCGGCCGACCCGGCATTCCAGCGCGACCACCCAATTGCCCTTTCCCAGTCGATGACGGTTTTCGGCCGGAATATCTCGGTCTGCGAGAACTTTGAGATCCTGGCCTGCGCCTGCGAGTACGCGGGGATGCTGGCCGCCCTGCGCTGGGCGACCGACGATCGGTGGGCCTGGGAGGGGCCGGGGATCATGGATGTCGCCCTGCCGATTCGGCCGTAAGTTATGACGATATAGGAATTAACGGCTTTTTGACTGACGAGCCGAGCCCGGTTTTTCCTGCCGGGCGGGTTGACGGGAGTTGCGGAATATCAGACCCGAGCGAAACTCCCGCAACCGGATATCTGATAAAACATAGGACTCTAATGGAGTTGCGATGCCCCGAGGATGGTCGCCGAGCAATTGCGGCGTGATCAGCGCGTGCGATCTATAGTCTCGGGCAAGCTCTCAAGAACTGGATATGGCGTGAACCTCGGCGACATTCTCATCGAGAAGAAAGCGATCAACGCGGATCAATTGAAATCCGCGAACGATCAGTGCGGGCCCACGGACCGGCTCGATCGCGTCCTCGTGCGCCTTGGCTATTGCACCGAGACGGCCGTGCTCGGTGCACTCGGCGAGCTTTATCACTTCGACGTGGTCGATCTGGCGGGCGGCGAAGTGCAGGTCAACGTCGAGCTTCTCCGCAAGATGCCGTCGAAGCTGGTCCATCGCGCGAAGCTCATTCCGCTGGATCGCGAGAACGGCTCGCTTCGCGTCGCCACGCCGGACCCCTTCCAGATTTACGCATTTGATGAGCTGCGCATGCTCTGCGGTCTCGAAGTGAGGCCGGTCCTCGCCAAAGAGAGCGAGATCAACGAGATCATCAAGAAGCACTTCGGCGTCGGCGGCGACACGGTGAGC
>CAZCGF010000133.1:0-12134 GCA_964498115.1 uncultured Planctomycetaceae bacterium | reverse complement strand
GAATCCCCCACGCCGGCACCGTCATGATGGTCGTCGTCCTCAGCGCCGTGAATCTTCCCCTCGAAGGTGTCGGCCTCATCCTCGCCGTCGATCGCGTGCTCGACATGTACCGCACATCCATCAACGTCTGGAGCGACTCCACCGCCTGCGCCGTCGTCGCCCGATACGAACGCGCGGCAGCATCCCCATAGCGCCCTCTCTTTCAAAAGCGGCGCTCCCCGCCCGATTGCAAAGTCACGATATTGAATTGAAGCACCGAGGCAAACGCCCGGCGCTTATGGATTGATAGTGACCTGCGACTTGTATTCAACGAGCAGGTCAAACACTTCGGCGACGTCCTCCGCCGTCATGCGGATGCAGCCCATCGACATATTCTCGCCGATGCTCGCTGGGTCGATCGTCCCGTGGATGCCGAAGCCCGTCCTGCCGACCGCTTCACCCGAGCGGCCTTCCAGTCCCACCCACCGCTCGCCGATCGGGTTGTCCGGGTCCTCCGCAAGGTAATACTGATTGCTGATCGGATCGGTCCAGTCGGGATTCTTCAACTTCGAGATCACCATCCACGTTCCCGTGGGCGTCCCGCCGTTCGTCCCGAGTCCAACCCGATAGCTCCGCACGTACTGATCGCCCAAAAACAAGTCCATGCGATGATCCGACTTGGAAATCACCGCGCTGAACGGCCCGCGAATGACCTTCAATCGATCCCCGACCCGCAGCCGGTTCGGCTCCGTCACACCGCTGATCGACATGATCAGCTCCTCGGTAACGCCGAACTCCTTAGCCAGCACATAGATCGTGTCGCCCGGCTGGACGATATGGATCGACGTCAGCGGGTCATTGGTGTTCGTCGCCCGGGAAAAGAGCAGCGCCTGCGAAAGTCGCGTCAATTCCGCGCGTATTCGCGCCGCGCTCTCGGGAGCAACCTCCTGCCTCAGCGCGGCCGAGTATTGAGCCCGTGCCTCGATGAGGTTCCCCACGGCCATCGCCGACTTGGCCTTCGTCAGCAGTTCATTCGCAGGAGCGACCTCAGGGACCGCCGCCTTATGCAGCTCCATCTCGATCGGTTCGGCAAAGGCCGGAGGGGTATTCACATTCACGCTGCCCGACGGCGTCACCGCGGCGTCACCTGCCGGCGCGATGTCGTCCTCGGCCGACTGCGGTGCAGGCGATGTCGGCCGCGTCGCCCGCAAACTCACAGGATGCTCGGGCTCAAGATTATTTTCGCGCTCGCCCGACGTCCCGGCCTCACCCGAGGCGAGATTCACTTCCGCCGGCTCACCGAGATTGCGCCACGCGTAAAGGCTCCACGTCGCCGCGGCAATCAATACAACCAGCGAAACCAAAGGCCATGAAACGTTACGTGGCGCGGAAAAAGGGGGCAAGGAAGTCGCTCCAGCAAATGTGCAAGTCAAGGCCGACGCGGCAAGCAAGTCGTCCAGAAGTTCAGCGGACGAATTCCATTCGTTCGCGCACGATAGGGTACAGTCGATCGTCCATGATTCAACCCCAAAGCGCGCCACCGACGCACGACGCTGTGAATTCTAAGGATCAAATCGCCGAACGGTCTCGTTCGTCACCAGCATCCGAACCTTCACGTCGTGATGCGCCGCCGGGATCGACTCCACCACCTGCGATTCGAGCGCAAGCCCGCACGTAACGCCCCGAAACTCCGGCTTGCTCAGGAACCGGTCATAGAATCCCCGACCTCGACCGAGACGATTCCCAAACGGATCGAAGCCCAGTCCTGGTACGATGACGAGATCGATCAGTTCGATGGGAATTGGCATCCCGTGGATCGGCTCACGGATACCAAATTGATTACTGCCGATGTCCTCGTCGAGGTTGCGAATCTCAAGAGGCATCATCTGCCGGCTGTCCCAGATCACCTGCGGCGCCAACACCTTTTTGTGATCCTGCCACGCCTGAAGAACGATCGGCGTCGTGTCCGGCTCCTGTGGCAGCGACAGGAAAATCATCATAATCTGGGATTGGCGGTACTCGGGTTGGGCAAACAGCAGGGACGCCGCACGCCGCGATTGTTCGTGGATTTGCTCGGGAGACAGCGACGACAAGACCGACCGTAGCTTGCTTCGCAGTTCCTTCTTCACCCGGACCCTCGCTCTCGCATGCGGCTTAGGATATAGACTCTGGAAGACGCTTTCAATAGCATCAAAGCTCAGGTACTCGATGGGGCCGCCGCGGAGGACGACGCGTCACGCCCGACTCTTGCGAGGCCCGCCAATATGGAGCGCGTCGACTCCGATCGGCCGACTGCATTCTCAGTGTCATCGCGATTCGGCGTAGCTGCGATGACTCAAAGCGAAGGAAACCGCATCAAGCGTGTCCACTAGAGCGATCCTTCCATGTGTGGCGCTCGTCTGTGCGGCGATCATCTCCGCCCTCGGGACAAGCCTCGTCGCCAGGTGGGCCGCCGCAACCGGTTTCGTCGATCATCCCGGCGGACGAAAAGCCCACGATCGACCCACGCCGCTCGGCGGAGGCGTCGCCATCACCCTCGCCGCCCTGCTCCCAATCGTCTTGGCCATCTCCTTCGCATGGCTCCTCGCGGATAATCCGCCCAGTTGGCTCCCCGATTCCCTTCGCATACACCTTCCCGGCATCGCCTCCAAGACTTTTGTCGGACTCGGAATCGTCGTCGCCGCCGTCACCATGTGCGCCATCGGACTCGCCGACGACGTCCGCCCCATGCAGGCGCGCGTCAAGTTCATCGGGCAGATTCTCATCGCCCTCTTCCTCGTCGTCGGCTGCAACCTCCGCCTCATGTCACACCTGCCGTCTGGTCTATCCATCTTCCTGTCCGTCCTCTGGATTCTCACCCTCACCAACGCCTTCAACTTCCTCGACAACATGGACGGCCTCGCTGCCGGCGTCGGCATGATCGCCGCCGCCGTCTTTGCCGTGGCAGCCCTCGCCGCCGGACAACTCTTCGTTCCAATCTGCTGCGCCCTGCTCGCCGGCGCCCTGCTCGGATTCCTCGCCTTCAACTTTCATCCGGCCCGAGTCTACATGGGCGATGCCGGAAGCCTCGTCATCGGCATGCTTCTCGCCGTCTTCACCATCCTGACGACCTTCGCCGCCCCGGGCGAAGGACAGGAGCCCTTCGGCGTACTCGCCCCGCTCGTCGTCATGGCCGTGCCGCTCTACGACACCTGCAGCGTCGTTTTTCTCCGTTGGCGTCTGGGTGTGCCCATCTGGACCGGCGATCGGCGCCACTTTTCGCATCGACTCGTCCGCCGCGGCATGGGCGTCCGTCAGGCCGTCCTGGTCATCTACCTCGCTACCCTCGTCACCGCGATGCCCGCAATCCTCCTCTCCCGCGCAACCTGGCCGCTGGCATGGGGAATCGTCGTCCAGACAATTCTGGTCGTCGCATTGGTCGCCCTGCTGGAATCTGACAGACGGGAAAAGCCGTGAGTCGCTCCGCCGATCATCCAGCTCGGAAACAATCGGCGACCGCACGCCAGGCCGATCGCGGCAATGGCGATGGCTGGGTCCTATCTGCCTGTCTCCTCATCCTCTTGGCGTTGATCCCCCTCCGCGTCGTCATCGCCGAAACGCACACCTTTGAAGTCCCCCGACTGTTCCGACATCTCGACGTGCCCGACGGCGCCGGCCCGGCGACCACCTTCGCGATCTTTGCGCTCATCGTCTCAATCGCCGCGGTCGTCATGGTCACCATGCCCCGGCGCGGTCGGCGCCCCTGGACACCGACCGGAATGGAAATCGGCGCAGCACTTCTGCTCGTCGCGATGATCGTCTCCACCTGGCGCGCCGGCCAAAAGCACCTGGCCGTCATCGGCAGCCTCGACATGCTCGGACTGATCCTCTTCGCGGCGACACTGCGCCGCCTGCTGACGCGACTGTGGCACGTTCGCTTGACCCTGTGCGTCATCCTCACCGCCGGAGCGATGACAATCGTAAAGTGCGCCTACCAGAAATGGATCGAAACGCCGGACACAATTCGTTACTTCGAGGAACATCGCGCCGAACTGATGCCGCAGCAGGCTGATGGCAACTCGTCCGAAGCCGGCTTCCTCCACGATTACGAGCAGCGGCTCCGCAGCGGGTCCGTCAGTGGCTACTTCGCCCATCCAAACGTCCTCGCCAGCTACCTGATCCTCATCGTCATGACCGCGATCGCCCTGTTGCTCAGCCGGCTGAAGGTTCGACCGAGCTGGACCCTCATCGCACCCGCGATCATCGCCGCAGGCGGGCTCGCCGCCCTGCAGGCTGCCCAGAGTAAAGGCGCCGCGGCCGCTTTGGCCATCGCCCTGGGCCTGCTGCTCCTCGGAACGATTCTTCGCCGCGTCATCATCGCCAGACCGCGCACCACAGTCATCGCCGTCCTGCTCGGCGGAGTCCTCGCCGCCGCCGCCCTGGCCGCCACCCTCAGTGCCAGACCCGATGCACTCGGCCGCTCCATGCTCTTTCGCTCCCTCTATTGGCAAGGCGCCTGGGACATGCTGCTCGACCGCGGACCCTGGGGCATCGGCGCCAACAACTTCGGACGGCTCTTCACCGCCTACAAAAACGTCTCATGCCCCGAGGACGTCGAAGACCCGCATAGCTGGGTGGTCAAGATAGCGATGGAATGGGGCGTACTCGGCCTGGTCGGTTTCGTAACGATACTTGTCGGCGCCGCATGGCACATGACCCGACGCCGCGAATCGCTCTCCAACGACCCATCGCCCGGCGGCTCCATCATCCTCTGGACCGGCGGCCTGGGCGCCCTCGTCTTCACATGGTGGGCATGCATCGTCTCCGGCGCCACCGAAGAATACGCCCTGCTCGTCCTGCACATCCCCGCGCTCACATGGATCGTCATGATGATCGCCCTCTCGCTCGAAGGGCCTACCCGGCAGTTTGCCGCCGATGCCCCGAAGCCGATGCTCATCCCCCTCTGCGCCGGCCTGCTCGGCTTCCTGGTCCACGCCGGTATCGACCTCGCCATGTTCAACGGCGGCGCTGCAACCACATTCTTTGCCATCGCCGCCGTCGTAATGGCGCTCGCCCGACCGCCCGCGAGTGAAACCGCTACTGAGCCCGTCACACAAATCGCACAACCCACGCCAAAAGCGGCCATCGCCATCGCCGCGATCGGCGCGGCCCTTGCCCTGACGATCACCGTTGTCCTCGTACTCCCGTCCGCGAAGGCCTCTGCGAATCTGCGTATCGGCCGGCTTCAAGCCGACGCGCCAACCTGGGACAAATACGTCAATTCCCCCGGCCACGCCGCCTACTCAGTCGCGACCGACGCCTACCCGCTGGACGCAACCGCCGCCGACGAACTCCTGGAAGAACTCACCCGCCGAGTCGCCAAGATCGACCACGTTCAATCAGCCCTGCCCCTCGTCGACGTGATGCACGCCCGAGACCCATTCAACGCCTCCGCCTGGCAGCACCTCGCCACACTTCGTTTCCAGCGCTTCGTCATCGGCCACGACATCGCCGATCTGCGCGCAGCCATCGACGCAACGCAAAAAGCAGTCGAAGCCTATCCGACCTCTCCCACCAAGCGGCTCACCCTCGCCGAACTCTACGAAAAAGCCGCCGCCGCAACCGGCGATGCCGACGCGAAGCGCAAAGCCGCCGATGAACTTGAAGAGGCTCTGACGCTCGACGAAGAGCGCATCTACGTCTCGAAGCCCAATCACTTCCCCGAAGAAATGAAAGCAACCATCCGCCGGCGAATCGACGCCCTGCGCGTTGATTAAACGACTGATCGCTAGTTGAGGAACGGGTTGTACGCCCGCTCTGCCCCCACCGTCGTCACCGGCCCATGTCCCGAATAAACCTTCGTCTCATCCGGCAGCACCAGCAGCTTTTCCTTGATGTTGCGAATCAGCCGCTCGTGACTCGAATGATGAAAATCCGTCCGCCCGATCGATCCGGAAAATAACGCATCGCCGACAATCACCAGCCCCGCCGTCGCGCAGTAAAGCGCCCGTCCCCCCGGCGAATGACCAGAGACGTCCAGCACATGCCACGTCGTGTCGTCCAGCGTCAGCGTCGAACCCGCCGCAAGATCGTGCGTCTGCCTGATCCCCGGCGCAAATGCCATCCCCATGCCCGACGACAGATTCTCCTTCGGGTCCGTCAGCGTCGTCGCCTCTTCCCGGGCAATGTGAATCGGCAATTCGGGCCACGCCGAGCGAATCTCCGGCACCCCCGCGATATGATCGGCATGGCCGTGCGTCAGCACGATGGCATCCGGCTTCAGCTCGTGCAGACCGATATGCTCAATGATCTCCACGGCCGATGGCGGCAGCCCCGGGTCGATGATCCAGCAGGACCCGCCCCGGCGGCGCCACACAACATACGCATTCTCCCCGAACGAGGGATCGACGAACTCGGCAATCTCAATGGATGATGACATGATCGACGGCACTTCACCTGCCGATGCCGCGCGGCGCACCATGCGCACAAAGAAAAACGCGCGTCACTCGGGCTTGCCGTCAACGTAGCCGATGAGCATCGATCCGTCGAGCAGGATGACCGCCTTGTCGCGCACGTGAAGACCGCCGAACGCGCCAAGCGGCTCAGTAACCGCGGACTCCCCATCCTTCATGCCCAGCCGTGCCCCGGTCTCCAGACTGTACCGGCAGATGCGATACACCCGCCGATCCTTGTCGACCTCATCCTCAACCGGTCGGGCCTGTCGCCGTTGCGGCTCCGCGGAAATCGTGATGATGCTGTCCGCCGCTAGTCGCGGCGATTGAACCCCCAGGCACCCGGGAGCCGAAGCGCTCCACAATCCGTGACCGTCGGCGCAGTCCAGCGCCTCGAGTCGATCCTGCCCCGCGATATAAAGCACTCCGCGCGATCGCCCCACCCAGATCGCCTGATCCGACGCCTTGCCGATCGCCGAACTGCTCCAGACCAGCCGCCCGTCATCGAGGTCGTACTTGTTCACACGCCGTCCATCGGGACTGACATAGAGCGAATCAGAATCCAGCTGAAGCGTCGAGAGTGTAAAGTGATCCGGCGCCTGAATGATCCACTCCGACTTACTCGCGTCGAGATCAAAACACTGAATCGACGTCGATCGGACAATAAGCAGCCGATGCCGCCGCGTCATCCGCATCGCCTGCATCGGCCACGCGTCGCTCGGGCGAAGCGTCCGAAGCGCCTTGCCCGTATCTGCATTCACCACCGTCACAACCAGTTCGCTCCCCTGCCACGTCGGGAAGCAAAGATACCGCTCGTCAACGGCGATCGGCCCCGCCAGCGACGACTCGGCCCGCAGCGACCATCGCACCGTCCCGTCCGACAACTCGACGCAAACAATCTGTCCGCGATCCGAAGCGCAATAAAGCCGCTCGGCCATGAGGATCTGCTGCGACCACGGAGACGTCTCCTCCGGCTCCAGCATCGGATCGTCGTCAGGCTCATTGCCGAACGCCCACGACACCTGCCCGCTCGTGCGCGTCACCGCAAAGATGCGCCACGGCGTCGAGAGAATGAACCGCGACCCGTCCATGCCCAACAGACTCGGCAGCGACTTCGTACCCAGCGGCCGCGGCCAAAGCCCGCGCCCCGTCACCGCATGCCGCGCCTCAACCTGCCCTCCCACCGCCACGAGCATCGAGTCCCACGTCGTATGCGGCAGATCGTCAAACACCGGATCGAGCACGACCGCCTTCTCAGCAAAGAGTCGCTTGTAAGTCTCGCGACCCGCGCCCGGCCGCGCCGAGTGTTGCGGTTCGCCGAAACGCTCGTCGCCCAGCACCACCCGCCGATACGCCGCACTGCTCACCCGACGTCCCGAGTGTCGTGGTTCAAACCGCGGATAGTCGCGCTCCAGCCGATCGATCCACTCCGCAGCGTCCGAAGTCCGCCCGGCCGACACGAGACATTCGACATAGCGACAAATCACCGATGCCCGGCCGTCAAAGTTCCTCTTCTCCAGCGCACGGCGAAATGACCGCGAAGCCGCCTCAAACTCCCCCTTCCCGCGCAGCAAGTCCGCGTGCGCGGCATAGGCCGCCGTCGCGACCGCGCCGTTCGGAAACGACTCCGCGACCTCTAAAATCCGCGCCGCGTCCGCGTCCGCCTCCGCGATCTTCAGCCGATTCGCCGCCTGCGCCTCCACCGCCGCATAAACCGACGCACCGTGCGCGCCAATCAACCGCTCAATCGCATCGGCCGCATACGCCCCGGCCACGACAGACTCCATCGGCGCCGTGACCGACATCTCCGCCGCCTCCGCCGATCGTGATTCACCCACAAGCCCCTGAAGCGTGAGCGGCAAGGTCAACCGAACCGTCAATCGTCGCAGCGCCGGATCGCCCAGCACCCGCTGATACGACCCAACCGCCTCCGCCGCCCGGCCGGCGCCGGCCAGCACCCCCGCCAGTCGAAATCTCTGCCGTACATAGTCTTCAGGCCCGGGCGCACATTGCCCCGCCATTTCAAATAACGCGATCGCTGCTTCAGTCGCAGCCGGCCCCTTGCCGCCGCGCGAATCCGGCGCATCCAGCATCGTCGCAAAACTCATCAGTTGATCGAACAATCGTCGCCGCGTTGCATCATCCGTCAGTCTGGCGAATCCACCCACCCGCCGAACCGCCTCCTCCACCGACGCCAAACCGCGCTCATATTGGCCGCTGTTTAGCGCCAGTTCCGCCAGTGCCATGCACGGCGCCGCATCATCCGGACGCTCCGCCTCGCGCCGCGTCAGCATGTCAAAGACGTTGGCGCGATCCGACAACCCGTAAACCATGCCCGGCGGCGCAACAATGACCTGCTCGCCAAACGGCACCAGATTGCCCGCCTCGCCGATCTTCCACGGAAGAACCTGCGCCTTCCCCCCATCCAGCGGATACGTCAGAAGCGCCCGATCCATCGGGATCATGAGGCCCGTTTCAGTGAGACAACCTCGCCCATTGAGTTGGCCGAGCTCAAAAGGCCTCTGCCACACGACCCGTCGAGCCGAAAGGTCATAACAAGCGACCTCGTTGCCCACCACATAGAGCCGATCCTCGGCGATCCCCAGCAGCATCTGCGGAGCGTGCAACGCTTCGCCGCCGATCGGCTCGCGGAGTTCACCCGCTCGCTGGCCAAGCACAAACACACCCGTCGTATCCAGCGGCATGCAAACGATCGCATCGCGCCAAACCATGACCGGCTGATAATTCCACGACCGAATCGCCCGCCCCCCTCGCTCCGGCCAAAGGGGATCGCCTCCCTGATCGGCGGAGGTTCGATAGGTGTAAATCCACGCGACTCGATCCAGCGCCGTCGACACCGCGGCGATCGCTCCGAGGTTGGTCTGCACAAACACCAGATCCCCAGACGCCGCTGGCAACGAAACCGTCGCCCGCCGATATCCATAACTGCCCGTCGCCGCCTCCGCCAAATGGATCATCGACGTCAGCCGTCCGTCGTCAGGCTTAAGCCGCAAGAGATAACACGCCTCAAACCCGAACGACTTCCTCCGCCTCCCGACGACAAACAAATCGCCATTGTGCAGAATCGGCGAACCATCCAGCTCGGCCTCTTCAAACTCCGAGTGAAACGCATCAAGATCATTTCGCCAGATCAGTCGGCCCGTCGCCGCGTCCAGGCAAACCACGCAGTGCCCGTGCCCCGCCGGTTCCGTCTTGTCCCCGGCCCCAGCGCGCACATCGAGCACACTGACGTACAGTCGACCGGCGGCATACAGCGCCGTGCTCAGCGGCGCGACCGAATCCTCGTGCAGCCACCACGAAGACAGCGTCGCGTCCTCCCCGCCGAACGTCCAAACCACCGCATCTGATCTCGCCGGATCGATCGCCCAGACTTTGCGCCCGTCGTGAAAATAAACGAGTCCCCCGCCCGTCACCGGAATGGTATTGACCAGCTTCCCGCTCTGCAGAGCCCGCGCAAAAGTCTCCGCAAGCGACGGATCGTCCAGAATCGACGACTTGCCCTCACCATCGCCCGCAAGCAGCTCGCCCGCAATCTCAACCTTCCAAAGCCTCGCTTCCGGCGTCGACGTCGCGGCGAAGAATCCCCGGCGCAGATTGTCGGCCCCAAGTTGATGCGCCGTCGTCGCCCCGACCGCGCCTTCGGCTCGACCATCGACCTGACGCCTCAATTCTTCCAGCCGCTCGCGCGCAAACGCGCCCGCCGTCTGAACTCGTCCCATCCACGAAACTTCAGCCGACGCCGGCGCCTCGGCCATCGCCTCCGCCTCCAGCTCGGCCGGCTCACCACCCAGTGCCGCCGCAATCGCCGACTTCACCCGCCACGCCGTCTGATGCTCGCGATCGGGATGAGCCTCCAGCAAGAGTTGATACGCCTCTCGGGCCTGCTGAAAGTCGCCTCGCTCAATTAACAACTGCGCCGCCAGATCAAGCGCCTCGGCCCCGACCTTGCACGCAAAATACTCATCCGCGACCAGCAGGTACTCGCGAGGATCCTTGCCGCTGCGCACCGTTGCCAGGCGCGATGCCGCCGCCGACTCAAACGCCGCCCGATACGCAGCGAGACCCTCCGCAGGCCACGCCGCAATACGGCGATTCACATGAGTCCGAATCGCCACATATCGCCCCGCCGACTGCGTGACCACATGCCCGCCGAATTTTCGCCCGATGAATTGAAGCTGCTTCGCCGCGTCGGCCCAGCGCCCGTCTTCCTCCAGCAGCCGAACCCGCTCCAGCGACTCCTCGGCCTCAAAGCTCGTATCGAGATAGGTGACGCTGGGATCAGTTTCCTGGCGCACCTGTGCGTCGACAGGCCCCATGTGCGCCTGACAGATCGCAACGAGTTGGAAGATCAGCAGCAAGATCACGTGCCTCATCGATTCAACTTGTCCCCGGCTCCTGCGCCGGCTTGGGCCGCTCACGACGAATAGGACAACGCCCCCATCAAATGGTATGTCCCCGCCCGGATAATATCGCGTCAGAAAGCACCGCGAATCACCTTCGAGTTCCACCGCCGCATGTCAGGCCGCCCCCGCCTGGCCCGTTCCCATAAGTCGTTCACCGCAGGACCCGCCCGCCCCGCCGCAATCATCCCGTCACCGACGACCGCCGAATTCCCGGACGATCGAACCCACCTCACCAGCCACCCCACACCTCCGCCGTTTCGCTATAATCCGCCGCCCTATGGATCACTTTCACTACACCGACGGCCGGCTTCACTGCGAACAGGTTCCCATTGCACGAATCGCCGAAGAAGTCGGCACCCCGGCATACGTCTATTCCGCCGCGACCCTGCTGCACCACTACGACGCCGTCGCCAAAGCGTTCGCCGCCCTGAATCCGATCATCTGCTACTCCATTAAGAGCTGCGCCAACCAGCACATCTGCAAATTGCTCAAAGACCGCGGCGCAGGCTTCGACGTCGTCTCCGGCGGTGAGCTCTATCGCGCCCTCCAGGCCGGCGGCGACCCGGCCAAGATCGTCTTCGCCGGCGTCGGAAAAACCGACGACGAAATCAATCAGGGCATCGACGCGAAGATCGGCTGGTTCAACATCGAATCCGAGGCCGAGTTGGAAAACCTCATCGATCTCGCCCGAAAGCGCCGCGTCACCGTCAACGCCGCACTCCGCGTCAACCCCGACGTCGACCCCAAGACCCACCGCTACACGTCCACCGGCAAGAAGGAAACAAAGTTCGGTGTCGACCTCGAGCGTGCCCGCCGCGTCTTCAATCAATACGCCAAACAGGACCACGTCCGCCTCAGCGGGATCCACCTCCACATCGGCTCGCCCGTCAACAGCGTCGAGCCCTACGTCGCCGCCATCAAGAAAACCCTCACCCTCATCGACGAGCTTCGCGCCGACGGCTTCGCCATCGACACCCTCGACATCGGCGGTGGTTTCGGCGCCCACTACAAGGCAAGCGAGGCCCCACCCGCCGTCGAATACGCCGAGGCCATCGTCCCCCTGCTCGTCGGCCGCGACCTCAAAATCATCATGGAGCCGGGCAGAAGCATCGCCGCCAACGCCGGCATCCTCATCTCCCGCGTCGTCTATCTGAAAAAGTCCGGCGACCGCGATTTCCTGATCGTCGACGCCGGCATGAACGACCTCATCCGCCCCGCGCTCTATGAGGCCTATCACTTCATCTGGCCCGTCAATCCGGCAGATGGTTTCCTGCCCTCATCGCGCGGCGAAGAAGCGACC